>NZ_CP024636.1:965408-983648 GCF_009728735.1 Pantoea phytobeneficialis
TCCCACAGGTAACAGGATCGCCTTCCCTTGCCTGAGGCTTGCCGAAAGAAAAACCCTGCGCTGTTCCTGCGGTAATTTTACCGCCGCATTTAGTCTTGTCACCCTGACAAAGCACGATGCCTTTCGCCATTTCCCTGGTCCTGTGTTGCCCTTTTATCCGTCAGCGGGGGAGTCTACTTTTTAATCGGTAGTGAGTAAATCAGCAAAAATCATTTGATGCAGGGAAATTCAAAAAATGTGAAGCTGCTCTGATTAAAATTGATTGGTCTGTTTTTATTTTTTCAAACTATCTTTTGACGTAATTAAATGATGATTGATAATATGTTGAATAATCGTACTTCTTCAGTCTGAATATATTGTTTTTTAGTTGTAAGAAACCTATTTTTGCTTATGAAGTCATCTCACGATGATACATCGATTTTGTTAATTATTATAAAAAGTTTATGTCTGGATGGATTCAGGATTATCTTACTTTCTTGAATATAATCAGGATCAAGGGGACGCAGATAATAAACCCCAGGAAGGCTATGTCAAGGATTAGATTTATATATTCAATCATATATTCAATTGTAGCCCAATACTCAGTTAAAGGGACGAAATCAGATTGTTGCAGTGTTAGATTTTCGTATATGTCTGAGTAAGATATCGAGGCTATTATCAGACTAAGGAAGTAGGAGATTGATAAAATCATAATCCCACCCCAACGAAGAATAAATTTAGTCTTTTTCGTCAATGTCATAAGAACCTACAAAAAAACCACCAATGGTTCCACCTGAGTATGGGGATAAAGAATCGCCAGTAGTAGCGATTCCAGCAGCAACTTGATTGGCTATTCCGTCGAGAGACTTTGGTAAAGGGTGGATGCTATCATCATTAGAAAATTGTTTTTTAAAATTATTCGTCATTTCCATGACGAGCATAGAAGACATGTCCACTGCTTTTTTTCCTAAATATCTTTGTAGAGATAAAGGAACAGTAAAGTCTTCCTCTGCTTCGATGGGTAGCTGTGTAGTTAATGAACTATAACTATTATTAAATACAGTTGAACCGGAAAATTTTATTCCAGAGATGGAATGTGTTGTACAGTTATTTCCAGTAACATCATACTTGTCTATAGTACGACCTCTCCTTTGAGTTGTTTCAGGCATTCTCTCTGTTTTAATTGCTGGAGTACCTTTAATCCATAGATCTTCAAAGTAATATCTGGTCAGTGTTATGTCTGCGTCATTGATGTGAAATACACTAGCATTCATTTTATAAAGTTCCTTTTTATAGTAGTCTTCTGCATCTTCATCCTTCAAAAAGTTGAGGATTCCATCCCCCGTCAGCCCACCAGGGCCTCGTCGACCAAACCGCCCATACGTATATAGATATATATGATCATTTTCATGTACAGAAACAAACGTGTGTCCTGCACCGATGATTTCTGTCCAGATATAAACGCCATCTGGAATAGGTTTTTCATTTTGTTGGCTGATAACAAGTTGCCTGTTTTGCTCCAGAAGATTTTGGATAAATTGATTCGGTTTTGTTGCCGTTTCAGCAGGCACTTGTTTGGTGGCATCCATCCCCCTCATCACCGGAGCATCTTCCTGCGTATAAGTAGGATAAAGATTGGAAGGAATAATTTTCGCCTTACAGGGGCAGGAGCTGTGGCTGTCCAGCGAGCCGGCAATACGCTTATTATCGGGTCCGCTGGTATAGTGAGATATACCGCCAATGATTCGATACGTTTTGCCATTTTTCCCACAGGTAACAGGATCGCCTTCCCTTGCCTGAGGCTTACCGAAAGAAAAACCTTGCGCTGTTCCTGCGGTAATTTTACCGCCGCATTTAGTCTTGTCACCCTGACAAAGCACGATGCCTTTCGCCATTTCCCTGGTCCTGTGTTGCCCTTTTATCCGCCAGCGGGGGAGTCTACTTTTTAATCGGTAGTGAGTAAATCAGCAAAAATCATTTGATGCAGGGAAATTCAAAAAATGTGAAGCGGCTCTGATTAACATGAATGGTCAACTTTAGCCAATTCATTATCTGTTGATTCAGTTGGCAGCATTATGAAAATGCAGCCGCAACATTTCTTAATTCAGAAAGTTGTTCGGGTTTGTCATTCTGGATAATGTCTTCATTTATCTTAAGTATTACGGCTTTAATTACATCGGTATTTTTTTCAATATGTTGCTTCGCCATAAGCTCATTGAGTTCGTTGAGCTGCCAGGGAGTTATCTTTATCGAGATTCTTTTTGAAGCTTTGGCTTTGGCTAAATCACCATTCAATAGCTTTGCTAAATCCGGCTGCTCATAGCGTCCAGAGTTTAAGGCATGAATATAATAAAGTATCAGCGCACGGCTGAAGCTATCATCCACAGCGGGGTTTATTTTCTGAGAGGCTACATTTAAGATGTCCAGAAAATGTGCCGGAACCCTTACCTCTAAAGATGCCCTTATTTTTTCGTACTCCTCTTTGATCTTTGGTGTCGATTGCGCTGGAATGCTGACGACTTCATGGCAGTTATTACATACAGCCGCTAAAATATTTTTAACAGTGCCACTTTTATCATTGAAATCGACATCGCGTAATAAATAGGTCGCCTGACTTTTTCCACAGTTATGGCAGATAACCTGTCGTGTATCACCTTCTTTAACGATTCTCATCTTAACCTCTCCTGCTATCTATGAACGCTGATAAAGATAATGTCGGGTTCAATGAAATAAAACTTTACGTACCAATAACAGCCATCTTTATATGGACGGCATAGATGAACGTAAGTATGACTGTCCTGATGATGTGGGCTGTAAGTATATTGATCCCCAAATGTTCGCTGTATCAAAGAAATTACATATTCTTCGTCTATTTCCCCAACAGAAAACAGATTCTTCGTATCAATATCGCACCTTGCTTCATGGTCATAGCATCCATTTTTCAGACAGCTTATTGCCTTAGACTTTATCTCTTTGAAAGCCATTCTACATTTCTTGTATTTTGTACGACCATTTACGTACGGTCAAGCGTTGCCACACCCGAAAGGTGAGTCATTGAAAATGATGTTTTTAACTATATGATTTTATTGTTAATTAATGCTTTTCAGGCAAGAGCGAAAGTATACGACGTTGTTTTTACATCGGGTATCGTAAACGATTAAATTTGAGGTAAGTCACGCAGAACGATGCATCAAAAGCGACCACCGTGCCGCGCATTTCCCATCATGACTCCGCAACCCGTCGATACATCCTCCTCGGATGACCAATCTTGCCGTACTGCATCTCCACCGCCAGAAAACCCGCATCCACGCAGTGTTCCAGATAGCGTCGGGTAGTGGTTTTACTCAGTCCGGTTTCGCTCACCACCTCGTCCACGGAAAAACAACGTTGTGCGGCTTCGGCAAACATTCTTTGTACCAGCGCCAGCGTCTTTTCTTCTATACCTTTGCTGCCGTTATCCTGGCGGTAATTTTTCGCCTGAAGTTGATAGAGCGAATCAACGTTTTGCTGATCAACAATCTTCCATACTCGCTGCTGTTCGGCGAATTGCACAAAACGTTCCAGTGATTGGCTTAAACGCTTCCATGAGACAGGCTTGAGAATATAGTCGAAGGCACCATTGCGGATTGCCTGGCTACAGGTATCCATATCGCTGGCGGCAGTGATAAAAATTACCGAACAGTTGGCGTGCAAAACCAATGGATCGCTGATCAACGTGATGCCTTTACCGTCCGGCAAATAATTGTCGAGCAGCACCAGCTTTGGCTGCTTGCTCTTCATTAACACCCGAGCTTCAGCGAGTGACGAGGCAACCCCCACCAGCCGCAGGCGCGGATGTTCGCCGATCAGATCGGCATGCAACTGCGCGAGTGTGTTTTCATCTTCTACAATCAATACGTCTATCATTTCAGGTTGCATAATACTGTTCTTCCAGCGTCGGAACGGGACGCGCCTGGTCGCCCATTTCAGGAATAAATAACGAAAAAATCGTACCTCGCGGGGCATTGTTAGAGACTTCAATCGACCCGCCAACCTGCGTGACATAGCTGGCGATTAAATACAGGCCGATGCCATGATCGCCACTGCGCTTGGTGGTCATCCCGCGTTCAAAAATATGCTCACGAATGGTCGGATCGATACCGATACCTTGATCCGCCACCTCAATGATCAGCTCCCGCTCATTAAGCAGGATCAGTACTTCCACTGGATCGTGAGGCAGAGGAGAGCGCTGGGTGGCTTCGATTGCATTATCCAGCAGGTTACCGATGATTGAGATCAGCTCGGCCTCTCCCAGCATACGACAAGGTCGCGCCATCTCGCATAACGGATCAAAGGCTAACGCCACGCCTTTTTCCCGCGCCCGCGCCGCTTTGCCTAACAGCAGGCCGCACAGCGTCGGTGAGCTAAAACGGGCGGAGATAAAGTCCAGCAGTTCCTGCGCATGCTCTGACTGGGCCTGGATATAGCGCACCGCTTCGTCGTAACGTCCCATATGCAACAGCCCGGAGAGGGTGGTCATGCGATTTAACTGTTCATGGCGCATGATGCGCAGATTATCGACATAGCGTTTAACCTGGCTGAGTTGCGCACTCAGGCTGTCAATTTCGTTGCGATCTCGAAAGGTGATGACCCACCCCTGCAATTCATCCTCCAGCATAATTCGCACCCGGCTGGCGATCACCGTTAACTGATTGAAACGGCAAATTTCGTCGTGGGTATCGTTTTCCAGTATCACCTCGCGGGTGAAAAAGGGCACTGGAGCAATCACCTCGCTAATAGGATGACCACGTAGCAGGCGGGTTGGCTGGCTCAACCCTAAAAGTTTGCGTGCTGCCTGATTGATCACTTCAATGCGCAGCTCACTGTCGACCGCAATGACCCCTTCATAGATGGATTCCATCATGGCTTTCTGCTGGCGTACCAGCAGACCAATTTCCCGTGGTTCCAGCGAGAAAATCTGTTTTTTGATCCCGCGGGTGAAAAACCAGGAAAAGATAAACAGGGCGGCCAGCAACAACACGGCGGCGATAAAGATATTGATCACTTTACTCAGCGTAATGGTGTCGAGATAGCTGGTGAGATAACCCACTGAGATAATGCCGATCACCTGATGGTTATCGTCAAATATCGGCGCTTTGCTGCGCAGAGATATTCCCAGCCCACCTTTGCGAATCGTGGTGGTGCTGATTCCGCGCAGCACTGCGTCATTGTCGCCGCCAATCAGCTTTTTGCCGACAACCTCCCCGTGCGCCGAATGAAATAGATGAATTCCCTTATTATCCCCCACCACAATAAAGCTGGCATCGCTATGCAAAACCACCTGGTGCATAAATTGATTAATCGCCGGAATATCTTTGTCTGCGACCGCCTTGCGCAAATTCGGAATAATCGCGATCTCTTCTGCCTGTATTTTTGCTCTGGTGCTCATTTCCTGATAAAGCTGGCGACTGACATCCTGGTAGTAATAAATGCCGAGCAAAACAAACAAACCGGAGAAGAACAGCACCAGAGAAATAAAAAGTTTGATTTGGAAGGATAGCTTCATAACGGCACACACCACAGCCAGCAAAGCGCCAATGTACCATTTTTTATCATCATTGTGCGTAGTTTACTGGAAACTTGTGATCCCTTGCACAGCAAGATCTGGCGCAAAAAATGACATGTTAAATACTCATTTTTGGAAATGTTATTAACATGTACCTCTGGATATAAAAACCATTAAAACCACGGCAATAATTAAGGTGTGAATCACAGAAAATAAAAGAAACCATAAAAACCATAGGTGCCATTAAAACTCCGGTTTTATTATGCTTTCCCTCACATAACCTACGCCATTAGCCCTTTACCCTGAAGGCACAAAATAACCAAGGGGCTTAATTATGAGCACAACTGACGATTCGTTTTCTGTTACCTCTGAATCATTGGCGATTCAAAAGAAATCACTTAAGGACCGGTGGTGGCATATTATGGATACCTGGAAAATCGGGATTATTCCATTGCCATTATTTCTGCTGGCCGGGGCGTTGATTGCTATCGATTGTCTGGGCGGCAAGTTACCCAGCGATATTGTGGTGATGGTCGCGACACTGGCGTTTTTCGGTTTTGCCTGTGGTGAGTTTGGCAAACGTCTACCGATTGTGGGCAAACTGGGGGCTGCTGCGATTTGCGCCACCTTTATCCCGTCAGCGATGGTCTACTATGGCCTGCTGCCGGATGTGGTGGTGGAGTCCACCACCAAATTCTATAAATCCACCAACATCCTCTATCTCTACATCTGCTGCATTATTGTCGGCAGCATCATGAGCATGAATCGCACCACCCTGATTCAGGGATTCCTGCGTATTTTCTTCCCCATGTTGTGCGGTGAAATCGTCGGCATGCTGGTGGGAATGGGCGTTGGCCTGATGCTCGGTATGGAACCTTTCCAGATCTTCTTCTTTATTATTCTGCCGATCATGGCCGGTGGCGTTGGCGAAGGGGCGATCCCGCTGTCAATTGGCTACGCCACGCTGCTGCATATGGATCAGGGCGTTGCGCTTGGTCGCGTGTTGCCAATGGTGATGCTGGGTGGTCTGACGGCGATCATTATCTCCGGCTGCCTGAACCAACTTGGTAAGCGTTTTCCGCATTTGACCGGTGAAGGCCAACTGATGCCAAACCGCAGCAACGGCGACACCAAAGCGCCAGAAGCGGCACCGGGTAAAACCGATGTCACTACCATCGCCGCCGGGGCGCTGTTGGCGGTGCTGTTGTACATGATCGGTATGCTCGGCCACAAACTGATTGGCCTGCCAGCGCCGGTTGGCATGCTGTTTGTCGCGGTGCTGATCAAGCTGGCACACGGTGTTTCACCACGCCTGCTGGAAGGGTCGCAGGTGGTGTACAAATTCTTCCAGACCTCGGTGACCTATCCCATCCTGTTTGCCGTTGGCGTGGCGATTACGCCGTGGGAGGAACTGGTGCACGCATTCACCATCAATAACCTGCTGGTGATCGTCAGCACCGTTTCTGCACTGGTCGCGACGGGCTTCTTTGTCGGCAAAAAGATCGGTATGCATCCTATCGATGTCGCCATCGTCTCCTGCTGCCAGAGCGGTCAGGGGGGCACCGGGGATGTCGCCATCCTCACCGCGGGTAACCGTATGAGCCTGATGCCATTTGCTCAAATTGCCACCCGTATCGGCGGGGCGATCAACGTGTCGGTATCGCTGCTCATCCTCGGCAACTTCCTCGTCTGATTTATGCGTTACAGGAACGAATATGAAACTTGCAAGCTTTGTCCACCAGGGAAAGCGTAGCTACGGCATCGTCAGGGATAACGGTGTGATCGATCTGGGTCGCCGTCTTGGTGACCGCTACGCGGATTTAAAATCGCTGCTCGCTGCCAACGCCTTATCTGAAGCGCAACAGCTGAGCCAGGAGGTGCCGGATCTGCGCTTTAACGATCTTGAATTGTTACCGGTGATTGATAACCCAGGGAAGATTCTTTGCGTCGGCATGAACTACGCCGAAAAGCGTAAAGAGTTTGATCAACATAACCCGGCACCGACGTTATTTGTGCGTTTTGCCGACTCGCAAACCGGCCATAACGCGCCGGTACTGAAACCGCGCCACTCCAGCGAATTTGATTATGAAGGTGAGCTGGCGGTGATCATTGGTCAAAGCGGCGAGGATATCGCACGCGAGGACGCGCTGAATCATGTGGCGGGCTACAGCTGTTATATGGACGGCTCCGCGCGTGACTGGCAGCACACCTGGTTTACCGCCGGAAAAAACTGGCGGCAGACCGGCGCATTTGGCCCGTGGATGACCACCGCCGATGAAATCCCGGACCCGCATCGGCTGGCAATTCGCACCTGGTTGAATGGCCGCATGGTGCAGGATGACAACACCGCCAGCATGATCCATAAAGTCGCCGAACTCATTGAGTACATCAGCACCTTCACCAGCCTGCATGCCGGAGACGTCATCATTACCGGCTCGCCGGGCGGCGTGGGTAAGAAACGCAATCCACCGCTGTTTATGCAGGCAGGCGATCGCATTGAAGTGGAGATTGAAAACATCGGCCATCTCAGCAATGTGATTATCGATGCGCCAGCTCACGCGCTGACGGCGACGCACTGAGGCGCAGGCGAGATTATGCAACCACGACCCCCCATCGACTTCCGCATCGCGGAAGTCAGCGGTAATACCCGGCGGCGCGAGACTATCCGTGCGCTGCTGGCGGATAGCGGATTAGGCATGGACAGCGACATCACCACCTT
Organism: Pantoea phytobeneficialis; assembly: GCF_009728735.1. Classification (NCBI taxonomy): domain Bacteria; kingdom Pseudomonadati; phylum Pseudomonadota; class Gammaproteobacteria; order Enterobacterales; family Erwiniaceae; genus Pantoea; species Pantoea phytobeneficialis. Next base: position 973,652 of record NZ_CP024636.1, read on the forward strand.
TGTTGAAGCCTGGTCGAACGATCGGCTGGTGGGCTGCGCTGGCCTCGCCGCTAACGTTATCAAATGTGTCGCCATTGATGAGCAGTGGCGCGGTGAAAATCTCAGCGCACAGTTGCTGGCTGAAGTGGAACACCTGGCGCTGGCGCGTGGACATTTTCACTTGTTCCTGTGCACGCGCCCCTGCAACCGGGAACGGTTCCAGCGTAACGGGTTCTGGCCGGTGGTACAGAGTGGAGAGAACGCCATTCTGCTGGAAAACACCCCTTCAGGTATTCAGCGCTACTGTCGTTCATTGCAGGCCAGCCGTGTCGCCGGGCAACGTATTGGCGCGATTGTGATGAACGCCAACCCTTTTACGCTGGGGCATCGTTATCTGGTGGAGCAGGCGGCAGCACGTTGTGACTGGCTGCACCTGTTTGTGGTCAGTGAAGACGCTTCGTTCTTCCCCTATAGCGCACGCTGGAAAATGGTGCAGAGCGGCGTCGCCCATCTGCCCAATATAACCTTGCATGAAGGTTCTCAGTACATCATCTCGCGCGCCACCTTTCCGGCCTATTTCCTGAAAGAAACCGGCAAGGTCCAGCAGGCGTGGAGTGAGATCGACCTGCTGCTGTTCCGCAACCATATCGCCCCGGCGTTAGGTATTACCCATCGCTTTATCGGCAGCGAACCGTTTTGCGACATCACCCGCCAGTACAACCACAGCATGCATCAGCTGCTGGCGGGCGCGGTGGAGGTGGTGGAAATCCCGCGTATCAAAGCCGCAGGCCATGCCATCTCGGCTTCAGAAGTGCGGCGCTTATTAAAAACACACCAGTTTTCCCGCATTCGGGAAATCGTACCGGATACCACTTTTGCGCATCTGACATCCCATTACAGCGCAGAAGTTGCTTAAAAAATCAGGAATATAAATATGAAAATTGTGAGGGAGGCGCTGGCGGGAACCCTGGAGTCCAGCGACCTGATGGTAAAAATCGCCCCCGCCGGAGACGGGTTGGAAGTGGTGATTCATAGCGAGGTGATCAAGCAGTTCGGCGATCAGATCCGCCAGGTGGTGCACAGCACGCTGCGTGATATGCAGGTCCATCAGGGCTTGATCATTATCGAAGACAAAGGCGCGCTGGATTGTGTGATCCGCGCTCGTTTGCAAAGCGCCATACTGCGCGCCGCACCAGACGCGGAGATCGATTGGGGAAAACTGCTATGAGGAAACTACGCCGAAGCATGCTGTTCTTGCCGGGGGCCAATGCGGCCATGCTCTCCACAGCCTTTATCTATCGGCCTGATTCGATCATGTTCGATCTGGAAGACGCGGTCGCACTCCGGGAAAAAGATACCGCGCGTTTGCTGGTGTTCCATGCATTGCAGCACCCGATGTATCAGGACATTGAAACCGTGGTACGCATTAACCCATTGAACACGCCGTTTGGTTTGCCGGATCTGGAGGCGGTGGTGCGTGCGGGTGTTGATGTGGTGCGCTTGCCGAAAACCGATACCCCGGAAGATATCTACGAACTGGAGCGTCACCTCGAACGGATCGAGTTAGCTTGTGGTCGTGAAGTCGGATCTACGCGAGTGATGGCGGCGATTGAATCCGCGATTGGTGTAATCAACGCCGTGGCGATCGCGCGCAGCTCCCAGCGGCTGATCGGCATTGCGTTGGCGGCTTTCGATTATGTGATGGATATGCAAACCGAACGTGGCGATGGCACCGAGTTGTTCTATGCCCGTTGTGCCGTGCTGCACGCCGCCCGCGCTGCCGGTATCGATGCTTTTGACGTGGTGTGGTCAGACGTGAACGATGAAGCCGGTTTTCTGCGTGAAGTCGAGCTGATCCGCAAAATGGGTTTTAACGGCAAATCGTTAATCAACCCGCGCCAGATTGATCTGCTGCATAACGCCTATGCACCCACTCAGCAGGAAGTGGATCACGCGCAACGCGTGATCGAAGCAGCAGAAGAGGGTGAGCGTAATGGCCTCGGCGTGGTGTCGCTAAACGGCAAAATGATCGATGCCCCGATTATCAATCACGCGCTGATGGTGCTGGAGCGTGCGGCGGCATCCGGCGTGCGGCGTTAAGGAAAAAATCATGAATCAAACAGAACTTCTTCACGTTAATTTCCCGCATCTGCGTGAGTTAAAACCTTTTGAAAGCGCCCATCACACCACGCCGTGGCTGGCAGATATCCATGCCAAACACACCCGTAAATTGTGTGCCTCGCTGGATGATGCCATCGCGCGTAGCGGCTTACAGGATGGTATGACCATCTCCTTCCACCACGCATTTCGCGAAGGCGATCAGGTTATCAACAATGTGGTGGCGGTGCTGGCACGGCTCGGATTTAAAAATCTGACGCTGGCTTCCAGTTCGCTGATGACCTGCAACGATGCGCTGATCGAGCATATTCGAAGCGGAGTGATCACGCGTATCTACACCTCCGGGATGCGCGGCAAACTGGCGGAAGCGATTTCACATGGTCTGATGAAAGAACCGGTGCAGATCCATTCCCACGGTGGTCGGGTCAAGCTATTACAGGATGGCGAACTGAACATTGATGTCGCTTTCCTTGGCGTGCCGTGCAGCGACGAGTTTGGCAACGCCAATGGTACGCAAGGCCGTTCCGCGTGTGGGTCGCTCGGTTATGCAATGGTTGATGCCCGTTTCGCCAAAAAGGTGGTGCTGCTGACCGAGGAGCTGGTGCCGTTTCCCAATATGCCCGCCAGCCTCGGCCAGGATCAGGTGGATTTGATCGTTCAGGTCGCCAGTGTGGGTGATCCGGCGAAAATCAGCGTTGGGGCGGCACGCGTCACCAGCAACCCGCGTGAGCTGATGATTGCCCGCTACGCCGCCGATGTGATTGAACACTCGGGCTATTTCCGCCCAGGCTTTTCGATGCAGACCGGTTCGGGCGCAGCGGCCACGGCGGCCACCCGTTTTATGGAAGAAAAAATGGCGCGCCACGGCGTCAAAGCGCGTTTTGCTCTTGGTGGTATCACCGGGGGCCTGGTCGATCTGCACGAAAAGGGGTTGATCGAAAAATTACTCGATACCCAATGCTTTGACAGTGAAGCGGCGGCCTCACTGCATCGCAACCCGAATCATGTGGAGATCTCCACCGACGTGTATGCCAATCCCGGCGGCAAAGCGGCCAGTTGCGATCAACTTGATGTGGTGATCCTGAGCGCACTGGAAATTGACGTTGAATTCAACGTGAACGTCATTACCGGCTCCGATGGCGTGATGCGCGGTGCCTCTGGTGGTCACTGCGACGTTGCCGCCGCCGCCAATCTGACGATTGTGGTCGCGCCGCTGCTGCGCAGTCGCATTCCCACCGTGGTTAAACGCGTCACCACCCGGCTGACGCCCGGCGAGAGTATTGATGTGCTGGTGACCGACCACGGTATCGCGGTGAATCCGGCGCGCCCGGAAATTCGCGAGCGCTTGCTGGCCGCCGGGTTGAAAGTGGTCGATATCGAGGCGCTCTATCAGCGTGCGGTTTCGCTGACCGGTGAACCCAAACCGATCGCCTTTACCGACCGCATTGTCGGGGTGATCCGCTATCGCGATGGCAGCGTGATTGACGTTGTTCGGCAGGTTAAAGAGGAAGAACTATGACCATGATGACGCCCGTGCAAGCGGGCGTCAGTCTGACAGCGCTGCTGGCGGCGAAAGAGGCTCGCGCGGCGCGTCAGGCTGACTGGCTCACTCGCTATCAACAACCGATCATTTCGCTGACGCTGGTGACACCGGGAGCGGTGAAAGACAGCATCCGTTATCGCAACACCATGGGGGTGGCTGTGCAGGCCTGCGACCAACTGCTGTGGCAGCATCGCTGGCCGGTGCTGGCCCACCAGGTGTTGTGGCTGGAAACCGGACCGGAAGCGCTGTGGTGCGTGGAACATCCGGCAGTGGAAATCAAAGCGCAGTGCGTCGAACTGGAACAAACCTTCCCGCTCGGCAGGTTGTGGGATTTTGACGTGTTTTGCCCGCAGCTGGGGCAGATTGGACGACATTCACTGGATTTGCACACCCGTCGTTGTCTGGTCTGCGATCAACCGGCGCATGGTTGCGCGCGTTCGCGCCGCCATCCGCTTGAGGAGGTGGTAGCGCGTGTGGAGAACATGATTGATGGCTGGTTTGCTCGCGATTAACGCCACAGAACCCGACGTGCCCGGCCTTGCGGCACTGGCGTTGCTTCTGGAACTGGATTTAACGCCGAAACCGGGGCTGGTGGATCGGGCTAATAACGGTTCGCATCAGGATATGGATCATGCCTTGCTGTTAACCAGCATTACGGCCATCACCCCCTGGCTGACGGTTTTTGCCAACATCGGGTTTGAGCATGCGCACCATCCCGCCGCGGAACAGCTGCGTTTGTTACGTCCGGCGGGTATTGCTTGCGAGCAGGCGATGTTCACTGCCACCAGTGGGGTGAATACCCACAAAGGCGGCATTTTCTCCCTGGGATTGCTGTGCTTTGCTGCCGGGCGTTTGCAGGGGCAGGGGCGCAGGGTGAGTGCTGACGCCTTGTGCCGTCAGGTGAGTGAGATATGTCGAGGCCTGGTAGCGCGTGAACTGGTTAACCGCAAAACCTGTTGTACTGCCGGGGAGCAGCAGTTTCGTGACTATGGCCTGACGGGCGCGCGTGGTGAGGTGGAAAGTGGCTTCGCCACGGTACGCAATAGGGTGCTGCCATTCTGGCATCTGGAGCAGGGCGAGCGGCAGTTACAACATGCTTTGCTGCGCCTGATGGCATCAAACCCGGACAGCAATCTGGTGTCGCGTGGGGGCGAGGCAGGGCTGCGCTATGTCCAGCGATATGCCGCGATGCTGTTGGCAACCGGTTGGGATAACGCCGCGCTGCACCAGATGGATCAGGCGTTAATGGCGCGGCGTTTAAGTCCTGGCGGCAGTGCCGATTTGCTGGCCGTCGCCTGGGTGCTGGCTGCACTCGCATGATCATCTTTTTTGGTTTCTCTCTGTATCTGACGCGGCGGGTGTTACAGAGCAATACATAACGCGGCATCGCCCAAATAAAGCCGATACATCAGCGTGGTCTTCTGTGTCTGTTGTTATTTACTTACCCACAGGAGCCACCATCATGCTGAGTAAACTGATCCTTATTTCCCCGATATTGTTCTCATCCGCCACCTGCGCATGGGCCGCCGAGCTGGGCGGCCTTAGTGCGGGCGACGTCCTGGGGCCTGCCGCCGTCGCGCCGCTGGAAAAACCACAGCCACCAGCGAGGCTTATCGTTGATGCGCCGCTGGCCGGGCCGCTGCGTAAGGGCGCGGTATTTATTCAATATCGGGCGGAAAACCTGCGTATCGAACCGGTATTTGGGCCAGAGGCGTTAAAGGTCACGCCACGTATCGGTCATATCCACGTCGTTGTTGACGGCAATCCCTGGCATTGGGCTGACGCCAGTGGGGAACCGGTGATCCTGGTAGGGTTGCCCGCAGGCAAGCATAAAGTGACCATTATTCTTGCCGATCCCACGCATAAACCGCTGGACAGCAAAACGGTGGAATTCATCGTTCCTGAGCATGTCGCTGCGTCGCATTAACCCCCCAGTTGAAGGACGCGCGTGTATAACCGCCAGGAGTGAGCGTGGAGTAAATGTTACGGTGGAAAAAACACCGCAGAAATATTTTGGTACATCACCTTACATTACCTTCACTTTATTCCTGGTATTTCGACGACCTGAGCTAATCAATGCATCAATTCTTAATTCATGCTGGCTAATCTATTTGGCACCATTACGGGATGATGGCTGATACGGAAATTCCGGTTTGATATAGCTGACATTGACCTTATAACCCTGCCCGGTAAGATTATCGAGTAGAGTTTTGAATCAGATCGCAATTTTTTGGCTTATGGCCTGTTGCAGTGCGCTCGCGATGACCGTGCTGAATTAACGCCCCATGCATTTTTCGCCGGGGCTGTGATGCTCCCGGTAATAAAAATGCAGGACATACAGCAAGATCATTAATGTAGATGCCCGCGATGGGAAGGCCCATTTTTAGATGCACCTTTTCACCCGGGTATGACAATTTAAGTGGCTGAAATTTAACTGGACCCAACAGAGTTCAGCCTGGTGACTTTTGCCAAAAAAAAGAGTTAACCCCAATTATTTAACTGGTGACGGTAAGCCAGGGGCGGTAGCTTATTTTTTTTCTTGCCATCTATCAATATTTAAATTGTCCTGTTTATATGGCGTAATTCTTAATGGTCTCAATCATTCGCCCCTCTTTAATTTCTGGTGTTTTTACCTGAGGAAACTCCGAAATAAATTATAAGGCGAATATAAGTATCATGCGGAAGTAACATTACTGGCTAATCGGTTTAATGCTTCAGAGGTCACATGCTAAATCCTGTCAACGACGTGTTATTGAGCGTCATCGTGCCGGTATATAACGCCGCAGCCTATCTGGAGAGATGCATTGAAAGCCTGATCCAGCAGGATGAATCTCGCTTTGAAGTGATTTTTATTAACGATGGCTCGACAGATCACTCGCTGTCGTTGCTGCAAAATTACGCGCACTATCCACACTTTCACATCATCGATAAAGTGAATGGTGGCGTCTCGTCGGCACGTAATCATGGTATTCGTGCGTCGCGCGGCAAATTTCTTTGCTTTCTGGATGCCGACGATTTTCTCCCCTCCACGGCATTTTCGACCTGGCTGTGTCTGATGCAGCAAAATGTTTGTATGGCCGTTGGTCAGTCGCAACACTTTACGCCACAGGGACAAGCGTTGGATTTTCCGGTGGCATCGGATCATGCCAGACCGATGGCGGTGTCAGCCGCGATTAATGAATTGCTTTATTTCAATCCACGACACGGCATTTGCGACAAGGTATTTCGCGGTGATGTTATTCGCCAACATCATCTGCGTTTCAATGAGGATATTTATAACTTCGAAGACCTGCTGTTTGTGATGAACTATCTCTGGCTGCAACAACATCGTCAGGTGGTGTTCTCCGATAAAGTGGTTTATCACTACGTTAAATCTGCCCACTCGGCAACCCGATCGTCATTAAAGGAAAAACATTTTTCGTTTGCCCGTTCGTTTAGCAGCATGAAAGCGTTTTTGTCAGCGCAGCATCATCGCTGTTATTACCATCTCTATCTGAAAGTCACTTCCTCCTATATCTACAAAGCACTTAATAGTGAGGGGTTCAGTCGCGACTTTATCGATGAATATATTGCGCTTTATCGGCAATCGTTTAAATCCTATCTCTCCTCGGGATTGATGATCAATGCCTGGAGTCTGTACTTCACGTTTTTCTTCCTCAGTCCTCGTCTGGTGTCGCGTCTGCGCAAGTGGGTGCGGAAATAATTCCCTTTGGGGTGACGTTGTGAAAGATAAATTAAAAAACTCATTATGGATGATTGCTGAGAAGCTGATCGCGGTATTGGGTCTGATTTTCGTTACCTCCTATGTGGCGAAATACGTCGGTCCAACCACTTTCGGCATTATCTCCCTCTCCATGCTGGTGTTTCAGTTTGTGCAAACCATCGCCCAGATGGGCAGCGATGTGATTCTGTTGAAACGCATTTCACAGAAGCGCTATTCCGGCATCAGATTGATGATCTCGACCTTTTTCCTGGTGCTGGTGTTGTACGCGCTATTGTCGCTGGTGGGATTTCTGGTGATGCAGGAAGAACTGAGCTCAGATGCACTGGTGTTTATTGGTGCCGCCGCATTTGCCTGTCTGTTTTCCGCTATCGACCTGGTGAATGTCTATAACGAAGCGATGCTGCATGCGCGGCGGAATGTTATTGCCAATCTTATTGGCCTGGTTATCAGCCTGACGGTGCGTTACTTTATTTCGTACTTCACTCTCGATCCCAAATATCTGGCGATTCCTATCGTATTGGCCACGCTGATTCCGTTTGTGTTGAAGACGGGCTGGTTTTTGCTGGCGGAGCAACAGAGGTCGATACCCGCCATTCGGCAGTTCAAAAAATATTCACGTTATATGGTGGCATCGGGATTCTCACTGATTTTATCTGTGATTGCCGTTGCGCTGTATACCCGAGTTAATCAGGTCAGCGTCTCTTATTTTCTTGGGGTGAAAGAGGCGGGTATATTCTCGGTTGCACTGACGTTATCCACGGCCTGGGTGTTTTTGCCCAGCGCCTTGCTGGCATCGTTTTATCCCTCATTCTTTGCCGAGCGCGATCCTGAACAGGCCATTGTGAAAGCCCAGAAGCTGCATTTGTTGGTGATTGGTGTTTCCGCTGGCGTGATTTTTTCTATTTGGTTGCTCTCGGGCTGGTTTATTCGTGCCTTTTACGGCGCGGCCTGGCTGGATGCTATCGCGCCAACGGTGCTCCTCAGTTTTGGCGCGATGTGCGCGGTGTTAAGTAGCGTAATGGACCGCTTCATTATTAAGTACAACGGTTATCGTTATTTGGTGAAAAAAACCTTTGCTGTTTTATTAATCTGTCTTGCGTCATCACTCCTTTTGGTGCCGCATTTCGGTCTGACTGGTGCCGCAATTAGCGTGGTATTGACCGAGTTTTTGTCTTTTACGCTGCTTAATTATTTCTTTTCTGCGCAACCGGTCATGCGTGTTCATCTCATTTTTATCAACCCCAGGAAACTATGGCTGTTATTTAACAATATCAAAACCTCAGACAGTAAAGAGAGTTTATCATGAATGAAAAGCCATTATTTAGTGTTATTATCCCAGCCTTTAACGCACAAAAAACCATTAAGCGAACAATTCTGAGTGTGCTTAATCAAACCTACAGAAATTATGAAGTTATCGTTGTTAATGATGGGAGTAGTGATTTAACCCCACGAATACTTGAAGAGTTTCTCTCCTGGCCGCAAGTCACCATTCTTCACCAGACGAATGCAGGCGTCAGTGCGGCGAGAAATAACGCCTTGCAATTATCCTGTGGAGAATATGTATTATTTCTGGATGCGGATGATTGGGTCGAGACTAACTTTCTTATGGTGTTTAAGCAGAACCTTGCAGCCTGGCCAGCCCAAACGATTGATCTGATGGTGGGAAACTTGAATGATGATCGTGTAGGCAAGGTTTCTCACGCGGGTTTTTTTGAGCTGGAAGATATTCCTTTCGTGCTCGGAGAGCTGGAGATGAGCGACAATATTGGTTATTTGCATAACAAATGTTATCGCCGAAAAATGGTTGAAGAGATGGGGTTACGCTTTATTGAAGGTATCTCAATGAGCGAAGATTTATTATTCAACCTTAAATGTTTTAGCTGCGTCAGTAACTTTTTGGTGATGCCGGGTAGCGCCTATCATTATGAAGATATTGAAGGCTCACTCTCCAAACGCAAGTCCAATTACAATGAGTTGAAGGTGAGAAAAACATCACTGACGGTGTTGTATGATGGAATCGTGGAAAAATATAAGGAAAGCGATCTCGATTACTTTCTTAAGGGTATTTCTAAACGCGTTCTGGCTCTGGATATGCAAATTGTCACAGCCATGTATCATTCATCTTTTTCACCGGGCGATATTGCTCAGGAGATTAATGAAATTAAGCGGGGAAGATATTCCAAAGGCATTTTTATTCTGTTGAATAAAAATGAGAAGATGAAATATATGATTATGAATTTGAATACTATCACAGCGTATTATTTTCTTTATGCCCTCTACAGAATGCGCGCATTCTGACCATCACTGTCCCTCACCGTAGCGGCGCGATAAATTGCGTAATGCCGATCAGTTAAGCATGAAATGATCGATTGAACGATCCTGTAGTTCTGCAAAAATCTGTAATCTCCCGGGGATTACGGATTTTTTTATGTTACTCAGCCAGGCTCTCGATACCGTCCTGAACTTTACGCCGAAAGAATTTTCTGCGCTTTCCGATCTGCTCTCACCCGAACTCATTGATGAATGTCTGGTTGATACCGGTGTCGTGACTCTGCGAAAACGCCGCCTCCCAATGGATATGATGGTCTGGGCTGTTACCGGCATGTCCCTGTTTCGTTCGCTTTCCATGAACC
>NZ_CP024636.1:983748-1160704 GCF_009728735.1 Pantoea phytobeneficialis
GCGCACTGGCGTACAATCTCCTGCGCTTTATGATGGCGCAGATGGCTTACAGCCTGAAGAATGTGGAACCTTATCAGATGGGCTTTAAGCAGGCCGCGCTTTATCTGACGGGCCAGCTAAGCATCCTGCCCGCCGTAGCACCGGGAAAAATCCCGCGAATAATAAATGAAATAATGGAGATGGCAGGAAGCTTCGTGCTTCCGAAGCGAAGGCAGAGGCATTATCCACGGGCGGTAAAAAAGAGGCCGAAACGCTATGCGTTCCGGCATGACTGAGGCTTAACTGACAAGCATTACGCGATAAATTGCGCCGCTACGAGTTCTCCCTTGCACTCTCTCTGCGTCTCAGGTCAAATAGCGCCCAGGCAAACGGTTGCGTGCGTGCATCGTGCATTTTTAGATGATAAATGCATCGTATTGCACGCAAGTGCTGACTTTATGCACTGATTTTTGCGTTTAAGTCATGCGCGCCGATAAAAAACGGTTAGCATGATCACGTCGCGCCAACCGCGTCATAATTCGCAGCCCTGGCGGCTGTGCTTTTGATTAAGAGTAATTCTGGAGAGACAGATGGAAACCTCGCAAACCGGCACATTAGGTGCCGTTGAGGCGCCCGCAAAGGGCTGGCGTAAAAGTGACACCGTGTGGATGCTGGGGCTGTATGGCACGGCAATTGGCGCAGGCGTGCTGTTTCTGCCCATCAATGCCGGTGCAGGTGGTTTGATTCCGTTAATTATCATGGCCGTTCTCGCCTTCCCGATGACGTTTTATGCCCATCGTGCCCTGACGCGCTTTGTTCTCTCCGGAAAAAACCCCGGCGAAGATATAACCGAGGTGGTGGAAGAGCATTTTGGCGCAGGTGCCGGTAAGATCATCACGCTGCTCTACTTTTTTGCTATCTATCCCATTCTGTTGATGTACAGCGTGGCGATTACCAACACCGTTGACAGCTTCATCGTGCATCAGCTGGGCCTGGTATCGCCACCGCGTGCGGTGCTGTCGCTGATTTTGATTGTCGGCATGATGACCGTGGTGCGGTTTGGCGAGCAGATGATCGTAAAAGCGATGAGCGTGCTGGTGTTCCCGTTTGTTGCGGTGCTGATGTTGCTGGCCTGCTATCTGGTGCCACACTGGCACGGTGCCGCGCTGGAGACATTGTCATCCGGCCAAAGCAGTGGCGACAGCAATATCTGGATGACGCTGTGGTTAGCCATCCCGGTGATGGTGTTTTCCTTCAACCATTCTCCGATCATTTCTTCATTCGCGGTGGCGAAGCGTGAAGAGTATGGCGCTGCGGCGGAGCAAAAGTGCTCACGTATCCTCGCCAGTGCGCATTTGATGATGGTGCTGACAGTAATGTTCTTTGTCTTTAGCTGCGTACTGAGCCTGTCACCCGCCGACCTTGATGCGGCCAAAGCGCAGAACATCACCATCCTGTCTTATCTGGCGAACCACTTTAATGTGCCGATGATCGCCTGGCTGGGACCGATTGTGGCGATGGTGGCGATCACCAAATCGTTCCTCGGTCACTATCTTGGTGCGCGTGAAGGTTTTAACGGCCTGGTGATTAAGTCACTGCGCAGCCGTGGCAAGAGCGTTGCGCCACAACGTCTGAACCAAATGACGTCGTTGTTTATGCTGCTGACCACCTGGCTGGTGGCGACAATGAATCCGAGTATTCTGGGGATGATTGAGACGCTTGGCGGGCCAGTGATTGCTATGCTGTTGTTCCTGATGCCGATGTATGCCATCCAGAAAGTACCGGCGATGCGCAAGTACAGCGGCAAAATCAGCAATGGATTTGTGGTGATTGTCGGGCTGCTGGCAATCTCTTCGATTTTCTATTCGCTGGCGAATTAAACCCAAATCCGTAACGGCGCGATTCATCGCGCCGCCACGGTTGAACGGGTGGTTACACCACGCTCAGTTCCATGCTTCGACCGGTCTTAAACACGCTCATCGACTGCGCCAGACGCTCGGCCTGTTCCTGCAAGGCCTGTGAGGCTGCCGAGGCTTCCTGCACCAGTGCGGCGTTCTGCTGCGTCACCGCTTCCATCTGGGTAATCGCCAGATTGATCTCGCTGATACCGCTACTCTGCTCGCTGCTGGCGATGGTGATTTCACTCATGATATCCGCCACGCTCTTCACGCTGTTCACCACTTCACCAATGGTTGAACCGGCATGAGAGACCAGGCGGCTCCCTTCATCCACTTTCGCGACAGAATCTTCAATCAACACTTTGATCTCTTTGGCTGCGGAAGCTGAACGTTGTGCGAGGTTACGCACTTCGCTGGCCACCACGGCAAAGCCGCGTCCCTGTTCACCGGCACGCGCCGCTTCCACCGCCGCATTAAGCGACAGGATGTTAGTCTGGAAGGCGATAGAGTCGATGACGCTGATAATGTCGACGATCTTCTTCGAGGAGAGCGCAATGGCTTCCATCTTCTCAATCACCTGTTCCATCACCACGCCACCTTCTTTCGCCACATCAGAGGTGTTGGCGACCAGTTTATTGGCTTCGCGCGCGTTTTCGGCATTGTGCTTCACGGTGGAGGTCATCTGCTCCATGGCAGAAGCGGTCTCCTCCAGTGAGCTGGCCTGCTGCTCGGTACGTGAAGAGAGGTCAAGGTTGCCGCTGGAAATCTGATTTGATGCCACGGCGATGGTGTCGGAACCGGCGCGCACATCCGAAACGATGGTCAGCAGGTTGTCGTTCATGCTTTGCAGCGCACGCATCAGCACGCCTGTTTCATCGGTGCTTTTGACTTCGATATGGGTGCTGAGATCGCCTGCTGCCACTTTCCCGGCAATCTCCACTGCTTCATTCAGCGGGCGCACAATCGAACGGGTCAGCAGGAAGCCGAGGATAATGGAGGCCACAATCGCCACGGCGGAGAACACCAGCGTTACCATGATGGCGGTGGAACCATCGGCAATGATGTTAATACCTTCATTCTGTAACTGCTCGGACTGAGAAGCGGCAAAAGCATTGGCGCTATCCAGAAAGGCGTTTTGAGTGTCGGTAATCTTTTTCAGCACAAAGGTGCTGGAGGCTTCCAGATCGCCCGATTTGACCAGCGCAACCAGTTGGTCTTTCTGTTGTTCAAACAGATGGCTGGCATCCAGCAGACCAGCAATCTTCTTTTTACCCACAACCGTGGTCTGGATGGCTTCGATCTTTTTCATCGCGCTGTTGGTACGGTCAGTCGCCTCGGCCAACTGCTGGAAGCGTTTGACGTTATTTTCCGGGCGAGTGGTATCAATCACGATGCCGCGCAGGTATTTGATCTGATCGTTCACACCATCACGCACATCATAGGCCAGTCGTACTTTTACATAACGATCTTCCACGATCGAGGTGATGCCGTTTTTAATATTGCTGATTTTGGTGATGGAGGTGATCCCCACCACGACCAGCAACGCCACGACCAGGCCAAAGGCGATGCCCAGCCGGACACCGACCTTCAGGTTCTTAAAGCTCAACATAGGTTTCTCCCCGTGATGCCAAAAAGTTTGGTTTGCAAGATAGAAAAGCAGATGGAACATCTGCATCAGGTTGATGTTTTTTAAGCGAAAATTGCTTACTTACTGCGGCGGGGGAAGCCTTGACCCGCACGCGCAAGCGCTATGGGTTATCGGATGTTAATGTTTTTACTTTAATTTTTTAGAGGTTTGTCACAAAAACTTCGCAGGGGAGTTGTAGCGGCGCGATTTATCGCGCGGGTTTTGACGGGATAAATCGCGCCGCTACGGCAAGGGTAAGCATTAACGTGCTGCTTCCAGTACCCGATAAATCACATTCGACAGTTCATTGATTTCAAATTTTGCCACGTAGCCATCGGCACCCACTTTACGCACATGGTCTTCGTTGGCACTACCGGAGAGTGAAGAGTGGATCACCACCGGGATATGACGCAGCACATCATCGCGTTTAATGTTACGCGTCAGGGTGAAGCCGTCCATTTCGGGCATTTCGAGGTCGGTCAGCACCAGCGCGATTTTGTCGTGGATCGACTCACCTGCCGCCTGCGCTTCCTGTTGCATCTGGGTGATTTTCTGCCATGCCTCAAGACCGGTGTTATGCATCAGTGCCGGAATGCCCATACTTTTCAGGCCTTGCTCCAGTAGCTGGCGCGCCACTTTGGAGTCTTCTGCCACAATCGCGACCTGACCCGGTTTCAGGTTGAAGTTTTTCACGGTTTCTTCACCCGGCTCGACACCACGAACAGACGGAATGATGTCATACAGGATCTGTTCCACGTCCAGTACCAGCGCCAGATTGTTGCTTTCTCCGTCGCTGTCGAGACAGGCGATACTGGTGATATTGCGGCTACCAATGCCCGCTTCCGCGGTATGCACCTGATTCCAGTCGAGGCGCACAATATTTTCTACCGATTCCACCGCAAATGCCTGGGTGCTGCGGGCATATTCGGTCACAAGCAGCAGGTTGAGGCCGGTTTCCGGGGTGCAACCGGTCACCGCCGGTAGATCAATCACCGGGATAAACTGGTCGCGGATGCTGGCCATGCCCAACAACGGCGATTGCATTCCGGCAGCACGGGTGATGTTCGGCATCGGCACGATTTCACGCAGTTTGAATACGTTAATCCCGTACAGCTCGGATTTGCCTTTCCGCTGATCTGAGCCGAGGCGGAACAACAACAGTTCGAATTTGTTTGATAACGCGAGGTTAGCGCGTTCATCGATCTCTTTCTGGAAATTATCCATCCTGGCCTCGCTCAGGGCTGCGTTAAGGGCATGGCAACATCGCCGTGATGGAGTTATCGGCAGGATGGTTAAAAAATAGAGAGCGGCGGGTGGAATTTTGACGTGAGGGCGAGCGCCCTCACGTTTTAGCGACTTATTTCAACAGGATGGCACGTACGCTTTTCCCTTTGATCTTGCCTTCTTTTAGCTTGATCAATGCGGCTTTGGCCTGGGAGGCGGCAATCGCCACATAGGCATGGGTTGGGGTCAGATCGATCTTACCGATCTGATCGGCACTGAATCCGGCCTCACCGGTCAGCGCACCGAGAATATCGCCAGGGCGAATTTTCGCTTTACGACCACCATCAATGCATAACGTCATCATGGTAGCTGGCAGCGCCTTCGCCGCACTGCCTTTCAGCGTGCTGGCGGCAACCCAGTTGAGTGATTGTTGCAGATAATCTTCCAGCGCATGGGCGCGCGCCATCTCATCGGCGGCGACCAGACTGACCGCCAGACCAGACTCACCGGCGCGGCCGGTACGACCAATGCGGTGCAGATGCACTTCCGGGTCCCACGCCAGATGGAAATTCACCACCAGCGCCAGCGATTTAATGTCCAGACCGCGTGCTGCCACGTCGGTGGCAATCAGCACCCGGATGCTGCCGTTGGCAAAACGGATCAGCACACGCTCGCGGTCACGCTGCTCAAGATCGCCATGCAGCGCAAGGGCGCTGATTTGGCGATCGTTCAGGGCGGCGGCAATATCATCACACTCACGTTTGGTGTTGCAGAACACCACGCAGGAGGTGGGCTGCTGCTGGCTGAGCAGGGCGCTCAACAGATTGATGCGTTCACTGGCGTTGACTTCAATAAAGCGTTGCTCAATCGCTGGCAACTCGGCTTCGGTTTCGGTCGCCACCGCCAGTGCATCACGCTGGTAGCGTTCGCTCAGGCTGGCAATGGTATCGGGCCAGGTGGCGGAAAACAGCAGCGTCTGGCGTGACGAGGGGGTAAAGCCGATGATGGCTTCCATATCATCACGGAACCCCATCTCCAGCATACGGTCGGCCTCATCCAGCACCAGAGTTTGCAATTGGCTGAGATCGAGGTTATCGCGTTTCAGATGATCAAGAATGCGTCCCGGCGTGCCGACCACAATATGCGGGGCGTGCACCAGCGAATCACGCTGAGCGCTCATCGGCTGGCCGCCACACAGCGTCAGGATCTTAATGTTACGCGTGAAACGCGCCAGCTGACGCAGCACATTGCTGACCTGATCGGCCAGTTCGCGTGTCGGGCAGAGCACCAGCGCCTGAGTATGAAACTGGCTGTTATCAATCCGCTGAAGCAGGCCGATACCAAAGGCGGCGGTTTTGCCGCTACCGGTTTTCGCCTGAGCACGCACATCGCGCCCCTGCAAAATGGCGGGCAGGGCGGCAGCCTGGATTGGCGTCATGGCGTCAAACCCCATCTCGCGCAGGTTGTCGAGTTGGCTGGTGGGCAGTTGCGTCAGGGTAGAAAAAGCAGTCACGGAACAGTCTCTGATATCGGGCGGAGTTGCGGCCGCCAGTCTGGCAGAAAGGGCCTGTCTCATCAATGATAAATCACGCGGCAATCAGGGAGATGATCACTGCGGGGAATCAATAAGCATCTGGCAATATTTGGTTTATTTTTCGACGGTTATTGTCGCAAAGTTCTAATGAATTTTCCGAAAACTCTCATGATCATAAAACCATCGCAACTGAAAAAAAGCTGAGTTAATCAGACGATAGCGGCATGCTGGCGGCACGATGGCGACCATTTGCTGCTGTTATGTTTATGTGTCCCGTCTGTTACAGGAAATTCCGATTAAAATCGTTCTCTGGATTGTTTTATATTTAGCGCGCCATTTGGCGATATAAAACAACTTCAGAGGTCACTTCATTGAGTCACTACGTCCAGGGACAAAACGAGGACATTCTGAAAATCGTCGGCCGCGCCGTGTTAACCCTACACATTCACGGAGAGACGCTGTCATCTGACAAAGTCAGCTCCATGATTGCCTGTTACGCGGAAGAAGAGCCTGTCAGCGACGAAGAAAACCAGCGGCTCTATGCGCTGGCTATTCAGATGTTATCGTAATAATCCAGTACGGCAGGGGACGCACCTTGTCCCAGCCTTTACGTTCATAAAGCCTCCTTCCCGGAGGCTTTTTTGCTTCAGGCGGCGTACACGGCGGTACCGCGTCGGAATGTGGCGTGAACCGGCGCAATGCGCGCCACCGCTTCGGCGGAGCAACTGGCTGCCACCAGCATCATGCTGGCCTCATCCTGGAGCTGTGGCCACTGACGTTCACCCTGATTGGATAACGGCAGAATACCGCCGGTGGCGATATGCAATGCCCGGCTCAGGCCAAACTCATCGGAGCCGCGGTACAGTTGCGCATACAAATTGGCTTTCTCCAGCATGCTACCGCTGCCAAACGGCGACCAGTGATCGATCACGCTATCGGTGCCGGTCATCACCGTAATTCCTGCCGCCTGCAATTGCGGCAGCGGCATAGTCAGCTTGCCGATAGGGATGGTGGAGGCCACACTCATCTGCTGCTCGGCCATCCCGTCAATCATTTGATCCAACGCTTTTCCTTCCAGCGTGCCCAGTGCAAAGCCGTGACTCAGGGTCACTTTCCCCTTGAGCTGCGGGTTTTTCGCGATGGTATCCACCATATATTGAATCGCCGCCACGCCTGCCGGGGAGGTTTCATGCAAATGGATATCCACGCCGCGCTGGTAATCAAGGGCGATCTGGAACATCGCATCCAGCGATGCCTGCATGGCGCCGTCCACGTTAGTGGGATCGAGGCCGCCGACATATTGCACGCCAAGCGCCATCGCTTCGCGCATCAGGCCATCCACCTTTGAATGCAGCAAGCCGTGCTGGGGAAAGGCGACAATTTCGCAGTCGAAATCCGGGTGATTCGCCAGCGCCAGCTTGAGGTGTTCCAGGCTTTTCAGGCCGCTGACGGGATCGATATTGCAGTGGCTGCGCGCTGCGGTGCTGCCCTTACTTTGCAGCAGGCCAATCAGTGCTTCGGCCCGTGCCTGCGAGGTGGGCAGCAGTTGTGGGATCAGTACCTGTTCACGGGCGATCATATCCATAATGGTTTTGCCCTGACGTGGCCGGGGTGCCTGCCAGGGGCCGCTGTAAAAGGTTTTGTCGAGATGGATATGCATATCGCGGGTGCGTGGCAGCAGCAATAAACCCTGCGCATCCCAGTTGGCTAAGTCGCTGTTACGCGCGCTTCCGGCCGGATCGATGGCGATAAATTTCCCGTCGTTAATGGTGATGTCATATAACGCGGTACGCGTGGCAATCACCTCGTTACCTTCACGTTCGAAACCTTCTTCGAGGCGTACATTCAACAATTGGTAATGGCGGGTGCGGGGCAGGGCTGGACGTTCGGAGTGGGTGACAACGGTCTGGCTGGCGTGGCCCATACCCGCCGCCAGCAGGCTACCGGCGGCGGTCCAGCGAACTGTCTGGCTAAGGAAATCACGACGGCTGGGGGAAGAGAGTTGCATCAGAGGCTCCAGTCAAAAGGGAAAAACCTAATCTGGCAAAAGCCTCGCCGCTGCGCTGCGATATTTACCACTGGCTGGCAGTGGAAAAATCACTGCCAACGCAACTGACAAAAATCCACCAGCGCGGCGGCC
This sequence comes from Pantoea phytobeneficialis, assembly GCF_009728735.1. Classification (NCBI taxonomy): domain Bacteria; kingdom Pseudomonadati; phylum Pseudomonadota; class Gammaproteobacteria; order Enterobacterales; family Erwiniaceae; genus Pantoea; species Pantoea phytobeneficialis. Next base: position 992,151 of record NZ_CP024636.1, read on the forward strand.
AGTGCCTGTTGCAGAGCGTCCTGTGGCTGACGGCAAAACAGCGCCAGCTCGAAATGGCTGATTACCGGCAATCCCTCGGCCTCGCCCAGCACACGATGTTGCGGCAGGCGGCAACTGGCGGGGAGTAATGTCAGCCCCAGACCCGCCGCCGCCGCGCTGGCTAACGCCACCAGGCTGGTGCTGCTGTAGCTGATGCGCCAGCTACGACCCAGACTATCCAGCGTCTGGCACATCTCCTCGCGATACAAGCCCAGTTGCGGAAAAACCACCAGCGGCAGCGGGTTTTGTGCAAAGCAGGGGTGATCGGCGCTATCGAGCCACAGCAGCGGTTCCGGTCTGGCTGCCAGCGGGCGTTCGCCGCCCGGCTGCTTAATCAGCATGATATCGAGCTCTTCTCGCTGCCATGCCGCGTGCAAATCAACATACATTCCGCTCATCACATCCAGCCGCAATTGCGGGTGCTGGCGGCTAAAATCGGCCAGCAGACCCGCCGTGGGGGCGGCAAAATCTTCCGGCACACCGAGACGCAAAACACCATCCCGCCATTTGTCGCTCAGCACATCGTGTGCCTCACCGTTCAACGCAATGATGCGGCGCGCGTAGCCCAGCAGTTTTTCCCCCTCTTCGGTGACGGCCACCTGATGTGAGGTGCGTTGCAGCAGCGCTTTGCCCACCATCTCCTCCAGACGTCGCACCTGCTGGCTGACGGTAGATTGCGACAAATGCACCCGGTCGGCGGCGCGGGTAAAGCTGGCGGTTTCACACACCGCGACAAAGCTTAATAACTGTTGCGGGGTAAACATGGGCTGACGATTCATTTTTCCACTGTTCGCTATGGTGTTATTTCATTTCCAAATAGTAACCGTCCCTGCCATCCTGACAACCTTTTCCCCGCAGGATTGTGTATGACCCGACATTCCAACGGACCGACGCTCGCCGCCCTGGTGCTGGCCGGGCTGAATATGCGTCCGTTACTCACCTCCGTCAGCCCGTTGCTGGGACAGTTACGTCAAAGTATCGGCCTCTCTCCGCTGGCAGCGTCGTTATTGCCCGCCGTCCCGATGATGATGATGGGCGCGGTTGCGCTGCTGGGCGCACCGCTGATGCAGCGCCTGCCATTGCGACGCCTGCTGCTGGCAGGATTAACGTTATTGCTGGTGGCGTTGGCGGTGCGTGGCGTGATCGCCGAGGGACGCTGGCTGGTGTTGAGCGCATTATGCGGTGGGCTGGGCATTGGTATCGTGCAGATGGTGATGCCAGGGCTGATTCGTCAGCGCTTTTCCCGACGCAGCACGGCGGTGACCGGCTTATGGGCCGGGGCGTTGATGGGCGGCGGCGGCCTGGGGGCGGCATTATCGCCGTGGTTGAGTACGCATCTTGGCTGGTCGCTGGCGTTAAGTGATTGGGCGCTGCCGGTGTTGCTGGCGATCCTCATCTGGCTTTGGCTCCGGGTGCCGGGCACTCACGAGAGCAACCCGCTGCCGTTGCCGTCCTTGTGGCGCAAGCCCCGAGCCTGGACTTTGGCGCTGAGTTTTGGCCTGGTGAATGGTGGCTATGCCACCTGTGTCGCCTGGTTGCCGGATGCGTATCAACAACTGGGCTGGTCGGCACAGGCCGGTGGCGCGTTACTCGCGGTGATGATTGCGTTACAGGTGACGGGCGCGTTGCTGATGCCGTTGCTGGCGCGCGGCAGCGATCGTCGTCCACAACTGATATTTAGCCTGGCGTGCCAGCTGATCGGTATGGCTGGTTTTCTGCTCGACCCGTTGTTGGTTCCGTGGTTATGGGCGGCGATTGCCGGTTTTGGTCTTGGCGCGGCCTTTCCATTGGCAATGGTGCTGGCGCTGGAGCATCTGCCGCAGCCACAGGCTGGCGCGCGGTTGGTGGCTTTTATGCAGGGCTGGGGCTTTATCATCGCGGGCTGCATGCCGTTTATTGCCGGCCAACTGCATACCGTCACCGACAGTTTTACCTCCGTGTGGTTGATGCAGGGAGCGGTGGTTGTGGGGCTGATCGCGCTTAATTTTCGCTTCCATCCCCGCAGTTATCGTCAGGCCTTTGGTCAACCAGGTCTTTAATTGGTCCTACCAATGTAGCAAAAATGTTTCCGGGAGGTCACATAACACGAAAAATCACGCCAGTTCCGTTGCTTTAGATTAACAATGCGTTAACTATCTGGAGCCAGAAAGTCCGGGAAACTGATTTTTGGTCCGACCAATTCAGTGATAAACACGGGCAGTAACGCGTGGCGTAACCGTCACGCAGGCTTCTGATGACCTCTGGAGATCACGCTATGCAGGTCTGGCAACAAAATTACGATCCTCTCAATAATATCTGGCTCTCCAGCCTGGTGGCGGTGATCCCGATTGTGTTCTTTTTCTTCGCACTGATTAAGCTCAAGCTGAAGGGCTATCAGGCGGGCACGGCAACGGTGGTGATAGCGCTACTGGTGGCGCTGCTGTTGTACGGCATGCCGGTGGGACAGGCGCTGGCCTCGGTGGCGTATGGGTTTCTTTATGGTTTGTGGCCAATTGCCTGGATCATTGTCGCTGCGGTCTTTGTCTACAAAATCTCGGTTAAAACCGGCCAGTTCGATATCATTCGTGCCTCGATCCTGTCGATCACCCCTGACCAGCGTTTGCAGATGCTGATTGTCGGCTTCTCTTTTGGCGCTTTCCTCGAAGGGGCGGCGGGTTTTGGCGCACCGGTGGCGATCACCGCAGCCTTGTTGGTGGGGTTGGGCTTCAATCCGTTATATGCTGCCGGGCTGTGCTTGATCGTCAATACCGCGCCGGTGGCATTTGGCGCGATGGGGATTCCAATTATCGTTGCCGGGCAGGTGACCGGGCTGGACAGTTTTCATATCGGACAGATGGCCGGACGTCAGTTGCCATTCCTGACCATCATCGTGCTGTTCTGGATCATGGCGATCATGGATGGCTGGCGTGGAGTGAAAGAAACCTGGCCTGCGGTGATGGTGGCGGGGGGATCGTTTGCCATTGCGCAGTTCCTCAGTTCTAACTTCCTTGGCCCGGAATTGCCGGACATCATTTCGTCACTGGCTTCCCTGATTTGCCTGACCTTGTTCCTGCGCCGCTGGAAGCCGGTCCGTATTTTCCGTTTTAACGACATGGGCGCTTCCATAGTGGATCAGGATCTGTCGCGCCAGCGCTATAGCGCCGCTCAGGTGATCCGTGCCTGGATGCCGTTCCTGTTCCTCACGGCAACCGTGACGCTGTGGAGCATTCCGCCGTTCAAAGCGTTGTTCGCCAAAGGCGGGGCGCTGTATGACTGGGTGTTTACCGTGCCGGTGCCGCTGCTGCACGAGCTGGTGGCACGTATGCCGCCGGTGGTGGCAAATGCCACGCCTTACCCGGCGCTGTTCAAGTTTGATGTGGTGTCAGCGACCGGCACCGCGATTCTGGTGGCGGCGGTGCTGTCGGTACTGTGGTTACGTATGAAGCCAAAAGCGGCGATTGAGACCTTCGGCGAAACCCTGAAAGAACTGGCGCTGCCGATTTACTCGATTGGTATGGTGCTGGCCTTTGCCTTCATCTCCAACTATTCCGGTCTTTCCGCCACTTTAGCCCTGGCGCTGGCCCATACCGGCGATGCATTCACCTTTTTCTCACCGTTCCTCGGTTGGCTGGGCGTGTTCCTCACCGGCTCGGATACCTCCTCCAATGCGTTGTTTGCGGCACTCCAGGCCACCACCGCGCAGCAGATTGGCGTATCGGATGTGCTGCTGGTGGCGGCCAACACCACCGGTGGCGTAACGGGTAAGATGATTTCACCCCAGTCGATCGCCATTGCCTGTGCGGCCGTGGGCCTGGTGGGCAAAGAGTCGGATCTGTTCCGTTTTACCGTCAAACATAGCCTGATTTTTACCTGTATGGTCGGCGTGATCACCACGCTTCAGGCGTATGTCCTAACCTGGATGATTCCATGACTGAAAACACGCCGCGCTTAGCGGATACGTTGCGGGCGCGGCTGCGCGCCTGGATTGATGAGCATCAGTTGCAACCCGGTATGCGTTTACCGGCGGAGCGGCGGCTGGCGGCGGAATTCGGCGTCTCACGATCGTCGTTGCGCGAGGCGATTCAGCAACTTATCAGCAGCGGCGTGTTAATCAGCCGGCGGGGCGGCGGCACCTGGCTGCGTCAGCCGCAGGAGCCGTGGTCAGAGCAACGTATCGTCGAACCGATTCGTCAGTTACTGGCCGCCGACCCGGATTATCGCTATGACATCCTCGAAGCGCGCCACGCCATCGAAGCCAGCACCGCCTGGCACGCGGCGTTACGCGCCACCGAGGCAGATAAAGAGAAGCTGCAATACGCCTTTGACGCCACGCTGAAACTGAAAGAGAGCGACGACCCCGACCTGGCGGCTCAGGCGGATGTGCGCTTCCATCTCGCCATCGCCGAAGCCTCGCACAACGTGGTGTTGTTGCAGACCATGCGAGGTTTCTTCGATCTGCTGCAATCCTCGGTGATGCAAAGCCGTCAGCGCATGTACACCCAACCGGTGATTTTTGACCGCCTGACTGAACAGCATCAGGCGCTGCTGAACGCCATTCTGGCGGGCGATGCCGAAGCCGCACGCCTGGCGGCAATGGACCACCTCGGGTTTGTGCACACCACGCTAAAAACCCTGCATGAAGATGAAGCGCGACAGGCGCGCATTACCCGCCTGCCGGGCCATGACCTGGATAAACGCAAGGAAAAACCCTGATGATCATTTCTGCTGCAAGTGACTACCGCGCCGCGGCGCAACGTATTCTGCCGCCATTCCTGTTTCATTACATTGACGGGGGAGCTTATGCGGAGCATACGTTGCAGCGCAACGTGGCGGATCTTGCTGATGTGGCGTTGCGTCAGCGCGTGCTGAAAAACATGTCCGATCTCAGCCTTGAGACCAAATTGTTTAATGAAACCTTATCGATGCCGGTGGCGCTGGCACCGGTTGGTCTGTGCGGCATGTACGCGCGGCGCGGCGAGGTACAGGCGGCGCGTGCTGCGGCGCTGAAAGGTATCCCCTTTACCCTGTCGACGGTGTCGGTGTGCCCGATTGAAGAGGTGGCGCCGACGATTAACCGCCCGATGTGGTTCCAGTTGTATGTGCTGCGCGATCGCGGGTTTATGCGTAACGCCCTGGAGCGCGCCAAAGCGGCGGGGTGCTCAACGCTGGTGTTCACCGTGGATATGCCGACACCGGGCGCGCGCTACCGCGATGCGCATTCCGGTATGAGCGGCCCGCATGCTGCGCTGCGTCGTTACTGGCAGGCGGCGACCCATCCGCAATGGGCATGGGATGTGGGCCTGCATGGTCGCCCGCACGATCTCGGTAATATCTCCACTTATCTCGGTAAACCCACCGGGCTGGAAGATTATATTGGCTGGCTGGCGAACAACTTTGATCCGTCGATCTCATGGCAGGATCTGGAGTGGATCCGCGAATTCTGGGATGGTCCGATGGTGATCAAGGGCATCCTCGATCCGGAAGATGCCCGCGATGCGGTGCGCTTTGGGGCTGACGGGATCGTGGTATCGAATCACGGTGGGCGTCAGTTGGATGGTGTGCTGTCATCGGCGCGTGCGTTACCGGCTATTGCCGACGCGGTGAAGGGCGATATCACCATTCTGGCCGACAGCGGCATTCGTAACGGTCTGGATGTGGTGAGCATGATCGCCCTGGGTGCCGACAGCGTGCTGCTTGGACGTGCCTTCCTTTATGCCCTCGCCACCCACGGTCAACGTGGGGTGGAAAACCTGCTAAATCTTATCGAGAAAGAGATGAAGGTGGCGATGACGCTGACCGGAGCGAAAACTATCGCCGATATCACGCGAGATTCGCTGGTGCAGGCCAATGCGTTGTTGTCCGAGGCGGGGTTGGCCCCGGCGCGTCCGCGTGCGGTGAGTTGATCCGTCAGAGTGAAGGGGGTTGGCTATACTTACTCCCTGTCTGACTAACCGGAGGAATGATATGACCATTCACAAGAAAGGATCTGCCCATTGGGAAGGTGACATCAAAGGGAAAGGCACCGTAAGCACCGAGAGCGGCGTACTGAGCAATCAGCCTTATGGCTTCAATACGCGCTTCGAAGGCGCAAAGGGGACCAATCCGGAAGAGTTGATTGGTGCTGCGCACGCCGCCTGTTTTTCCATGGCGCTGTCGTTGATGCTGGGTCAGGCGGGACATCCGCCGGAAAGCATTGATACCACTGCGGATGTGTCGCTGGACAAAAAAGGCGAGGGATTTGCCATCACAAAAATCGCGCTGACCAGCAGCGTGACGTTGCCAGGCATTGATAACGCCAGATTTGATGAGATTATTCAGCAGGCGAAAGCCGGTTGCCCGGTTTCCCAGGTATTGAATGCCGAGATCACCCTCGACTACACGCTGAATAATTGATCGCCTCAATGGCAGACCAGAGCTAGAATCGATGATGCGCTTACGGGCGCATCGTTGCTTTCTGCTGATCGGGAGGAGACTTGGCAAAATATCTGGCTGCGAAAAAACACTGGAAAATGGTTTTGGTGTTGCTGTGTATTTGCGGTGCGCTGCTATTGATTCGCTGGGCGGCGATGATATGGGCTTAAAGGATTGGATCAGCCGACATAAGCTGGGTGTGCTGGTGATGGTGATTCTGGCCCTGGAGCTGGTGCATTACCTGCTGACCGCCAGTTGGCTACCCTGGCAACTGGGCTAAGATTCTCAGGCGTATTCGTTGTCAGGGCGCGCCGTACGGATGTTACTGCGGGCGATACGATAGGCTTTGCGCGGGTCCCCCACCACAAATTCAAAGGTCGGCGAGTAATAAAACGGCAGCCAGCCTCCATAGCCGCTCTCCCACTCCCAGCGCACCGGGCACGGCCAGAGAATGCCATCATACAAAATGTAATAAACCCAGCGTCCGTTAGGACGGCGGGGGCGAGTTGTTTTCATGGGAGTCACAACAGTAATAGTGTAAATCTGCTTATATTTTGAACGCTAAACCCGGCACTTGCAACGCCAGTGGCGTAATTTATCTGCACCTGATTGCCTTGCTGGTAGCAAATTAACGGTGTACCTCGCCGCAAATCAGGACCACGTTAGGGCGCACTTTATGAATGCGTGCCGCCATCTGCTCACAGGCCACTTTGGTCGGATAAATGTATTCCGACACTGGCAACGCGTCACAGGCATCATGTCCACACGCGCTCACTAACAATACAAAACCAATCAGCATGGTTTGGCTCCTGATACACATTTTCTCTGGCACGGAAAGTGTGGCTGTTTGTTCCCTTTTAACGATCCAGTATAGCCAAACGAAACGGGAGCGGGTTATCACCCTGAGCGGCTTTTTTTTGCCCTAACGACCGGATTATACCTGGGCCGGTGCACAACATCAGCGCATTCTGAGCTAAACTGTGCGGCCCTGGAAAAATGAGAAGTGAGTAACACATGTCGATTGAAATTGCCCATCCGGCCAGCAGCCCGAAACAAGCCGCTCTGCAACTGGTGATTGAACTGGTGCGCGCCGGAAAACTTAGCCCGCTGCACGGCGACGCCTCGAATATGATTTCCATCTACGAACAGTTTAAAAACCACTTCGAAGCGGAAAAAGAGTAACGGCGCGATACCCGAAAAGTCCGCGCGATAAATCGCGCCGCTACGGAATGGGAGTCGCCCTGTAGCGGCGCGATTTATCGCGCGTCTACCCGGCGTAATACCAGACCGGCAGAATCGCGATCAGGTTATTTAGCGTGTGCAGGAACACCGGCAGTGCCAGGCTGTTGCTGCGCAGGCGTGCATAGCACAGCAGCAGTGAGAACAGTGTCAGTGCCACAATGGTTTCCCAATGCACGTATTGGGTATGCATGGCGGCGAACAGCAGCGAGGTCAGCAACATGCAGGCAAAGCGGCTTTTCGGTGCCCACAGCAGGAACCCCTGCAACAGAAAACCGCGAAACAACACCTCTTCAAATACCGGAGCCAGCAACACCGCCGTCAGCAACAGGATCAGCATCGAGCTGCGCCCCTGCTGCGTTTGCGCCACCAGCCATCCTTCCGGTTGCATAAACTGCGTTTGTGCCGCCATCAAAATGAATAACGCGCCAATAAACAATAGGGTCTGACCGGGACGGAGATAGCCGAGCGGGATGTCATTACGACGCTGGCAATAGAAGCGGTACAGCGGATAGATCACCGCAAATTCGAACAGACAAAGTACCGGCACCAGCAAACCGTCATTACGCAGCACGCCGTAGTTAGGAAACAGCGTAATCAGCATGGTAACGAGGTAATAAACCACAAAGCTGCCAACGTAAAACAGCGTCAACGTGACTTTGTCGGATTGGGTGTCCATAGGCGACTCAGCGAGCAGAGGAAATCGCATAGTAGCAATGGCGATGATCGCTGTCGAGGGCGCGGTGGGGAGATTTCTGCTGCTCAAATATTCTGCCATTGGGCTAAATCTGGCGCGCGCCGCGCCGATAATCGAAAAAATCATTACAGGGTACAGTTGCGTGATGAATGCGACCTGCATCCTCTTTTTTGCAGTCTGTTTTTTTCGCGAGCATTGCGCATGAATTCTGAGTCTCACTGGTTTGCCAGGGCCAACAGGGAAGCACTTACGGTACGCGTGACACGGCGTAGCCTGCGTACGCTCACCGCATTGCTGTTTGGTGTGCTGGTGCTCTCAATGGTGATGGTGATGGCGATTGCCCATCATCAAAATAATGTTTCCATCGAACATGACGAGATGCTGCTACGTCAGGCGTGGCATGCCCGTCAGCAGGAGATGTTGATCGATGTGCGCGATTACGCCTTCTGGGGGGAGGGCTATAAAAACCTGCATCTTCAGCTCAACAAGGTCTGGGCGTTTGATGAAGAGAACCTTGGCGCGAACCTGTACAAGGAGTACCACTACGAAGGGGTGTTTGTGGTTGATGGCGCGGGTCAGACGCGTTACGCGATCATCAATGGTGAGATGGTAGACACTCCGCTGGAAAGCTGGCTGGGCGCACAAACCGCCACGCTGTTGACGGTAACGCGCAAATTAGGGCACGAAGCAATTGCCCGTAACGTGCAGATATTTGGCCAGCCCGCGTTGGTCGTCTCTGCTCCGATTACTCCAGGTAAAGTCCCCAATTTACCCACTCTCCCCGGCCCGCCATCGGTGCTGGTATTTGTGAATATTTTTACCCCGGCGAAACTTCAGGCGATGGGCAAAGCGATGGATGTCATCAATCCACATGCCCCCACCAGCAGTGATGATGCGCAGGATGAGCCCCGGTTGGTGGAGACGACTGTGGGGGGGGAACCGGTGGTGATTCGCTGGCAGGCCAAGTCCCCAGGCATGGGGTTGATTTGGTTACTGCTGCCGCTGTTGGTGTTGATGGCGCTGACCATTGCGCTGGTGACCCGTCGGGTGGTGCGTCATGCGTTATATAACGCGGTCCTGTCCGATCGCCGTTTTGAAATGCTCACCATCAGCCAGCGCGAACTGGCCGACAGTGAGGAGCGTTTTCGCGATCTGGCTGAAGCGGCATCCGACTGGATCTGGGAAACGGATGACCAGGGGCGTTTATGCTACCTTTCCGCGCGGTTTACCGAGGTCACCGGGCATGAGGTGAAACGCTGGCTTGGCCGTCATCTTGATCATCTGCTCAGTCATCCCAGCCATTCACTGGTGACCTGGTTGATGCGCCAGGGGGAAGATGTCCCTCGCGTGCCGTTGCGTTGTCAGTTTATGTCGGCAACCGGTGAACGGCGCATTGGGCAACTGATGGCAAAAACCATTCGTCGCAACGGCTTGCGGTCCGGCTTCCGTGGCACCGTGTCGGATATCACCTATGAAGTGGACGCACAGGCGCGTATTCAGTTTCTGTCACGTCACGACATGCTGACTGGTCTGGCAAATCGCATGCAGTTGCAGGAGTTTCTTACCTCACATCTCAACCAGGCGACGGATGATGACCCGTTGATTGTTATCAGTCTCGATCTTGATCAGTTCAAGCCCATCAACGACACCTGGGGACATACGGTAGGGGATGCGGTCCTGAACCAGATTTCCCAACGGTTGCAAAGTCTGATGGGCGCGCATGAACTGGCGGCGCGCCTGGGAGGCGACGAGTTTATTTTGGTGATGCGTGAGGCATCTCGCGCCGGGGTTGAGTATCGTTGCCGTGCGCTGCAACGTGCGATCCACCAGCCGGTGCTGAGTGGTTCACACCAGCTCAGCCTGACGGCCAGCATGGGGATCGTCTGTGCGCCGCAGGATGCCAGCCATCCAGAGGCGTTGCTACGCCTGGCGGATATTGCGCTGGGGCAGGCACGCGCTGCCGGGCGTAATCAATGGGTGTGGTACTCCAATGAGATGGCGAGTCATTTGCAATCGAAGCGTGAAATGGTACAGGCGATTGAAGTCGCGCTCGGCAGTGAGGCCTTCAGCCTGCATTATCAACCACGTTATCAGTTGCAAAATGGTCAGTTGGCCGGTGCTGAAGCCTTGATTCGCTGGCAGGTGGCTGAGGACAAATGGATCTCCCCTGACCGTTTTATTCCCCTCGCCGAAGAGAATGGTTTGATCAATGCCATCAGTGATTGGGTGCTGATGCGCGCCTGTACTGATGCACGCGACTGGGGGGATCAACGGTACGTTTCCGTTAATATCTCGCCGGTGGAGTTTCGTGGCAGCGATTTGGTGCAGCGCGTCGCTCGTGCGCTGGAGGCCAGCGGTTTACCGGCGACCCGGCTGGAGCTGGAAATCACCGAAAACATCACTTTTGAGCACCCGGATCGCGCCCTGGAAATCATGCAGGGACTGCGCGCTCTGGGGGTACGGTTAACGGTGGATGATTTTGGTACCGGCTATGCGGCGCTGGGTTATTTGAAAACGTTCCCGTTTAACGGCCTGAAGATTGATCGCTCGTGGATGAAGGAGTTTCCTGAGTCGCCACAGGCGCAATCGGTGGTCGCGGGGATTGTCGGGTTGGCGCGCGCGTTTGCGCTGACCATCACAGCCGAAGGGATTGAAACCGAAGCGCAACTGAACGAATTGAAAGTGTTGTCTTGCGAAGAAGGGCAGGGCTACTTTCTTGGGCGACCGATGCCGCTGGCGGCGTTCAGAGCGCTACTGAATCAACAAGATGTTTAACGCACTTTAATGGCCAAACAGGTCATCAAAATTGCAAAACCAATAAAAATTGCGAGTTCCATAATCATCACCTCAGATAAATCTTAGGTAATTTTACTCAATGGTTGCTGAAATATTGGGCAGATTGTGTGATTAATCCGAAAAAGTGCGATCGCGATCGCCTCGGGATGCGGTTTTTCTGCGATACGTCTGATGGTAATTTTTATGTTTCACAGGCACGCTTGGCTACTCTCGGGCAACCGGTTGTCTGATTATCCAGGAGGAGAAAAACGTGAAACATTATGGAAAAGCGCTGCTGGTGATGGGGTTCCTGACCCTGACTGCCTGCCAGTCGGCGAGTAAACCTGACACCGCTGCGAGCACGGCCCAGGACGCGGAAAACGATATGTGTGGCGCATCGCAGTATCAGAATTACATCGGCCAGCCTTTATCGGCCTTGCAGAAGCAACGTTTTGACGTGCCAGTGCGCGCCATTCCGTGGAATTCTGCGGTGACGATGGACTTCAATCTGCGCCGCCTGAATTTTACCGCTGATCAAAGCGGCAAGATTGACAAGGTCTACTGCGGGTAACATCAAACCGACATCGCATTGTCATCGCGCTGTCACAGCGTCGGGCGAGGATAGCTGCGCATTACGGAGATTTCCTCGTCACTCTCGAATATGCAATGCTCGTCTTGTTTTCCCGCCTCTGGCGGGATTTTTTTATGTCTGAATGCACGAAACCGTAGCGGCGCGATGGGGTTTTATTCATGCGGTCGCGCTTCCAGCAGTTGGGCCAGTAAGTTGCGATAACTTTGCAGGCGCTGCTCATCTCCCTCAAACTCCAGTTTCGCGATCACCCGCGCGATCACCGCCTTGCTGGTCGCGGGCTGACCCGCATCCATCAGTTCGCGCATAATGGCCGCCAGCAGATCGCCCTCATGCGGCGCATGCCAGGCTGGACTGTTAAAATAATCGGTAATCGCCCGACTGGCGCTGTTGGGATGCACTCTCATGGCTGACCTCCGCAGAGACAACGATGCCCGCTGCCTGGGACAGGCAACCGCGGGGAGATTTCGGGTTAAGTCTGCATACTGCCCAGAACGGGCAGCGCCCCACCAGCGGCGGCTGGTGGTTTTTTAAACATAGTTGCGGCGTCAAAAATTGTCAGTAACCGTCAGAAATATTTTTTCACGATTTGAGCTATGGACGATTTAGCAATTTTTTTTCGGGTTTGTTTTTGCACATTAACCCGCTGTAAATCGCCCTCTGCGTAATATTTGCTGTGCACAGAGGTAAGCTGACTAGCGGAAAACTGCGTTTTTATCCCTATGCCATGTTTTGCCGTCCGGCCCTGTCAATGGATTGTTAAACTGAACCCTCATTTCAATTTTGATGTGCTCTCTCATGTTACGCTCCGTAGAACCCTGGAAAATCAATCTGATCTCGGTCTGGTTCGGCTGTTTTTTTACCGGGTTGGCGATTAGCCAGATCATCCCGTTTCTGCCGTTGTATATCGAACATCTTGGGGTGCGCGGGGATAATGCGCTGAGCTTGTGGTCAGGGTTGACCTTCAGTATCACTTTCGTGATTTCTGCGGCGGTGGCACCGCTATGGGGCAGCCTCGCCGATCGTAAAGGGCGTAAGCTGATGCTGCTGCGCGCTTCGTTCGGCATGGGCGCGGTGATTCTGTTGCAGGCATTTGTCACCCATGCCTGGCAATTGCTGCTGTTGCGCGCCCTGATGGGGTTGACCTCGGGTTATATTCCCAATGCGATGGCGCTGGTGGCAGCGCAGGTGCCGCGTGAGCGCAGCGGTTGGGCGCTGAGCAGTGTCGCAACCGGTCAGATAGGCGGGGTGATCCTTGGGCCGATGATTGGCGGTCTGCTGGCTGACTGGCTCGGTCTGCGCATGGTGTTTATCGTCACCTCGGTATTATTGATGATCAGCTTTCTGGTCACACTTTTCCTGATTAAAGAAACCGGCTATACCCCGATTGGTAAAAAAGACAAGCTGAGTGGACGCGAGGTGTTTCGTAGCCTGGAAAATCCGCGTTTGATGGTGTGCCTGTTTATCACCACGATGGTCATCCAGATGTGCAACGGTTCGGTGAACCCGATTCTGACTCTGTTTGTGCGTGAACTGGCCCCTTCTGCTGAGAACATTGCGTTTCTCAGTGGTGTGATTGCCGCACTGCCGGGTATTTCGGCGCTCATCTCGGCACCGCGCCTTGGCAAGCTCGGCGACCGCATTGGTACTCAGCGCATTCTGATCGCCACCATGATTACCTCGCTGGTGCTGCTCACCGCCATGTCATTTGTCACCAGCGCCACGCAACTGGGCGTGCTGCGTTTTCTGCTGGGCTTTGCCGATGGCGCGATGATGCCTGCGGTGCAAACGCTGTTGGTTCGCCATTCGAGTGATAATATCACCGGGCGTATTTTTGGTTATAACCAGTCGTTTATGTATTTGGGCAATGTGGCTGGCCCGCTACTGGGGGCCGCAGTTTCCGCCGCAACGGGCTATCGCTGGGTGTTCTTTGCCACTGCGATGGTGGTGCTGATTAATGTCTTGTTGCTGCGTCGTTTCTATCGCCGCCCAAAAACCACGCTGGCGCACCCGGTGAACCAGCGTGACGAGGTGGAGAAGGCTACTGACGCAGCGTCAGGGAGAAGTGCCAGCGCTGCTGAGAAAGCAAAAACTCCGGGCTGACGCTTGGACTCCAGGAGTCATCACCGCCGACCCCCATATGGAAACCATCGAGATGCAGCCAGCAACCCGCTTCTGGCTGCAACAGGTGGCGATGTGAGGTGTCGCGCAACTGCTCCAGGCTGTGCTGACTGAGCGAGAAGGCAAAGTCACCGCTTACCTGCCAACTACCGGTATCGAGCTGGCGTGTCCCGCCGCGCAGACCATTCTCTCCGGGAAAAACGTATTCGGTGCGCATCGCACTCAACGGCTGCTGCCAGCGGGAGAACTGCGCTGCCAGTTGACGATCCGGATAGTTTTCATGCGGGCCGAGTCCCAGCCAACTGACCTGCTGCGGGGCGTGGGCCAGTTGTGTGCGTAAGCCAATACGTGCTGGTGGCGGCAAGCCTGCCGTCTGTTCGACGTCCACGTCGATAGTGAGTTCGCCATTGCCGCGAATCTGATAACGCTTGCGGCTGGTAAAAATCAGCTGACCGGCAAAAATCCACTGATGCCGCGTTTCGATCAATACACTGTGCTTTAGACTATCGATCTCCATCGCCACCAGCTGTGGCTCCAGTTGATCATAACCGGCGCGTTTCCAGCGTTCGACCCAGGCATTGGGATCCACATTAGCCGCTTCGCTTGTGCCGATATCGTTATCGATTGGCGCACGGATAAAACAATCTTCGAGCGGCGTCAGCAAGGTTTCCTCATCATTTACCAACCACTGCACCATCTCCCCACTGCGGCGGGAAAAATGCCAGCGCTGCTGCGGCAGGTACACGGCGATGAGATCATGATTGGACTCGATCTGCGGGGCCGGTTCAGGATTCGTCTGCGTCTCCAGCGGCAGGGCGGCAGGCAAGGACCATTGATGCCAGGCGACGCGTGCATCCGCCTCTGACCAGGAAGTGGCGCGTGGCTGGTGCACCGCCAGATTGAGCCAGCAATTCCCCTGCAATCCTTCTGCCGGTGGTAGATCAAAGGTCTGGCTGGCGCATGCTGCGATATCGAGCGGCAGTTCGCCACGGACAATGACTTGTCCCTCCTGCTCAATCGACCAGCGCAGCACTTCGTTATCGCTGTGGCGGAACAGATAATCGCTGCTGACGGTAAAACGGTACGGGTTCTGCGCATCAGGCGTGAACTGGAAAAACTGCTGTGCACGCTGGGCCTCGAACAATGCCGGATGCGGGGTGCGATCGGCAAACACCAGGCCATTCATACAGAACTGGCGATCATTCGGCGTATCGCCAAAGTCTCCGCCGTAGGCCTGCCACGGCTGGCCTTGCGCGTCATAGCGCGTCAGGCTTTGATCAACCCAATCCCAGACGAAGCCGCCCTGCAAACGCGGAAACTGGTGGAAGGCCTGCCAGTATTTGGCAAAGCCGCCAAAGCTGTTACCCATCGCGTGGGCATATTCACACAGGATCAGCGGCCGGATTTCGCCGGGCAGGCCAATCCACTTTTTCAGTGACCATTTGGGGACAGCCGGGAAGGGCTGGTCCTGATCGACGCGTGCATACATCGGGCAAACAATATCGGTAGCGGCGGTATTGGCTCCGCCGCCTTCATATTGCACCGGGCGTGTTGGATCGCTGCTTTTTACCCAGCGATACAGCGCATCATGGATGCTGCCGTGACCGGACTCATTGCCCAGCGACCAGATAATGATGCAGGGGTGATTACGGTCACGCTGCACCATGCGGGTGACGCGTTCGCTGTAAGCGGCAAACCAGCGCGGATCATCAGAGAGTCGATTCATCGGCTGCATGCCGTGGGTTTCGATATTGGCCTCATCGACCACGTACAAACCATATTCATCGCACAGGCGATACCACAGCGGGTGATTAGGGTAATGGGCGCAGCGCACCGCATTGAAGTTATGACGCTTCATCAGCTCGATATCACGACGCATGCTGGCTTCATCCACCACCTGACCCTTTTCCGGGTGATGTTCGTGACGGTTAACACCGCGAATCAGCAACGGCTGACCATTCAGGCATAACAGGCCATTTTCAATCGCCACGCGACGGAAACCGACATCGTATGCTTCCGCTTCCAGCAGATTGCCTTGATCATCCAGCAGCGAAACCACCGCACGGTATAAATGCGGCGTTTCGGCGCTCCATAACCTGGGGTGATTAACGGGCAAAACCAGCAAAGCGCGTTCCGGATAGTGGCCGCGTTCGTCAATGATGGCGCTGCCGGGCGTTTGTTGGTGTTCGCCGATCAGCGTTTCCCCCTGCCACAGGCTCAGACGCAGTCGACAGGGCTTGAGATGCTGGATCTTTACGCTGACACGCAAATCTGCACGGATATATTCCGGGCTGAGTTGCGTTTCGATCTGCACGTCAGCCAACTGTGTCTCGGGTTTATGCAGTAGAGTGACGTCACGAAAAATGCCGCTCATACGCCACATATCCTGATCTTCCAGGTAGCTGCCATCGCACCAGCGCAGCACCATCACGGCCAGCCGGTTACTGCCTGCTTGCAACGCGGCACTGAGATCGAATTCGGCCGGTAAGCGACTGTCCTGCGAATATCCTATCCAGTGGCCATTGCACCACACAAAGAAGGCGGAGTTTACGCCATCAAAGATAATGCGCGTCTGGCCCTGCTGTAGCCAGGTATCGTCAACATTAAATGTGAGCGAGTAACATCCGGTGGGGTTATTCGCCGGAACCAATGGCGGATTGACCGGAATAGGATATTGCACGTTGGTGTAAATGGGGGCGTCATAACCGTGTAATTGCCAGTTTGCGGGGACGGGAAGGGTGCCGGCATCCGGGAGATCCTGCAACAGCCAGCTTTGTGGCACCGCTTCTGGCTGGCTGAAATAACTGAATGTCCATTGACCGTTCAGACAGCGACGGGAAGGCGAAGGCCGATTGTCGCGGGCGGCTTGCTCGTCACGCCAGCTGGCAAAAGGGGGATGCGCATCCAGTCGGTTCAGGCTGGTGATCACCGGGTTTTCCCAGTCGCGCCGCGCCAGGATTTCATTCAGGGAAACAGAGACAGATGTCATATTAGGATCTCATTAATTGTAATGCGCTCACATTGCGTTAAATTGCGCCAACTGTAAAGCGCTGCGACCTGCTGTTGGGCAGGAATTTTTATCGCTTTTATTACGCCTTTGTCGGTTTTCTCCTGGCGTAGTGCCAGTAAATTGTTAAGCATGGTGAGCAGAGATGAATAGCGCCGGGTTGCGGAGAATTCTGTATTGTCGGGCGCGCTGGCGACTCATACACTCAGCGCGATTTCTCCATCCTGAGGTAATTATGGTCCGTATTGTTAAAATCGCAGCCGTTGTGGCATTGGTGACCGCGCTGAGCGGTTGTATTTTCCCGCCTCCGGGTGGCGGTGGTGGTTGGGGCGGCGGTGGCGGCGGTTGGGGTGGCCACGGTGGCGGTCCGGGTCGCGGATTTATGGGGCCATAAGCCATTAACCTCCCGGGTTAATTGCTGCTATAGCGCGCGAAACGTTTCACAAAAGCATTATTTATCAGAGAAACGTTTCGCCGCTTAATAATAAAATCCTGCATCAAGTTTTCTTTCCCGCCTTTTTTAACTGAGTTAACAGGATCGCATAAAAATCCCTGTTGTTTTATTCTGCTCAATGCTAACGTCAGCATTTCCCTCAACTAATTGAGTTGGTCGCATGAAAAATCTGATTGCGGAACTCCTGCTTAAGCTGGCTGAAAAAGAAGAAGAGTCTAAAGAATTAGTGGTCCAGGTTGAGGCGCTGGAAATTGTGGTTACGGCCTTGTTACGCAAACTTGAGCCGGAACAATTAAAAGGGATTACTTTGGGTATTGAAAACGCGATGGCACCGGCAACCGAGCCAGAAACGTCTCCCGATGCCCTGTTGCTACGTAATTACGTTGAAAAACTGCTTAACCATCCCCGCATATGATTTTCTCAACGCCTGTGATCGCCACAGGCGTTTTTCATTATATTTATTTCTGCTTTGCTTATCTCATGCCAGGCTTATCAGGCGATAACTCTATGGAGAAGATGCAATGAAATCGTTTTTTATGGCAATGATGGCTGCGGGCTTATTGTTAGCGGGTACTGCGGGTGCCGCAGAGAAAACGGCGCAGCAGGAAAAAATGACCATGTGTAATCAACATGCGTCATCGCAAAACCTGAAAGGTGATGCGCGTAAAAGCTTTATGAGCGACTGTCTGAAAAAAGACAGCAAAATGGGCAGCATGACGCCGCAGCAAATGAAGATGAAAACCTGTAACACCGAAGCGGGTGATAAAAAACTCAGCGGCGATGCACGTAAAACCTTTATGAGTTCGTGCCTGAAAAAAAGTTAATCTCCTGATAGCGGTCTGAGGGCCGCTATTTTTTATTTCCTGCTAAAAACCTCTGCTTAACAGACTGTTACCCGTCTCTCTTTAATATCAGCCCGCCAAATTATCAGGTTTTGCCAAACTTACTGTTTGTAGGGATTTAGGGCATCGCACCTGACTACAGTTAAGGGAGGCCAAACGTGAGCTATCAATCTGTCGTTGAGTTGAAAAAGCTTAAGCAACATAAACCGACCAAATTTACCGTCGGTGACAAAGATATTTTGCTGATCCGTGAAGGTGATCGTGTCCATGCTTTGCAAGCCAAATGCCCCCATGCTGGCGCACCACTCGAACAAGGGGCGGTATGCGGAGATGAATTGGTGTGCCCCTGGCATAAGGCGGTGTTTGGCATTGAAGATGGCAGGATGCGTGAGCCGCTGGCTCTGGCGGATTTGAAAAACTATCCGGTACGTATCGAACAGGGGCAGGTCTGGGTCAACACCAAAGCCATGTCCTCAGCCACGCTGCCTGCGACTGAACGAGAAAAACCGGTTTGCGTAGTGCTGGGATCGGGGGCGGCAGGCAGCGCAGCATTGTGGACGCTGCGACACGAAGGCTTCACCGGGCATCTGGTTCTGATTGAGCGCGAAGCTGAGGCACCCTACGATCGTACCGCGTTAAGTAAGTTTGTCCCGGCGGGAAAAATGGCTATCGAAGAGGTGCCGCGTTTACTGAAAGACGATGTGCTGGGGCATGTTGAGCGTATTCAGGCCAACGTGGTGGAGCTGGACAGTGCGGCGCAACAGTTGACGTTCTCCAATGGTCAGACCTTACCCTTTGATCAGCTCCTGATTGCCAGCGGTGGTAGCGCGCAGCCACTGGACATTCCTGGACGGGATTTGCCTGGTGTTCACCTGTTGCACTCGCTCAGCCAGGCCGCGTCGCTGCTGGAGGATGTTGATGAAACCCATCAGATCGTGATTGTTGGCAATAGCTTCATTGGTATGGAGTTGGCGGGCGCGCTGCGAAACCGGGATGTTGATGTCACCGTATTGGCGCGTCACCCACTGCCGTTTGCTAAACAATTTGGTGATGAAATTGGCCAATATTTTCGCGAACTGCACACCGGAAATGGGGTGAAGATGGTGCAGGGGGAACCGCAGGCGCTGATCGGTACTGAACACGTTGAAGCCATCACGCTGAAAAATGGTAAGCAACTCACGGCAGGTCTGGTGCTGTTTGCAACCGGTATTCAGCCAGTTACCGGATTTATCCATGATCTGGCAATGCAGGCAGATGGCAGCCTGACCACGGATAGTCAGCTACAGGTGGCGAAAAATATCTGGGCAGCGGGTGATATTGCCTGTTATCCCACGCCAAATGGGCCACTGCGTATCGAGCACTATCGGGTGGCGCAGCAACAGGGTCGAATTGCTGCTCTGAACATGTTGGGGCAACGCCAGCTGTTTGACCGTGTGCCCTTTTTCTGGACCGCACACTACGGCACGCGCTACGAATATCTGGGACATGCCACAGAATGGGATGAATACCGTTTACTGGGATCATTACAGGACAAGCGTTTTATCGCCTTTTATGGGCAGCAGGGAAAGCTGGCGGCAGCTTGTTCAGCGGGCATGTATACCTTGACGGCAGCGCTGGTAGAACTGATGCAGCAGCCGATGACAATGGCGCAGGGAATAGCGCTGTTTGAAGAACATCAAGGTTAAATACGAATGTCGTAGCGGCGCGATAAATCGTGCCGCTACGACAGAAGGGGCTAAATTACTGCTTACTTAGCGCATCGGATTTCTTCATACATTGCTGCATCGCTTCGATCACCGCAGCACGGAAGCCTTTCTCCTCCAACACTTTCACCGCTTCAATGGTGGTGCCGCCGGGAGAACACACCATATCTTTCAGTTCACCGGGATGTTTGCCGGTCTCCAGCACCATCTGCGCCGACCCCTTAACTGCCTGCGCGGCAAATTGATAGGCCTGGGCGCGGGGCATGCCGCCCAGTACCGCAGCATCGGCCATCGCCTCAATAAACATAAACACGTAGGCCGGGGCTGAACCGCTGACGCCGACCACCGCGTGAATCAGATATTCGCTGACCACTGCGGCCTTACCGAAGCTTTCGAAAATCGCCACCACTTCATCCGTTTCATGCTGCTCAACCAGCACATTCGGTGTCACCGATGTCATCCCTTCATTTACCAGCGAGGGTGTGTTCGGCATCACGCGGATGATTTTACGATCGTGGCCCAGCACGGCAGCCAGCGAATCCAGCGTCACTCCGGCGGCAATCGACACCACCAGCGCCTCTTTTTTTAGCTGACTCGCCAGATCCTTCAGCACTTTGAGAATGACATTGGGTTTCACCGCGCCAAACAGGATATCGACTTCCGCTGCCAGGCTTTCGGCACTCTCTGCCGCCGTCACGCCATACTGCTGCGCCAGAGCCTGATTGGTTGCCGGTTTGCGATCATAAACCAGGATATTGGCCGGGGCGATCTGCCCGCTGTTTACCAGACCGCTGATAATCGCTTTTGCCATATTACCGGCACCGATAAACCCGATTTTCTTCTCCAGCATTGCGTGATCCTTAAGATGGTTCAATTTTCTGTATCGGCTAGCTTACGTGGCTGGACGGCGCGATCAAATTAAATTTGCCATTCTGGCGCAGAACGGCAAGATCACACCCATTCACTGTAAGAAAGGATCCATTATGTCGATTTGGGTTGATGCTGATGCCTGCCCCAATGTCATCAAAGAAGTGTTGTACCGCGCCGCAGAACGCACACAAACCCTGGTGACCTTTGTGGCTAACCAGCCGCTGCGCGTGCCACCTTCACCGTGGCTGAAAACCTTGCAGGTTGCGGCAGGTTTTGATGTGGCTGATAACGAGATTGTCAAACGCGTTGAGCCGGGTGAGTTGGTGATCACCGGTGATATTCCGCTGGCAGCGGAGGTGCTGGAGAAGGGGGCGGCGGCGCTGAATCCGCGTGGTGAACGTTATTCGCCGGATACCATTCGTCAGCGCTTAACCATGCGCGACTTTATGGAAACCATGCGCGCCAGCGGGATTCAAAGCGGCGGCCCGTCGGCTCTCAGCCCACGCGACCGCCAGCAGTTTGCTAATGAACTGGATAAATGGTTACGTCAACGGCGTTAGACAAAGCTGTCGTCGTCGTTAAAATCGTCACTGCCGCCGAAATCGCTGAAGTCATTGTTGTCGGCGAAGCTGTTATCCCAGCCGCTGGTATTATCGTTCAGGAACGCGTTGTTGCTGTCGTTGACACCATTAAAGGTATCAAGATTGTCATCAACTTGTGGCAGCGCTGGCTCGTTGATGATGTTCACAATCTCTTCCGGCTGCGAATGATGGAACAGGCTGGTCAACATATCCGCCATCACCACACCACCGGCCACACCCACTGCGGTCTGCAATGCACCGCCGAGAAAACCGGTGCCACGCGCCGCTGGAGCACTGGCATACTGCGGCTGCTGATATTGCGGCTGCTGGGGTGGTGCGCTGTTCCACACCGGTTGCTGTTGCTGCGGTTGTGCCGCCGGACGTGAACCGCCGCCAAACAGGCTGGAGAGGAAACCGCCGCTGCTCTGCTGCGGT
Organism: Pantoea phytobeneficialis; assembly: GCF_009728735.1. Classification (NCBI taxonomy): domain Bacteria; kingdom Pseudomonadati; phylum Pseudomonadota; class Gammaproteobacteria; order Enterobacterales; family Erwiniaceae; genus Pantoea; species Pantoea phytobeneficialis. The sequence goes on from NZ_CP024636.1 coordinate 1,013,893, forward strand.
GCCTGCTGCTGTTGCTGCGCCTGCGCCAGACGATTCTCCAGCTCACCGATTTGCGCATTGAGCTTTTTCATCGCGGCTTCCTGAATCAGGATCGCCTGCGCCATGTAATAAGGTGCACCGGGCTGTGACAGCAAGTGTTGTTTGATTAACTGCTCTGCGCCCGCATCACGCGGGCCACTTTGACTCTCAGCCTGTTTCAGACGGCTGAACAGGCTTTCAATTAACTGTTGTTCTTCGCTCTGCATGGTAAACCTCCGTTTGCGAGTTATCCCACTATATGCGGGCGGGATGACAGAAAGTAAATCAACGCGCTGGTAAGCAAATGTTGCCCGAACTTACACTTTTGCGGATGCACAAAACTCGCATGATTTTTCCTTTATTAATTATATAGATATGAGATTGTATGGGCAAGATACGCGTAAATCGTGCTTCGCCGGTGGCTGATGAAATGAAATCCAGGTATCATGCGACGCAATATTGACCTGATGACAATGCCCGTGCGGCAAAACACGGCGGAGGATGAGCCAGGATGTCATTACCCATCTATCTGATCGGCGCACGCGGTTGCGGTAAAACCACCATTGGCCAGGCGCTGTCGCAGGCGCTCGGTTACGCCTTTCGTGATACCGACCATCACCTGCAAATCACCACTCAGCGTACCGTGGCGGAAATCGTGGCGGCTGAAGGCTGGGATAGCTTTCGCGCGCGCGAAAGCGAGTCGCTTCAGGCGGTCACTGCGCCCGGTACAATCATTGCCACCGGTGGCGGTATGGTGCTGGCCGAGGTGAATCGTCGCTTTATGCGTGAGCATGGCCAGGTTATCTGGTTGAATGCGCCTTCAACGGTGCTGGCCGACCGACTGGTGCGTCAGCCAGAAGCGGCGCAACGCCCGACCTTAACCGGCCGTCCGATTGCCGAAGAGATGGGCGATATCCTGCGTCAGCGTGCGCATCTTTACCATCAGGCGGCGCACCATGAGGTGAATGCCATGCAGTCGCCGGATTTGGTGGTGGAAGCGATCCTGCAATCCCTTTCTCTGGCGCGTGCCAGCTAACGTCTGCAAATTCCCCGTAACGGCGCGTTAAATCGCGCGCTTTTAAACCCCGCGCGATTAATCGCGCCGCTCCGTAAATTATCGTGATCCTCATTGTCTATACTTAAAAACGGACAGGGGATTACTGCTGTCCGTTTGGATAACTGAGTTACCCAGGAGGGCAATATGCCATCAAGACCACCTTACCCGCGCCAGGCCCGCATCGTCACCGTTGAAAAAGGCACGGCGGGCAATACCGTCACCTGGTACGAATTACGCGCCGATCATCCACGCCCGGACTCGCTAATTAGCGAACATAAAACTGAAGCGGAAGCGCAGGATGCCAAAAATCGCTATGAAGATGTGGAAAAAGAGTAATATCGGCTGGCAAGGATGCCAGTAATGACTTGCCGTTATTAACCATATTTTTCTCTTCCCGTGAATTCGCTGCAAAGCGGCCAGAAAGTTATCGTCTTTTCTGCGCTTAATTCTCTCTGCCTGATAAAATCACTCAGTTTTTACTTTATTCCTCATTTTATGCTGCCTTAATTTCCTGCCATTTTTGCTGGTACAAAATTTGCGCTTGACCACAAAAACCTGACGTTTTAATTTCGGGGTATTGAATCAGGAACTCAGTTCCAGATAGTGAAACTACTTTTATGACCACACTCGAAAATGCCGCCGCAGTGCTTAAGTTATTCCAGCGCTTTGGCGTGACGCAGGGGCATCCCGGCCTCACCTTCACCGAGGTGGTTGAGGCATTAGAACTGCCAAAAAGTACCGTTTCCCGTCTACTGGCGACGATGGAAAGTCAGGGGTTACTGGAACGCGATCCAGACAGCCGCTGCTTCCATATTGGTCGCGTACTGCTGTCGGTTGCGGGGCATTATCTCTCCACACCGTTGGTGGATAGTGCTTCGGGCGCGATGGCGCGCCTGGCCTCCAGCACCGGATGCATGGGGTATATCTCGGTGTTGGATGGGCACGATATCCTTGTGATGCGTATGTATCACGGACGCCTGTTTACCCAGTTGATTACCCCTCCGGGCACGCGGATGCCGGCGGCGGGGACGTCCACCGGTCGCGTGTTGCTGGCACAAAGCAGCGATGAAGAAGTTCGGGCGCGCTTTGCCGACGAGTGGCATGCCGCCTCACTTAACTCTCCGCTGGATGTTGATGCGCTTTGTACCGAGCTGGCCACTATTCGTCGCCAGGGGTGGGCGCTGGCACGCAATGAAACGTTACCGGGCATCAGTTCGATGGCGGTTGCTGTCACCAATAAACATCGCGGCGAAAGTGTCGCGCTCTGTCTCTCATTTCTTTCACAGGAAGCAGCCCCGGGTTATCCGGAAGCGCTGCTCAATGAATTACGCGCCACTGCGGCCATCATGGCCGAAAAATATGGTGCCTGATTTTACGGCGTAATATTTCGCGCCACACCAGGGAAATAACAGGCCTTCGGGCCTGCTTATTTCAACCGTCAGGGAATGATTATTTAACTCAATACCGCCGTCCCGCGTGTCGGGCGGTGCGTAATCACGTTTTCGCCAGGGTGAATTTACGGGGAATAACATGCGTCACACCAATCCAATAAAAAGTCTCGGAGTGGGTTTAATGCTGGTATTGCTGTCCGTTGCGGGCGCAATTATCGGCGTACAATTAATTACGACCATCGGGGTCACCCCCAATACCTCAATTATCGGCGCGCTCTTTGCCATGCTACTGGCGCGTATTCCGTTGAAATGGTATCAAAGCTACCGTTCGGTCGAAGTGCAGAACCTGGCGCAAACGGCCATCTCTTCCGCCACTTTTGGTGCTGCCAACAGTTTGCTGATGCCGATTGCTGTGCCCTGGGCGTTGGGTGAACCACAATTGGTGCTGCCGCTGTTTGTCGGCGTCAGCGCGGCGATGCTGCTGGATGCTTATCTGCTCTATCGCCTGTTTGATACCCGCGTATTCCCGGCCAGCAACGCCTGGCCGCCGGGCGTTGCGGCCGCCGAAGCGATCAAAGCCGGTGACAAAGGTGGCCGTCAGGCGTGGCTGCTGGTGGTGGGGATTGTCGGCGGGATTGTCGGCTCGATGCTGAAGATCCCGATGTCGGCATTTGGCACCGCGTTTATCGGCAATATCTGGGCGCTGACGATGCTCGGTGTTGGCTTCCTGTTGCGTGCTTATTCCCAGCCAGTGGCGGGCATTGATATCAACGCGCTGTATATCCCCCACGGCGTAATGGTGGGTGCCGGTCTGGTGGCGTTGATTCAGGTGGTGCAGGTGATCCGCAGTGGTCGCAATGAGGCGATCAATGTCAGCCGTAGCGACAGCGAAGTGAAGCGCTCGCTCGGTTTCGGCACCGTTGGTTACATCGTTATCTCGGCATTACTGGCGCTGGCGGGCGGTTTGTGGAGTCAGATGGGCCTGCCGATGCTGGTGTTATTTATCGTCTATGCCGCCTTTGCTGCCTTTGTGCATGAGTTGATTGTCGGTATTGCCGCGATGCACTCCGGCTGGTTCCCGGCGTTTGCTGTGGCGCTGATTACCTTAATCCTGGGTATTTTACTCGGCTTCCCGCCGTTGGCGCTGTGTCTGCTGTGTGGCTTTACCGCCGCTACCGGCCCGGCGTTTGCGGATATGGGCTACGACCTGAAAGCCGGTTTTATCCTGCGTGGTAACGGCGCGGATGTGCAGCAGGAGCTATGGGGGCGTCGCATCCAGCTGATTGCCGCGATGATCGCTTTTGTGATCGCCATTCCGGTGGTGTGGTACGCCCATAACCTGTTCTTCGCAGAGAACCTGCTGCCGCCAGTGGCGCGCGTATATGCCAAAACCATTCAGGCCGGTGCAGAACCGGGTATCGCAGGCAGCCTGCTGATGTGGGCCATTCCTGGTGCGATCATTCAGTTGATTGGTGGACCGAAGCGTCAGCTTGGCGTTCTGCTGGCGACCGGCTTGCTGATTAACAACGCGGCTGCCGGATGGGCGGTGCTGGTAGGGATTGCGCTACGCGTTCTGATCCTGCGCGTCTGGGGCGAGCGTGGCCGGTCACCGATGGAGGTGATGGCGGCAGGTTTTATCGCCGGAGATGCGCTCTACAGTTTCTTCCATTCACTTTTTGCCAGTAGCAGTAAGAAATAATCAGGGAATCCAACATGAGTTTACAGCAGACACTGCAAGTCTTTGAGTTACTCGATAGCGCTTTCGTCGATGGTCAGCAGGTGGTTGATTTGTTCGCCGCCTATCCGGGCGTCAGCGCCAGCACCAAACGCGTCAGCGGCCCGAAAGGACGTACCGACTTTGTGCGCATCGATATTCCGGGGGCACAGGGTAAAAGCAAGGGCGGCAGCGCCCCAACGCTCGGCATCATTGGCCGTCTGGGCGGTATCGGTGCGCGCCCGACGCGCATCGGCATGGTGTCGGACGCCGACGGTGCTGTGGCAGCGGTCAGCAGCGCGCTGAAGCTGGCGCAGATGCAGACCAAAGGCGATGTGTTGGCCGGGGATGTGATCATCACCACCCATATCTGCCCGGATGCGCCGACCCGTCCACATGAGCCGGTGGATTTTATGGATTCACCGATCGACGATGTCACCATGAACGATAACGAAGTGGTGGCGGGTGTGGATGCCATCCTCTCCATCGATACCACCAAAGGCAACCGTATCCTCAATTACAAAGGTTATGCGCTGTCGCCGACGGTGAAAGAGGGTTACATCCTGCGCGTGTCGGAAGATCTGTTGCGTATTATGGAGATGACCAGCGGTCGCCCGGCGGTAACTTTCCCGATTACCACCCAGGACATCACGCCGTACGGTAACGGGGTTTATCACCTCAACAGTATCCTGCAACCTTCAACCGCGACCGATGTGCCGGTGGTGGGTGTGGCAATTTGCGCGGAATCGGTGGTGCCAGGTTGTGGAACCGGAGCCAGCCACGAAGTGGACATCGCCAGCACGGTGAAGTTTGCCGTGGAAGTGGCGAAAGAGTTTGGCCGCGAAACCTGCCAGTTCTATGACGCGCAGGAGTACGCACTGCTGCTATCTTTGTATGGTAGCCTCAGCCATCTGCGTTCCCGGAAATCATAAGTATGAAAACATCCCTGATTACCCTGACCATCGGTCAGTCTCCGCGCAGCGACATTCTGCCGCTGTTGCAGGCCCATCTGCCAGTAGAGCAGGTGGAGCACGCCGGTTTGCTTGACGGCCTCACCCTTGCGGAAGTGGAGCAGCACTATACGCCAGTTGCCGGTGAGAAAGTGCTGGTGTCGCGTATGCTGGATGGGCAGCAGGTGCGTCTGTCGGCGCATCAGGTTGAGCAGGGATTGCAGCAGAAGATCTATGCACTCGAGGATCAGGGTTACAACACGATCCTGCTGCTGTGCACTGGCGAATTTGGCTCGCTGAAAACCCATAAAGCGTTGCTGCTGGAGCCGGATCGTATTATCCCGCCGTTGGTCGGCGCGATTGTGCATGGGCACAAAGTCGGGATTGTGGTGCCGGTTGAGGAGCAGATCGCGGAACAGGCCAATAAGTGGCGCAATCTGGGTACGCCGCCGTGTTTTGCGGTAGCCAGCCCCTATCTGGCGCAACAGGCGGATCTGGTGGAGGCGGGGCTGTCGCTTCAGGAGCAGGGGGCTGATGTGGTGGTGCTCGATTGCATCGGTTATCACCAGAAGCATCGTGATTTTCTGCAAAAGATGTTGGGCATTCCGGTGCTGTTGTCCAACGTGCTGGTTGCCAAGCTGGCTGCGGAATTGATCGTTTAATGCATGGGGATCACAAGTTGTGATCCCTTTTGTCATTTCGCGTGACAGATCAGCGAGTTCCCTTGTAATCTGCCTGTTATCTTAATGTGCTGTGAGGAAGTGATATGCTCAACGTGAGTGAGTATTTTGACGGAAAAGTGAAGTCCATTGGTTTCGATAGCGTCACCATTGGTCGCGCAAGCGTGGGCGTAATGGCGGAAGGCGAATACACCTTCGGCACTGGCCAGCCGGAAGAGATGACTGTGGTCAGCGGCGCGCTGAAAGTGCTGCTGCCGGGTGAAAGCGAGTGGAAGTGGTATGAAGCAGGCAGCGTGTTCAACGTGCCGGGCCACAGCGAATTCCATTTGCAGGTGGCTGAGCCAACGTCTTATCTGTGCCGCTATCTGTAAGTATCCTATCCAGGCCGCAGCGTTTCGCTGCGGCCTTTTTTATTATCGGTAGCACAGGGATGGTGCTAACACCGTTAAATCGAAAATTCAGAAAATATTTTATCTGTATTTAAAACGGTTATTTGTTTTATTTTTCTTCATTCCTTTCAAGAAATTAAAAATGTTCTTAGTTACTTGGTGTTGTAATAATGCCATGAAAAATATAGCTTTTTCTTTATTGGCAAGGTTGCGATCGACGGTCATGTAGATTAAAAAGTATATTCACATCGCATGATGTATTTATCTGGAGGCTGTATGTCTTTTGCTAATGTCTATCGATTGCCGCCCGGGATAACCCGGCACTTATTTAATCCTGTTACAGCACGAGCAACCACGGAAATAAAGAAAGCGGTTAAGTTTATTGGTCATAACTGTGCCTGCCTGTCTACCAATCAATGCAAAAAGCACAGCGTGAACGAGGGGCTGAAAGAGTTACAACCGACCAATAAACACTGGTTTATGAAGGATTCCCCTATGCTTCCGCGGCTGGTTGGCGTGCCGGGATCAGTGAAGTTAACCGGTAATGCGGTAACACCTTTCAGTGCAGGAACATTGAAGAATGAAAAAGAATCTGGCAAGGAGAAACTCAGCCTGAATAACTTGTGGGCCTGTTATCCCGAAAAAACAACACCATGCCCGGTGGAGTTGAAAAATAAGCCCGGTGCTACGTTGTCTGAGTCCGAACAGGCGGATTCCGGGGTTGAAAGTCTCTCGGAGTCGGAATCGCCGGATAACGTTTTTATTACTAACTGGGATAATCTTGGTAAGGAGAGTTTTTCGGTACAAAAAAATCCGGAGCAGACCAATAATTTACCGGAAGAAAGTGAACCGGGCGAGTATAACCCATTCCGTATTATCGTTGCGGAAAATGCCGGAAAGTTCTCGAATAAAAGGGCGTGGCAATTTAGTGAGAAGTTTGAGAATTATCATCCGCAGTTCAAAACGATAAAAGAAGAACCGTCTTCTCAGACACCTGTTGAAGAAACCGTTATCCGGCATGAGAAGGTGTTGGTCGTCGGCGAAAAATTAAAAATGAAGAATGTGCAGAATGTCTTTGCAATAAAAAGAGATGATCTATATCAGGAGGAAACGACACGACTTTAAATCTCATCTCTAATGCACATTCTGTAGCGGCGCGATTTATCGCGCGCCATTGACGTTAATGTTGCGAACAACAAGCGCGATAAATCGCGCCGCTACGAATAAGTTAGCGCTGCGCTTCTCCGCCCAGAGCTTCCACCAGATTACTGATCAATGCCGCCAGTTCACTGGTCATCAGAATGAAATCAGCATCGAAACGCTGAGCAAAATCATCACGATCGATATCGTCATTTTGCTCACGCAGGGTATCGCTGAATTTCAGGCGTTTCACTGACGCATCATCAGCGATAACAAACTGAATCCGCTCCTGCCAGTCGAGCGCCAGTTTGGTGACCACTTTACCGGCTTCGATATGGGTAGCGATTTCGTCCGACACCAGATCCTGCTTTTTACAGCGAATCACGCCGCCTTCTTCCAGCAGTGCTTTTAGCTCGGCTTCATCCATCAGCGCGAAACCAGCAGGCAGCTCGCCTGAACGCACCCACTCGGTCAGGGTCAGTTCAATCGGGCTTTCCAGGGTTAATGGCACCACCGGAAGCGAACCGAGGCTTTTGCGCAGCAGTGCCAGGGTATCTTCGGCTTTTTTTGCGCTGGCGCAGTCAACGATAATCAGATTGTTGACGGTGTCGATCCACATAAAGGTCTGGCTGAAACGGCTAAAGGCGCGTGGCAGCAAGCTGTGGAGCACTTCATCTTTCAACGAATCCTTTTCGGTCTTCTTCAGCTTGCGACTTTGTTCCGCTTCCAGCTTGTCGATTTTGGCTTCCAGCGCCTGCTTTACCACCGGCGAAGGCAGAATTTTTTGCTCGGTACGGGCACAGATCACAATCTGACCATTAACTACGTGCGTCAGCGCCTCGCTACGGTTACCCATAGGGGAAACCCAACCGGTTTTTGCCATATCCTGGCTACCGCAGGGTGAGAAGGTGAAGGCATCGAGCTGTTTTTCCAAATCGTCTGCGGACAGCGGAATGTCACGATTCAGACGATAAACCATCATATTTTTAAACCACAACATCGGGATTCCTTACCGGGGGAAATCTATCAGTCAGCGCGCATCATAGCGAAACATCGGCTGGGTTTCATTGCCTTTACCGCAACGGCTCTCTACTGTGTCTCTCAACCTAACGAATAATGAGGAATAAAACGTGCGTATTGGTATCGATTTAGGCGGCACCAAAATTGAAGTGATTGCACTCTCAGATCAGGGGCAGGAATTGTTTCGTCACCGCGTGAATACCCCGCGTGACGACTATGGTGCGACGGTACAGGCGATTGTTGATCTGGTGCATCTGGCAGAAGAGAAGACCGGGCAGCAGGGGACGGTGGGATTGGGTATTCCGGGCACCATTTCGCCCTATACCCAGCGGGTAAAAAATGCCAACTCCACCTGGCTCAATGGTCAGCCGTTGGATAAGGATTTGGCGCAGGCGCTGAATCGTGACGTGCGTATTGCCAACGACGCGAATTGTCTGGCGGTATCTGAAGCGGTTGATGGTGCCGGTGCGGGAAAACCGCTGGTATTTGCGGTGATTATTGGCACCGGTTCTGGCGCCGGGGTGGCAATTAATGGTGAGTCACGCATTGGCGGTAACGGCAATGCCGGTGAATGGGGCCACAATCCACTGCCGTGGATGGACGAAGATGAGCTGCGTTATCGTGCGGAAGTACCGTGCTATTGCGGCTTGCAGGGCTGCATCGAGACGTTTGTGTCCGGTACCGGATTTGCCATTGATTATCAGCGCTTGAGCGGCAACGCGCTGAAAGGGGCGGAGATCATCAAGCTGATTGAGCAGCAGGATCCGGTGGCGGAGCTGGCGATGCGCCGTTATGAAATGCGTCTGGCAAAATCGCTGGCGCAGGTGGTGAATCTATTGGACCCCGATGTGATCGTGCTGGGCGGCGGGATGAGCAATAACGATCGTTTGTATCAGACCGTGCCGACGTTGATGAAGCAGTGGGTGTTTGGTCGTGAGTGCGAAACGCCAGTGTTGAAGGCGGTGCATGGTGATTCCAGTGGCGTGCGCGGTGCGGCGTGGCTGTGGCCTTTAAAAGACTAAATGTAGTGCTGTGACGTAGCGGCGCAATTTATTGCGCGGTTTTTTCGTGTCTCGCGCGATAAATCGCGCCGCTACGTTACGTTTCCTTATTCCCCGACCAGCATCGAATCCTGTGGTGCGTTGTCGCGCTGCGCCTTGGTCGCGAGGAAGTAGATATAACCCACCACCATAATCGCGACAAACAGGCCGCCAATGACCGGGTTAAACCACAGCATCGCCACTAAACACACCAGCGACAGCACCAGGGCGATGCCCGGCACAATTGGGTAACCTGGTGCGCGGAAGCTGCGTTCCAGATCAGGCGCAGTACGACGCAGTTTGAACAGGCTCAGCATGCTCATCAGATACATCACAATCGCGCCAAATACCGCCATGGTGATCATGGCTGCGGTCAGGCTCATGCCTTGCAGGTTAATCCAGCCGTCGCTGTAAATCGCGGCGATACCGATCACGCCACCGGCGATAATGGCGCGATGTGGCGTCTGGAAGCGGGACAGTTTCGCCAGACCCTGTGGCAGATAACCGGCACGCGCCAGGGCAAAGAACTGACGTGAATAGCCGAGGATGATGCCGTGGAAGCTGGCGACCAGACCGAACAGGCCAATCCACACCAACATATGCATCCAGTTGGAGTTTTCACCGACGATCATCTTCATCGCCTGCGGCAGCGGGTCGTTAATGTCGGACAGTTTGCGCCAGTCACCGGCACCGCCCGCCAGCAGCATCACGCCAATCGCCAGCACCACCAGCGTCAGAATACCGGTGATATAGGCTTTCGGAATGGTGCGCTTGGGATCTTTGGCTTCTTCTGCCGCCATCGCCGCGCCTTCAATGGCGAGGAAGAACCAGATGGCAAAAGGAATCGCGGCAAAAATACCCGACACCGCAGGCATACCAAAATGCTCGCTACCGGCCCAGCCGTTGGCGGCAAAGTTGGCAATGCTGAAGCCCGGAGACACCACGCCCATAAACACCAGCAGTTCCAGCACCGCCAGCACCGTCACTACCAGCTCAAACATTGCCGCCAGCTTCACGCCAAGGATATTCAGCGTCATAAACACCAGATAGGCACCGACCGCTGCGGTTTTTGGGTTGAGTTCTGGATACTGTACGTTGAGATAAGCACCAATCGCCATAGCAATGGCCGGAGGGGCAAACACAAACTCGATCAGCGTTGCCAGACCGGCGATCAGGCCACCGGTTTCGCCAAAGGCGCGGCGGCTGTATGCAAACGGACCACCGGCATGTGGAATCGCGGTGGTCAGTTCGGTGAAGCTAAAAATAAAACAGGTGTACATGGTGGCGATCAGCGCCGTGGTAATGAGAAATCCCAGCGTCCCTGCTACGCCCCAGCCGTAACTCCAGCCGAAATACTCCCCGGAAATGACCAGGCCAACCGCGATACCCCAAAGATGCAGGGTTCCCAGGGTGGGTTTGAGCTTGCTCGTCATAATCTTATCCCCGTCGTTATTGTTGAGTGCGGTTGATTCACCGCGCCGGTTTATCGTTTGCGCTACAGTGAAGGGGATAATGCCGCTGCCTCTCACGGGAAAACTTGACGCAGGCGCAGTGAGTTTTGTCCTCCACGGTCAACTCTGACGCAAGAAAAGTGCCAGATGCTCGCTGCGGTCAACTTTGGGTCATCTGCGGTCAAGCAGTCAGGACGACGTCATCCCATGCTGATAACACTGTTGTCATCCCTGGAGCCTGATGAATGAGTGCCAAACAATCCGACACCCTGACAAATGCTGAAATCACCGTGCTGGCGCAACAGGCGCTGGCCTGCTATCCCGCCGCACTTCAGGGCGAGCTGAAATTGCTGTGCCGTTCCGAAAACGCCACTTTCCTGTTGCTGGCGGGAGGGAAACGTTACGCCCTGCGCCTGCATCGTCCTGACTACCACAGCAAAGCCGATATTCTCAGCGAACTGCTGTGGCTGGATGCACTGCGCGAAACCGGCATCATGGTGCCGGAAGCGATCCCGGCCAACGATGGCGAAACCGTGTTATCCCTGCGCCTGCCCGATGGCGAAATACGCCATGCGGTGCTGTTCCACTGGATCGAGGGTGACATGCCGACCACCGATGTCGATCCCAAAGCCTTCCAGCAGCTCGGTCATATCACTGCCCGCCTGCATCAGCACAGCAAAAACTGGCAGAAACCGCAGGGTTTCCAGCGCATCATTTGGGATCATCACACCATGGTGAGCGAGCAGAGCCACTGGGGACGCTGGCAGGATGCCCCCAACCTCAATCCGGCTGATCATCAGGTGGTGGAACAAGCGATCGCCCGGGTTGGTCAGGAGTTGCAGGGGTTTGGCAAAGGCGCGGATCGTTACGGGTTGATCCATGCCGATCTGCGTTTAACGAATCTGCTGCTGCACAAAGGGGAAACCCGGGTGATCGACTTTGACGATTGCGGTCTGGGTTGGTATTTGCACGATCTGGCGGCAGCGATCAGTTTCGTGGAACACCATCCGCGTGCCGAAGAGTGGGTGGAGAACTGGATCCGGGGTTATGAGCGGGTGGGGCATATCAGCGATGCAGAGATGGCGCTGGTACCGACGCTGCTGATCCAGCGCCGTATCCAGCTTACCGCGTGGATGGGATCCCATGCCGAAACCGAGATGGCGTTGAGTCTTGGGCCACGCTGGGCGGATCATTCGGTACGCCTGTGTCGTCGCTATCTGGAAAACAGTCAGCTGCCGGTCGGGGCCTGATGCACCATCAGTGAGCGTGGCTGCGCCGTCACGGTGCTCGCCACGTTCACTATCCCGTCTGATCATTGTTTTTTCTGCGTTGCCCGCCTGGTACGAAAATTGCTGGATACGGTAATTCGATTCACTCCTGCGTATCCTGTGAGGTCAGCATGAATTCACTGATGAGACAGTCCGAGGCGTTCAGCGCCATATCGGCTCAGGCCAGCGCCAGCAACCGTGGTGTGCTGGCGGCAGCGGCCACCGGCCTGAGCGACTTTATTACCGGCAAAGGCGGCGATGTGGATCGCATCTTTGGCATCAGCGGCATCGATTCCGAGCTGCTCGCCAGTCCGACCCTGAGTCTTGGTCTGGTTAACTATTGCCGCGTGATGGAAGAGGCCGCGCGACATTCCGGTTTTGATAACTTCGGTTTGCACTACGGCAGGCAGTTCAAACCGCAGTCATTAGGCCTGATTGGCTACATCGGACTGTGCTCGCCGACGCTGGAGCAGGCGCTGCATAACGTGGTTAATGCTTTTCCGTGGCATCAGCACGATACCCTGACGCGGTTGGTGGATAAAGGCGACTGCTGGCGGCTTGATTATCAGGTGCGTCACGGGGCGATTTTGTCGCGGCGTCAGGATGCGGAGTTGACGCTCGGCATGTTTCTCAACCTGATTCGTCATGTGGCGGGGAAAAACTGGGCACCGCGTGAGGTGCATTTTGAACATCCGCGCCCGGAGCAGTGGCATGAGCACTGCAAAGTCTTTGATGCCCCGGTCTGGTTCGATCAACCTTTCAACTCGCTGGTGATCCCGAAACGCGATCTGCTGCGTGCAATGCCGGAGCAGGACCCGATGTTGCTGATGGTGATGCAGGATGCGATCCGTCGCCTTAACAGCAGCGCCAGCCAGCAGAGCGTGGTGGAGCAGGCACGCTCGCAGGTCAATCTGTCGCTGATCCAGGGCGAACCGGTACTGGAAGAGATTGCCGATAAAATGGGGCTGTCGAGCTGGTCGTTGCAGCGTCGTCTGCGCGAGGAGGGCATCAGCTTCAGCGCGCTGGTGGACAAGGTACGTTGCGAGATGGCAACCCATTACCTGCAACAGAAACAACTGCCGATTTCCGAAATGGCGCTGCTGCTGGGTTATTCCGAGGTGAGCGCCTTTTCCCGCGCCTTCCGTCGTTGGTTCGGCATCAGTCCGCGCCAGTGGCGGCAAGATGGACTGGCAAGCTGACCTGTTGCGGCGCAAAACCAAACCACGCTGGCTGCCCGCGATCGGGCGGCGGCGGTAATCCCTGCGATTGACCAATCAATTGCCAGGCCCGCAGACACAGTGGCTCATCGCCCTGTGTCTGGGTGACGGCATAGCGTCCACTTTTTTCCCACTCCAGTTGCACCAGACAACGCTGGCCCGCATAGTGGCTGGCATCGTGGAAGGCCCGTACCAGTTTTTGCTGCATCTCATCAGCCCATTTGCATGATACGCTACCCGGCGCAATTTCAGGCTGACACAAATTTGCTTGTGCATCTTTCTGATCGGATTGAAAATTTTGACAGGCGCTCAACGACACCATCATCGCTATCCCGCCTGCCAGACTCGCCATTTTGTTAATTAAATTCATTCATGTGCCATAGTTTTCGCGAAAGTTCGGATTGCACCCGTTTTCCAGTCTACAGACCGACTCTGCAAATGCTATGGCATTCATCCTGGTGTCGATAAAACCAGAATTTGCCGCACCGTGCGGTTACGGCAATTCCAGTTTGCTGTATCCCAGACCATTCATCTTACGTACCCTGATCTGCACCGGAATACGCTCCTTCATCGCTTCCACATGGCTGATAACGCCAATGGTTTTGCCGCTGGCGTTCAACGCATCGAGCGCGTCCAGCGCGGTGTCGAGCGTCTCGGCATCCAGCGTGCCAAAGCCTTCATCAAGGAACAGCGATTCGATGCGGGTTTTGCGGCTGACGAGGTCGGATAACGCCAGCGCCAGCGCCAGGCTGACCAGAAAACTCTCGCCACCGGACAGTGTGCGGGTGTCGCGGGTGGCATCGGCCTGCCAGGTATCCACCACATCCAGTTCCAGCTCATCCGTGGCACGACGTTGCAGCAGATAACGACCATGCAGGCGATCGAGCTGACGGTTCGCCAGCCATACCAGGTGATCAAGGGTTAACCCCTGGGCGAAACGGCGGAATTTGTCACCTTTGGCGGAGCCGATTAACTCGTTAAGTTGGCTCCATTGCACCAGTTCCGCTTCGTGGCTGCTGATTTGCGTCAACAGCGCCTGCTGCTGCTCACGTAGTTGCGTGTCGCTGGACAGCTGCTGCTGTGCCTCTCCCTGTTGACGTGCGTTGTCGCGCAGCGCCACGCGCAAGTTTTCCAGCCGGGGGCCGATCTCTGCCGCCAGTTCGTCGCTCAGTTCGGCCGGACGTTGTTGCTGGTGGGCAGTGACGCGCTGCGTCAGTTGTTGGCTCAGGGTGATGTGCTGTTGATGCTGTTGTTCCAGCGCCTGTAAACGCTGACGCAGTTGCTCAACATCGGTAGCATCAAGCAGCGCTGCGCGTAGTGCGGCTTCGTCGGCAAAATCACTGCGCTGCAAAGCGCTGAGGAAATCTCGGGTTGCTGCCTCCAGACGAGCGGTTTGTGCCTGTTGCTGCTGTTCGATTTGCGCGCGTTGGCCGTCCAGGCTGTGCGCGGCGCTTTGCGCCTGCTGCCAGGCCTGTAATTGCTGCGCTACTTCCTGTTCGCATTTGTGTAGCGCCGCCTGGTGCGCCTGACGTTCGGCCTGCACCTGGCGGTCGCCAAACAGTTGCTGCCGACGCTGTTGCTGTTCGCTGCATTGCTGTTGCAAGGTGCTGAACGTTTGTTGCAACGCCGCGAGACGCTGCTGTTCACGCGCAAGATTCTGTTGCAGGTTGTGGTGCTCGCTGTTGGCTTTCGCCAGCTGCGGTTGCAGGGTGGTGAGTAACCGCTCACTCTCCTGCCATTTCTGCCAGCGTAGCTGCAACGCGCTCAACCAGTCTTCACGCGCCTCGCGCGCGGGTAGGGTGAGCTGATGTTGGGTCAGTTGCTGTGCCAGTTGTTGGCTGAGTTGCTGCCACGCAGCCCGCTCGGCTTCGCTACGCTGGTTGAGATCGTTCAGCGTCTGCTGCACGCTGGTAATTTGCTGCTGTGCCAGTTGCTGCTGTTGCAGATGCTCCAGCCATTCCCGTAGCTGATTTTCCTGCTGATCCTGCTCGCGTTGCCAGCGGGTCACATCGTCCTGCTGCTCCAGCGTGAAGGTGAGCGCGAGCTCACCGGTCAAGCTTTGCCACTGCTCACTCAGCGTGCTGAGCTGCTGCCCGATTTCCCTGAGTTCCTGCTGCAACGCCTGCTGTTGCAGCAATGACAGGCGTTGCTGCTCACCTTTGGCGGTGCCGGATTCTTTGAGCTGAGCAACACGAGTTTGCAATGCCGCAAGACGCTGTTGATTCTCGCCAGGTTCCAGTTGGCGATATTGCTCAATGGCCGGATGCTGACAGGAACCACACAGCGGGCAAGGATGATTAGGCTGCAAGCGGGCACGTTCATCGGCCAGTTGAGCGATTGTGCGTTCCTGGTCACATATGGTCTGCACATCAAGCATCGCCTGATTCTCACGCTTCCACTCCTCGCGCAGCGCCTGTAAAACCTGTTCTTCCGCCTGATAGTGCCGGGTAAGCGTATCCAGTTTTGCCTGACGTTGTTGTTGCTGTGGCTGGAGTGAACGCCACTGCGCCGTCAACAGGGTCAGTTGCTGACGCGATGCACGTTGCACCTGATGTTGCGCTAACGTATCACGGACCTGATCGATAGCAGGAGGCGCGGCTGGCAGCGCCTGCTGACGGGCAGCGAAAGCTTGCTGGAGCTGCTCAAGCTGCTGTTGTTGCTGCTGTTGCTGATTGCTCAACTGGGTGACGGCCAGCTCACGTTCATCCAGCCGGGTAATGTCGGATTGCCAGCGCGCCAGATGCTCGCCCCAGGCCGCGACGCTGGCTTCGCGGGTGCGCCATTGTTGCTGCTCATCCCACAGTTGTTGTAAGCGTTCACTCTCCTGTTGTTGCTGGCTGAGTGCGGTGCTGTTTTGCTGCACCAACTGCTGTTGCGCCGTTATCTGGCGCTGCTGTTCGCTGACCTGCTGTTGCAGGGTCGCGATGTGTTGATCAAGTGGGATGACCTGCTCGGTCAGCAGCGTTTCCAGTTGTTGTTGTGCGTGCTGTGCCTGCTCGCGCGCCTGTTGGGCCGTGTGGAAACGTGCTTCACCTTGCTGCTGGGCATGGATCGCCTGTTGATGCTGCGCTTGCACCTGCTGCATTTGCCGGGCGAGGGCGATATTTTCCTGTTCCAGCTGTGTGCGCTGTTGCAGTTTATCGCGTAATTTTTCCGCCGGTTCGGCGCGCGCCAGCCTCTGACGTTCAGGTTCGGCCTGGTGCCACGCGTTTTCTGCCGCCTGCAACGCCTGTTGCGCCTGCTGCTGTTCGCCAGCCAATTGTTGTGACTGACTCAGCCACTGTTGTTGCTGCTGCGCAGTGGTGAGCTGCTGGTTCAGCGTGACCTCGGCTGCATTGAGTTGTTCCAACTGACTTGCCAGCTCAGCCCGCCGCGTCTCATCCAGCAACGACATTCCTCCGGCGCGGGCGCGCAGCGTGTCGAGATCGGCACGCGCGCTTTTGTAGCGCTCGAAAATCTGGATTGAGATTTGACCGTAGATCTCGGTGCCGGTCAGCTCCTCCAGCAGCTCGGCGCGCTCGCCAGGTTTGGCATTCAAAAAGGCAGCAAATTGCCCCTGCGACAGCATCATTGAGCGGGTAAAGCGGGCGAAATCAAGACCGGATAGGGTTTCGATCAGTTTTAATTTGTCGCCCACTTTGTCGGCAACAATTTGGTTGTCGGCACAGCGCGCCAGCTCAACGCGCGGAGCCTGCAATTTGCCGTCGGCCTGACCACGGGCGCGGTTCTGGCTCCAGAAGGCACGCCAGGCTTCACCCTTGATCTCAAACTCCACCTCGGCGAGGCATTCGGCGGTATCCCGGGTGATCAGTTCGTTCTGGGTTTGCGACAGCACGCCGAGGCGTGGCGTCTGGTGATACAGCGCCAGACAGATGGCGTCGAGCAGGGTGGTTTTACCGGCGCCGGTGGCCCCGGTAATGGCAAACAAACCGTTACTGGCAAATGGCTCACGGCGAAAATCGATAAACCATTCTCCGCGCAGGGCGTTGAGGTTTTTAAAACGCAGCGTCAGGATTTTCATGCAGAGGGGTTCTCCAGCGCGGCTAGGGTGGTGCGAAACAGTTGCGTAAGGTGTGCTGCCTGGTCGGCATCCAGATCCTCTTCCAGCGCCAGACGACGCGCAAACACCTCTTCAACCTGCAATTCGCTCAGGGTTTCGTTATCCAGTCGCGCCAGGCTGCGGCTGCGCTGTTCGCGACTGCGGCGTACCAGTAGCACCTCCACCGGTAAGTTTTCCGTCAGTTGTTCCACGCGGCGTTGCAGGTCGCTCAGGTGCTCCTGAGTGGTGATTTCAATATCCAGCCACACCGCCAGTTCGCCCTCTTTTTCTTTGAACAGCGCCAGTTGCCGTTCGATATCCGCCAGCGATCCTTTCAGCATCTGCATTGGCTGGAACAGCGGGATGGTCAGCGGCGTCACGGCATCAAGGCCGGTGCTGAAATCCAGCAGAAACACGCTCTTGTCGCGGCCCAACTCATCAAAGCTGAGTGGAATGGGCGAACCGCTGTAGCGAATATGATCGCTGTCAGCAATGCGTTGTGCTCGGTGAATATGGCCGAGTGCGATGTAATCCGCCGCAGGGAATGCCTGCGCCGGAAAGGCATCGAGGGTGCCGATGTAGATATCACGCACCGAGTCGCTTTTGGTTACGCCGACGGTGGTGAGATGGCCGGTGGCGATAATCGGCAGTTTGCCCCCGAGTGCTGCGCGCTGCGCCTCTGCGGCGGCAAAGCAGTGCTGATAATGTTGTTCGATGGCTTCCAGCAGCGACAGCTGTTTTTCCCGCCCGGACTGTCCGGCCTGGCTGCGCAAAATATCGCGCGGGCGCAGATAAGGGATGGCGCACAGCAGCGCGCCTGGCGTACCGTCGCGCTGCTTCAGGGTCAGCACCTGCTGCTCGCCCTGCGGCGTAGCGCTGGTGATCACCTGCGTGTTGAGGCAGGCAAGCAGTTCGCGTGATTCATTGAGCGTTGCCACCGAATCGTGGTTCCCTGCCAGAACGATCAACTGGCAGCGGCTGGCCTGCAACGCCACCACGAAGCGGTTAAACATTTCACGCGCATAGCTTGGCGGTGAGCCGGTATCAAACAGGTCACCGGCGATAATCAGCGCATCCACCTGATGCTGGTCAATCTGCTGGCGCAGCCAGTCGAGAAATGCCTGATGTTCAGCAGCGCGACTTTTGCTGTAAAAGAACTGGCCCAGATGCCAGTCTGCCGTATGGATGATGCGCATGGATGCTCCCTGCCAGAAAAAGCGATGGGGAATTATAACGACTTCACCACGAAAGCAAAAAAAACGCCTCACGGCTGTCACATTTCTGTTTTTCCACTAAATTTCCAGGGTTGGGTTTTTCATAAAAGTGTCATAAAACTGACGCATAATGACGCCGCAAATCCCAGTGACAGCCGTCATATCAGCAGGAGTAATAATGGCTAAGCGCATTTTGGTTGTGGAAGACGAAGCTCCCATCCGTGAAATGTTATGTTTCGTGCTGGAACAGAACGATTACCAGCCGATTGAGGCGGAAGATTATGACAGCGCAGTAGGGAAGCTCATCGAACCCTGGCCGGATTTGATTTTGCTGGACTGGATGTTACCCGGCGGTAGCGGTATCCAGTTTATCAAGCACCTGAAACGTGAAGCCATGACGCGCGATATTCCGGTGATGATGCTGACGGCGCGTGGCGAAGAAGAAGATCGTGTACGCGGTCTGGAAGTGGGCGCTGACGATTACATCACCAAACCGTTCTCCCCGAAAGAGTTGATGGCGCGTATCAAAGCGGTGATGCGGCGTATTTCGCCGATGGCGGTGGAAGAGGTGATTGAGATGCAGGGACTGAGCCTCGACCCGTCATCACATCGCGTGATGTCCGAAGCCACGCCGCTGGAGATGGGACCGACTGAGTACAAATTGCTGCACTTCTTTATGACGCACCCGGAACGCGTTTACAGCCGCGAACAACTGCTGAACCATGTCTGGGGTACCAATGTGTATGTCGAAGATCGTACTGTCGATGTGCATATCCGTCGTTTACGTAAAGCGCTGGAGGTCTCCGGCCACGATCGCATGGTACAAACCGTACGCGGAACAGGGTATCGTTTCTCTGCTCGCTACTAAACGGAGTCTTTACCGTGCTGGAACGACTCTCCTGGAAGAGATTATTGACCGAACTGGTGCTGGTCTGTCTGCCGGCACTGATTTTAGGTCTGGTATTTGGCTATCTCCCCTGGCTGCTGCTGATCGCGGTCTTGGGTTTGCTGTTGTGGCATTTCTGGAACCTGATGCGACTCTCCCATTGGTTATGGGTTGATCGATCCATGACGCCGCCCGGTGGACGCGCCAGCTGGGAACCGCTGTTTTACGGGCTGTATCAAATGCAGTTGCGTAACCGTCGTCGTCGTCGCGAGCTGGGCAACCTGATCAAACGCTTTCGCAGCGGTGCGGAATCGCTGCCGGATGCGGTGGTGCTAACCACCGAAGAGGGTATCATTTTCTGGTGTAACGGCCTGGCGCAACAGCATCTCGGCCTGCGTTGGCCGGAAGACAATGGTCAGAACATCCTCAACTTGCTGCGCTATCCTGAATTCTCCCGCTATATCCGCCAGCGTGACTTTAATAAGCCGCTGACGTTGGTGCTGAATAATCAACGTCATATGGAGTTTCGCGTGATGCCCTACAGCGAAGGGCAGTGGCTGATGGTGGCGCGTGATGTGACGCAAATGCATCAACTGGAGGGCGCGCGACGTAACTTCTTCGCCAACGTCAGCCATGAGTTGCGTACCCCGCTGACGGTGTTGCAAGGCTATCTGGAGATGATGAACGATTCGGTGATGAACGAACGTTCACGCAGCAAAGCGTTGCAAACCATGACGGAGCAAACACGACGTATGGATAGCCTGGTGAAGCAACTGCTGACGCTGTCGCGCATTGAAGCTGCTCCCGCCCTCGATATGAAAGAGACGGTAGATGTGCCGACCATGCTGTTGCTGCTCCAGCGCGAAGCGGAAACTTTGAGCCAGGGGCGTCATGAGATCCATTTTCACACCGATCCGCATCTCAAAGTGCTGGGTAATGATGAACAGTTGCGCAGCGCCATCTCCAACCTGGTGTATAACGCGGTCAACCATACGCCGGAAGGGACGCGCATTGATATCAGCTGGCTACGTAATAAACAAGGTGCCGAGTTTAAGGTGTGCGATAACGGGCCAGGGATCAGCCCGGAACATCTGCCACGTTTGACCGAACGTTTCTACCGGGTGGATAAAGCGCGTTCGCGCGCTACCGGTGGCAGCGGCCTTGGGCTGGCGATTGTTAAGCATGCCCTCGGTCACCACAACGCCCGGCTGGAAATCACCAGCGTGCCGCATCAGGAAACGTGTTTCAGCTTTATCCTGCCGTCACGGTTGATCGTCGCCAGCCAGATACGGGAGAATGTGGCGCAATAAGCGTTCTGATTTCCCCGTAGCGGCACGATTTATCGCGCGCCGTTCAATTGGAACACCAAAAAACTGCGCGATAAATCGCTCAAAAGACTGCGCGATAAATCGCGCCGCTACGTGGAATCCCTGCATGAAATCGTTGCTGCTGTTCATTTTGCTGTCGTTCTCTGTGCTGGCGCAGGGGCAACAAACCATGCTGGCGGGCAATCTGAGCAGTGTCGGTTCTGATACCCTCGGTTATCTGATGACGTTGTGGGGCGAGGATTTCAGCCGTCAGTCACCGGGGGTGAATGTGCAGGTACAGGCGGCGGGTTCATCAACGGCACCCACTGCGCTGGCGGCGGGTGCTGCCCAGCTTGGCGCGATGAGCCGCCCGATGCAGGTCGATGAGCGCCAACTGTTTATCGCGCGCTATGGCTATCCTCCGCTGGCGGTGCCGGTGGCAATGGATGCGCTGGTGGTGGTGGTCAATCAGGACAATCCGCTGAAGCAAATTGCGCCACAGCAGCTTGATGCGCTGTTTTCAGTAACGCGTCTGTGCGGTGCGCAGCAGGTGCCGCAGCGCTGGGGGGATGTCGGTCTGACCGATCCACATTGGGCCACGCGTAGTATCCAACGCTACGGACGTAACTCCGCGTCCGGCACCTGGGGCTTCTTCAAGCAGCAGGTGCTGTGCAAGGGCGACTTCCGTGCTGATGTGGCGGAGTTTCCCGGATCGGCGGCGGTGGTGCAGGCGGTGGCAGCGACGCCCAACAGCATTGGTTACGCCAGCTTTGGCTTTCATCTCAGTGGGGTGAAGACGCTGCCGGTGGTCACCAATAGCGGTGAAAGCGTGATGCCGGATGCCGATTCTATCCGTAGCGGCCGCTATCCGTGGTCGCGCCCGCTATATATCTACGTCAATAAAGCGCCCGGGAAACCGTTGCCGCCGTTGGTTTCGGCATTTCTGCATCAGGTGCTGTCACCCCAGGGGCAGCGTCGGGTTAGTGAGGCGGGATATCTGCCGTTGTCTGAGAGTCAGATGGCGCAGGCGCGTGCCTCCATTGAGGAAAATTGAAGAACGAACATCGCAACATGAATTTTCTTCATGTCACCTGAATTTTCTTCGTTTGCCCAAATCCGTTCAACATGTCACTCTCCTTGGCCATATAGCCATCCAGATGGCCAAAGATAACCAGGTGAAATTATTACCTGACGCAACCATGCGTTTACGGCTTTAGCCAGGAGTGATCATGCAACGAGTAACCGCCCCGTTCCGCGCCGATACCGTCGGCAGTTTTCTGCGTCCCGCCGCTATCAAACAGGCACGCGAGCAGTTTGCTAAGGGTGAAATTGATGCCGCCGCGCTGCGTCAGGTCGAAGATGACGCTATCCGTCATGTGGTGGAGCAGCAGCGTGCCAACGGTCTTAAAGTGGTTACCGATGGTGAATTTCGCCGTGCCTGGTGGCACTTCGACTTCTTTGATGATCTGATTGGCGTCGAGCGTTACGAAGCGGAGCAGGGCATTCAATTTAATGGCGTGCAGACGAAAGCGCGTGGCGTGAAAGTGACCGGCAAAGTGGCGTTTAACCCGAACCACCCGATGCTGGAGCACTTCCGCTTCCTGCAAAGCATTGCCGGTGACGCAGTGCCGAAGATGACTATTCCCAGCCCGAGCGTGCTGCATTTCCGTGGTGGTCGCAAAGTGATCGACGCCAACGTTTACCCGGATCTGAAAGAGTACTTCGCCGATCTGGCTCAAACCTACAAAGATGCCATTCAGGCGTTTTACGCGGCTGGCTGCCGTTATCTGCAACTGGACGATACCGTCTGGGCCTATCTGTGTTCCACCGATCAGCAGCAGCAGATCCGCGAACGTGGTGAAGATCCGCAAGAACTGGCGCGTATCTACGCTCAGGTGCTGAATACTGCGCTGGAAGGTAAACCGGCAGATCTGACCGTCGGCCTGCATGTGTGTCGTGGTAATTTCCGTTCCACCTGGATCTCCGAAGGCGGCTACGAGCCGGTGGCTGAGGTGTTGTTTGGCGGGGTAAATATCGATGCCTTCTTCCTCGAATATGACAACGAGCGCTCTGGTGGTTTCGAGCCACTGCGCTTTATCAAGCCGGGCCATCAGCAGGTGGTACTGGGCCTGATTACCACCAAAACCGGTGAGCTGGAAGACCCGGCCCAGGTGAAGGCACGTTTGCAGGAAGCGGCACAATTCGTCAGCCTGGATCAGATTTGCCTCAGCCCGCAGTGCGGCTTTGCCTCAACAGAAGAGGGCAATAGCCTGAGCGAAGATCAGCAGTGGCAGAAAATCCGCCTGGTGGTCGACATCGCAAATCAGGTGTGGTGATGCTGTAAACTTGTGCAAACAGGCGCGTAAATCGCGCCTTTTGTGCATCTTAAACCTCGGTTATGCGCGGATATCTCCCGCGCTGTGGAAAGTTTAAGCAAATCATCTGATGTGATTTCGAGCTTATCTATATTGATTCACTGCTTTTTATCTGTTTAGTGCTATATCCTTCTGGTTTTCCGATCCCGTATTGCCTTTCTCCGCTATAAACGTTTTACTACGCGCCGTTGTCGATTCTTCCCTCTGTGAACAGAAGAAAAGCAGTCTAAATCACCTGCGCTTTAACTATGTGACGAGCATAACGCACTGGCGTTGATGGATAAGTCGTTGTTTTGGCGCGGTCAGGGGGCAACACAAACTCAACTTTCACCGCAACATCAGCTACAGGCCGTACAGAAGTTTATGACTTATCGTTTAACCCCGAAGGATATCCTCGCGCTGGGCTTTATGACGTTTGCCCTGTTTGTTGGCGCAGGAAACATCATTTTCCCACCGATGGTGGGTATTCAGTCTGGCGAACACGTTTGGATTGCTGCCATTGGTTTCCTGATCACTGCCGTGGGTCTACCGGTGATGACCGTTATCGCGCTGGCGCGCGTTGGCGGCGGTATCGATGCCCTCAGCTCGCCGATTGGTAAAGCCGCCGGTTTGCTGCTGGCTACCGTCTGTTATCTGGCTGTTGGCCCGCTGTTTGCTACACCGCGTACCGCGACCGTGTCATTTGAAGTGGGTATCGCCCCGCTGACCGGTGACGGCGCGCTGCCGCTGTTTATCTACAGCCTGATTTACTTTTCGCTGGTGATCGTGATCTCCCTCTATCCGGGCAAACTGCTGGATACCGTGGGTCACTTCCTCGCACCGCTGAAAATTGTTGCCCTGACGGTGCTGGGTGTTGCCGCGCTGCTGTGGCCTGCGGGTGGCCTTTCCCCGGCGACGGCAGATTATCAGCGTGCGGCGTTCTCCAGCGGCTTTGTTAACGGCTATCTGACTATGGATACCTTGGGTGCGCTGGTGTTCGGTATCGTTATCGTTAACGCGGCGCGTTCACGCGGCGTGGAAGATTCCGGCCTGTTGACCCGCTACACCATGCTGGCAGGTATTATTGCCGGTGTGGGGCTGACGCTGGTGTATCTGTGCCTGTTCAAGCTGGGTTCAGACAGTGGCGCGATTGTTGATCAGAACGCCAACGGCGCGGCGATTCTGCACGCTTACGTGCAGCAGACCTTCGGCGGCATGGGCAGCTTCTTCCTTGCGGCACTGATCTTCGTGGCCTGTATGGTGACGGCGGTCGGCCTGACCTGCGCCTGTGCAGAATTTTTTGCGCAATACCTGCCGTTGTCGTATAAAGCGCTGGTCTTTATCCTCGGCCTGTTCTCAATGGTGGTGTCAAACCTGGGTCTGAGCCATCTGATTCAGATTTCCATTCCGGTGCTGACGGCGATTTATCCGCCCTGCATCGTGCTGGTGGTGCTGAGCTTCACCCTGAACTGGTGGAACAAGAGCAGCCGTATTATCGCCCCGGCGATGCTGGTGAGTCTGTTGTTCGGCATTGTCGATGCCATCAAAACCACCAGCTTTAAAGACGCGCTGCCGTTGTTCAGTCAGCACCTGCCTCTGGCCGATCAGGGACTCTCCTGGTTGCCGCCGTCGCTGGTGATGCTGCTGATTGCAGCGGTGGTAGATCGCGTAAAAGGACGCGAACAAGTCGCCGTTCACCAGTAAGCGACATTGCTGTTAATTTCGACCACGGGCCTGCCCGTGGTTTTTTCATTTGCAAGGTACTGTAGTTATGCAAGAAACCAATAAGCTCAAACGCGGACTGAGCACGCGCCACATTCGTTTTATGGCACTGGGTTCGGCGATTGGCACCGGGTTGTTTTATGGATCGGCAGATGCCATCAAAATGGCCGGTCCCAGTGTGCTGCTGGCGTACATCATTGGCGGGGCGGTCGCCTATATCATCATGCGTGCGTTGGGGGAGATGTCGGTCAACAACCCCCAGGCCAGCTCCTTCTCGCGTTATGCGCAGGATTATCTTGGCCCACTGGCGGGGTATATCACCGGCTGGACTTACTGCTTTGAAATTCTGATCGTCGCCATTGCCGATGTCACCGCGTTTGGTATCTACATGGGGGTATGGTTCCCCGAGGTACCGCACTGGATTTGGGTGCTGAGCGTGGTGCTGATTATTGGTGCCATCAACCTGATGAGCGTGAAGGTGTTTGGTGAGGTGGAGTTCTGGTTCTCCTTCTTTAAAGTCGCCACCATCATCATCATGATCATTGCCGGTTTCGGTATGATTTTCTGGGGCATCGGCAATGGCGGGCAGCCAACCGGTATCCATAACCTGTGGACCAACGGCGGGTTCTTTGCCCACGGCGTGGTCGGTATGCTGCTCTCCTTGCAGATGGTGATGTTTGCTTACGGCGGCATCGAGATTATCGGCATCACCGCCGGTGAAGCCAAAGACCCGAGCAAATCTATCCCGCGTGCGATTAATTCCGTGCCGTGGCGTATCCTGGTGTTCTATGTCGGTACGCTGTTTGTGATTATGTCGATCTATCCGTGGAACCAGGTGGGTACAGCGGGCAGCCCCTTTGTCCTGACTTTCCAGCATCTCGGTATTGCCGCAGCAGCCTCGATCCTCAACTTTGTGGTGCTGACGGCGTCCTTGTCGGCTATCAACAGCGACGTGTTCGGTGTGGGACGTATGCTGCACGGTATGGCGCAGCAGGGACATGCACCGAAGATGTTTATGAAGGTGTCCGAGCGTGGTATTCCGTGGGTTACGGTACTGGTGATGATGGTGGCGATGCTGGTCGCGGTTTACCTTAACTACCTGATGCCGGAAAAAGTGTTCCTGGTGATCGCCTCCCTCGCCACCTTTGCCACCGTGTGGGTGTGGATCATGATTTTGCTGTCGCAGATTGCCTTCCGCCGCAAAATTGGTAAGCAGGAAGCCGGGAAGCTGCAATTTGCTCTGCCGGGTGGCAGCACCACGGCATGGGTTGGGGTGATATTCCTGGCCTTCATTATCGTGTTGATCGGTTACTTCCCGGATACGCGCGTGTCGTTGTATGTCGGATTTGCATGGATTGTGCTGTTGCTGCTGGCCTGGCCATTGGTGAAACGTAACAAGTAAAATTCGCAAACATTTGTAGCGGCGCGATTTATCGCGCTGTTGTTTTTTTGTCCCCTGAAGGCATTGCGCGATAAATTGCGCCGCTACAATAACTTGCGAATAATTACCAGCTCTTGCCTAATGCTATCTCACCACCATAAGGGCTAAGGTGGTTGTTGTCGTAATACAGTGGCAGACCACCGTTGGCGAACATGCAACCGTGGTCATTGCAAAGCTTGTCACGCAAAGACAGCACCCGTACCCCTGACGCCTGATAACTTTGCAAGAGTTCATCCACAGCGGCTTCCGGGTACTGGAACAGTTTGGTGCGCGCGGTGGGTAAGGGCGGCGTATCCCAGCGGCCCAGCCAGTCACTTAACTCGCGACGGATCGGGATATTGCGATTGTTGCTGTAACGCAACGGATCGATATCCAGCGATGGAGCGTCTTCGATGATGGTGATTTTTTTCCCCGCCTTGCGCAGTGCAGCAATCACGTTATCCATGCCGAATTTCAGCGCTTCCAGATTGTCCTTCTCAGGGTTTGCCAGTTCACGGAAGCCTGCTCCGGGCAGGATACTCATGCCGGATGCCCAGAAGGCGCTGATCACTACTTCATCAATCTTGTCACTCAGCACCATCTTCAGTACCTCGCGATTAAAATCGACGCATTGTTGTGCGTGTGTCGGCACCTGGCTCACCACACGCGTTACGCCTACCAGAAACGGGCAGGAGGCTTTGGTGAGCTGGAATAAGGGCTTGTGCTGACGCAGGGCATACGCGGCCACCGTGGCGCGCAGCGCCGCAGCGTGGCTGTCGCCGATTAACGCGATACCGGGTTGGTCAGTAACCGGGTGGCACTGCGCATCGGACGACGGGAAATTGGCACCATAATCCAGCAGGCAGGGATTGCGCTGCGCTGAAATCTTCCAGGATTCGCCGTTGACCACCAACTCGCTGACACGGTATTTCATCCCACCGGTTTGCCACACCACCAGCATGGCACCGGCAGCCACCAGCGATGAGGCGCAGTAAACTGGGATCACCAGGCGAGTGCCACGCTGGGGATGACGGAAAGGTTGTTCGACAAAGCGCCATGACAGCCAGGCAATCAGTAAGGCAAGGGCGCTGATCATCAGACCCTGCCACGCGGTCAGGGGATGATCGCTAAAGATCCGCGCCAGACTGAGCAGTGGCCAGTGCCACAGGTACCAGGAGTAGGAGACGGTGCCGATAAAACGCATCACGCGGTTTTCCAGCAGCAACTGGTTCAGGCGACCACGCGCGCCTATCATCAGGCAACCTGCCGCGACCGGCAATATCGCCAGCCAGCCGGGGAAGTCGTCATCGCGCGTCAGGACCGTGGCGCTGACAACGATCAACAGCCAGCCCAGCAGATTGCACAGGTTGGCGGCGCGTCCGTTGATGGGTTGTGGTTGCCACAGCGCCAGCAGCACGCCGGCCCCCAATTCCCAGGCGCGGGTGGGGAGCAGGTAGAAGGCATGGGTGCTGTCAGTGGGTGTCAGCCACAGGCAGGCGGCCAGTGAAGCGATGCTGATGACTAAAATCACCCCAGCCATCGAGCGCTTGAAACGTGCCGCCAGCAGCAGGATAAAGGGGAGCACCACGTAGAACTGTTCTTCGATACCGAGCGACCAGGTCATCAGCAGCGGGTTTAAATCAGAATCGCTGCTGAAGTAGTCACCGCTTTTCATCAGTAGCATATTAGGCACGGAGATAAACACCGCCACGCTGTATTTTGCCAGTTGGCTGAATTCAAGTGGTGACAGCAGGATATAGCCGAGCAGCAGCAATATGCTCATCATAAAAAACAATGCAGGCGCGATACGACGAATACGCCGTAAATAGAATTGATAAAAGGAGAAGCGCCCAGCGGAGATTTCCCGACTGATAATGCCACCGATTAAAAAACCGGAAATAACAAAGAAAATATCAACACCGATAAAGCCACCCGGCAGAAAGCTGACACCGGAATGGAACAACACCACTGACAGAATGGCGACAGCGCGCAGGCCGTCAATATCCGCGCGATAACGGAAGCTGTCCGATTTGGTCATAATACCGCCCGTTGATTTTTTAATTACCTGACGCAGATGGCGCAAAAAAAATAAATCGGCGACTCCTTGTCGCCGAAAAACAAGGGTAAAAAATAATGAATCAAGGGATGATTGACGTTGACAGGTTAACCCGAGGTTAAGGGAATACGAACGCCTGACGGGAAATATAGAAAATCCTCAGAAAAGGCTGACAAATAGCTAACGAAATCTTAATGGTTGTATTTTGTTCAGATAAGCCACAGGCACAGCGGCGCGATTTATCGCGCGCCCGTTAGGTGACCACCAATCCGTGAAAAACCGCGCGATAAATCGCGCCGCTACGGATAATTGACGGGAATAATGGCCTGCTTATCCAGCGCCTGCCGGAAGGAATCCAGGGTGGATTGATAAGGACATAAGGTGCCGACTTCCGTCACTCTACAGTTTTTCTCATGCCACTCCTGACGCAGTAACGGATGACGATCATCCACCGGCGTTAAATGTCGCAGGTCATCGAGGCTTTGTGCCTGGAAATAGATACGCACGAAACGTTGTCCGCTTTGTGTATCGCGCCAGCGTTCAAACACCAGGCTGCTGCCGGGCGGGACATTGCCGCGCGAATATCCCGGGAGCTGCCAACTGAAGTTCATCAGGGTGCGCACCCGCGCGATATTGGTATCGTGCGCCACCAGCAGTAACCAGCGGGTATCCGGTGAGCTATTGCCGTCGCGGTTGATGCCTTGTTCCAGCCCTTTTATCACCGCATCCAGCAAGATCGAGCCACGGCGTTGCGCCATGTAGGGGACATCGTTGCTGAGGTCATAGCTGGCGGTCAGAATCGGCAACAAGGCGCTGATCTGAGCGGAAGAGGTGATATTGCCCCAGGCCAGTTGGTTTAACGGCAGGTTTTCGCTCCAGCCAAGGCGCAGCGTTTCGACCATGCTGGCCAGCACGCTCAGCCCTTGTACCCAGGTATGGCCTGATTTGGTTTCTTTTAATTGCCACGGACGGGTGAATGCCGTGCAGTCGCTACCGGGGGCGCATACTGCCTGCCTGAGTTGTTGGATGGCGGGCTGGAGTTGCTGTTGCAGCGCGGCTAAATCACCGGCTTTGGCGACCAGTGCGGTGCGTTCTTTGGTCGGGTCAAGCTGGGCAAATGGCTCCTTTTCGCTCTGGAACAGCGGATCGATATCGCCATCCACATGATGAATTGCCACGCCACAGCCAGGAAAGGCACCATCCACCAACGCTTCAGCGGTGGCGCGCGTGCGTTGCAACGGACTGGCGCGTACGTAAATATCCGCACCAGTCGGGCATCCAGGGGGGAGCAAGCCCAGTTGACGGTAATGCTCACCTTCCCAACGACCTTTGTTAACCACCGCGGCGTAGCCGTGACCGGTCAGCTCACCATCGTGGGTGGTCCATTGGGTCCAGGGGCGTTGTGTGGCGGCTTCGATCTCTTTACGGTTACCTGGGGTCGGTGGCCGCACGCCGTGTCGGCTGATTTCGACTACCTTTTCCAGTTGATAGTGTTCCGCCGCCTGGCTATTGCCGAACAACAACCACAGAAAACTTGCCAGCAGCAGGCGTACTGACAGAGAGCATCGAACGGACATCCGCGCATCCTTTTATTACAAGGGGAAAGAGGCAGGCAGCATCGCTTTTAATTGTGGATAAAGCGTCGCATTGGCGAGCAGTACCGGATTACCGTTCTTCAGCCCGTCATTGTGCAGATAATCATTGGTGACGCCACCCGCTTCACGCATCAGCACGATGCCGGGCAGGCCATCCCACGGATTCATATGCGCTTCGTAATAGCCAATCAAACGCCCGGCGGCTGCCCAGGCGCTCATCAATGCGCCCGAACCGGTGCGTATAAACATGCCACCCTGGTGCAGCAGTGCGGAGATAAAGCTGGTAAGCGGTTCAGCGGGCTGGCTGTTAGAACTGCTGATGCCCAGTACGCCCTGATTAAGCTGTTGGGCGCTGTGGGCCTGAATCCGTTTGTCGTTAACCCAGGCACCTTTGCCACGGCAGGCGTGGAACAGCTCGTGATGATTGGGATCGCACACCACGCCAATTACCGCCTCATCTTCACACACGATAGCCAGCGATACGCACCAGTTATGCAGACCGTTAATGAAGCTGCTGGTGCCGTCAATCGGATCAACCACCCAGACAAAACGGGCACCCTGGGTATCGCCGCCACTCTCCTCACCCAACACCGCATCATCCGGAAAACGCTCGGTGATCATGTACTTAATCAGTTGTTCGACATTACGATCAGCTTCGCTGACCACATCCTGTGGGTCCTTCTTGTGCTCGACCACCAGTTGCTGACGTTGCTGATACCAGGAGAAGGCGCGGCTGGCAGCGGCGGTGGCGACATCACGAGCAAAGTGGTAACGCGCGTCAAGTTCAGTAAGTGATGCTGATGACATCTTTCCCTCTTATGATTTATACCCTTCGTGTTTCAAGCCCCATTCAGGGGATAGGGAAGGGTGACAGGCGAAATGACTGTGTGATCCAGGTAACGAAAGATAAGAAAGGCTTCATTAAGCCGCAGATGTTTGCGGCTGGCAAGAGGGGAGAGGATTCAGAATATGTTACAGCTGCTGCGTACGTGCCAGTTCCATCAGTCGCGGATAAAGCTGGAAGAATTGTTGCTCCAGTGCGGCATAATTTTCGACGAAATCCTGATACGAATCGCGTAACGCGGCGAGACGGGGACGACGCATCGCCATGCCATTCAGCACGCGCGCCAGACGGGTGGGTTCAGCGTAATGTTCCAGCCAGCGCTCGCGCCACATTATCGCGTTCAACTCGACAAAGCCTTCCGGTGTACCCGATAACTGCGGCGTAATTTCCCGCTCTGCCGCCGCGGAAAAAGCGGCCAGTGACTGGGCAGGATGGAACTGATCCCAGTGCCGTGCAAGGAAATGGTCCCAGATGACATCGAGGGTGATTGGTGCCACGCGGCGGGTTTCGGCGCGGAACCATTGCCGTGCTTCGCGTACTTCCGGCAGGCTATCAGTCAGGCTATCGAGACGTCGATGCAGCAAAATGCCGTCGGCAATCGGAGTTGACCATTGCTGATGGGGGTTGCCGCGTACAAAGTCGGCCATTAAGTTGCCAAGCAGCGAGCTGTCAGCCAACTGGGCCAGATGGAGGTGAGCGAGAAAGTTCATGCCGCATTATAGGCAGAATCAACGAGGCGCAGCCAGTTGTTCAGAATTGGTCGCTTTTCCGCTAAACTATGCCGCCTGTTTTTAGTCCTGAAGAAGTTGAGCATGCGTGTAGCGGATTTTTCTTTTGAATTGCCGGAATCTTTGATCGCCCATTACCCCCAGGCGCAGCGAAGTGGTTGCCGTCTGTTGTCGCTGGATGGCCCAAGCGGTGCGCTGAGTCATGGCGTGTTTACCGATGTGCTGGAGAAGCTCAATCCGGGCGACCTGCTGGTATTCAATAATACCCGCGTTATCCCGGCGCGCGTTTATGGTCGTAAAGCCAGCGGCGGTAAAATCGAGATGCTGGTGGAGCGCATGCTGGACGACAAACGTGTGCTGGCGCATGTTCGGGCGTCAAAAGCACCGAAGCCGGGTGCAGAATTGCTGCTGGGCGATGACGAAAGTGTCAAAGCGACGATGGTGGCGCGTCACGATACGTTGTTTGAAATTGCGTTCGAAGATGACCGTGCGGTGCTGGATATTCTTAACAGCGTCGGCCATATGCCATTGCCGCCGTACATCGATCGCCCGGACGAAGAAGCTGACCGCGAGTTGTACCAGACGGTGTACAGCGCTCGCCCCGGCGCGGTTGCTGCGCCGACGGCCGGTTTGCACTTCGACGATCCGCTGTTGCAGGCGTTAAAGGCGAAAGGCGTCGAGATGGCCTTTGTCACGCTGCACGTAGGGGCCGGGACCTTCCAGCCGGTGCGTGTGGAGAGTATTGAAGATCACACCATGCACTCCGAATACGCCGAAGTGCCGCAAGAGGTGGTGGATGCGGTGCTGGCCTGTAAAGCTCGCGGCAATAAAGTGGTGGCGGTAGGGACGACCTCGGTACGCTCGCTGGAGAGCGCCGCGCAGGCAAGTAAAGACGCGCTGATTGCACCGTTCTTCGATGATACCCAGATTTTTATCTATCCCGGCTATCAGTATCAGGTGATCGATGCCTTGATCACCAATTTCCACCTGCCGGAATCGACCCTGATTATGCTGGTGTCGGCGTTTGCCGGTTATCAGCACACTATGGCGGCCTATCAGGCGGCGGTGGCTGAGCAGTACCGTTTCTTTAGCTACGGGGATGCCATGTTCATTACCCGTAATGTGAATGCACCTGACGAGAGCGTTGGGTCTTAAACGTCAGACTGTTTCTCTGATGAGGTCAATGTGAAATTTGAGTTAGACACAACTGACGGGCGCGCGCGCCGTGGCCGTCTGATTTTTGATCGTGGCGTGGTGGAAACCCCGGCATTTATGCCTGTGGGCACCTACGGCACCGTCAAAGGCATGACGCCGGAAGAAGTGCAGGATACCGGTGCACAAATCATCCTCGGCAACACCTTCCATCTGTGGCTGCGTCCGGGCCAGGAGATCATGAAGTTGCATGGCGATCTGCATGATTTCATGCAGTGGAAAGGACCAATCCTGACCGATTCGGGAGGTTTCCAGGTGTTTAGCCTCGGTGATATCCGTAAGATCACCGAATCGGGTGTGCATTTCCGTAACCCGATCAATGGCGATCCGATTTTCCTCGATCCGGAAAAATCGATGGAAATTCAGTTCGATCTTGGCTCCGACATCGTGATGATTTTCGACGAATGTACGCCTTATCCGGCTGACTGGGACTACGCGAAGCGTTCAATGGAAATGTCGTTGCGCTGGGCGAAACGTAGCCGTGACCGTTTTGATTCACTCGGTAACAAAAATGCGCTGTTTGGCATCATTCAGGGTAGTGTTTACGAAGATTTACGTGATGTCTCCGTGAAAGGTCTGGTAGAGATTGGCTTTGATGGGTACGCTGTGGGCGGCCTGGCGGTGGGTGAACCGAAAGAGGACATGCACCGCATCCTGGAGCACGTCTGTCCGCAAATTCCGCACGACAAACCGCGTTATTTGATGGGCGTTGGCAAGCCGGAAGATCTGGTGGAAGGCGTTCGTCGCGGTATCGATATGTTTGACTGCGTTATGCCGACGCGCAACGCGCGTAACGGTCACCTGTTTGTCACCGATGGTGTGGTGAAAATCCGTAATGCGAAGCATAAAGATGACACCTCGCCACTGGATGCAGAGTGTGATTGTTACACCTGTCGCAATTACAGCCGTGCCTACTTGCATCATCTCGACCGCTGTAACGAAATACTGGGCGCGCGTCTCAATACCATCCACAATCTGCGCTATTACCAGCGTCTGATGGCGGGTTTACGCCAGGCCATCGAAGAGGGTAAATTAGAGCACTTTGTTAGCGAGTTCTACCAACGGACGGGCAAAGCGGTTCCGCCGTTAAACGTCTGATAATTCATCAATGAGGGAAATTTAATGAGCTTTTTCATTTCTGACGCTGTGGCTGCAGCAGGCGCACCGTCGCAGGGAAGTCCTTATTCTCTGGTGATCATGCTGGTGGTCTTTGGTCTGATCTTTTACTTCATGATTCTGCGTCCGCAGCAGAAGCGTTCCAAAGAGCACAAGAAGTTGATGGATTCCATCTCCAAAGGAGATGAAGTGCTGACCAATGGTGGTCTGGTAGGTCGCGTGACTAAAGTTGCTGAAACCGGCTACATCGCTATCGCCCTGAACGACACCACTGAAGTAGTGATTAAACGTGATTTCGTGGCTGCCGTTCTGCCGAAAGGCACCATGAAGGCGCTGTAATTTTTTCTTCCCGAAGGAAACTGCCGTGTTAAACCGTTATCCTTTGTGGAAGTACATCATGCTGGTCGTCGTGATTCTCGTCGGCCTGCTCTATGCGCTTCCCAACCTTTATGGTGAGGATCCGGCCGTTCAAATCACTGGTGCGCGCGGTGGCGCCGCCAGTGAGCAAACGTTGGATCAGATCCAGTCTGTTTTACAAAAAGATAATATCCAGAGCAAATCCCTCGTTCTGGAAAATGGCGCGATTCTTGCGCGCTTTGCGAACACGGATGTGCAGTTGCGCGCCCGTGAAGCGATTACGAATGTCCTTGGCGAGAACTACGTTGTAGCACTTAACCTGGCACCGGCTACGCCGCGCTGGTTGAGCATGCTGGCCGCAGAACCGATGAAGCTCGGCCTTGACCTGCGTGGCGGTGTTCACTTCCTGATGGAAGTCGACATGGATACCGCGCTGAGCAAATTGCAGGAACAGAATGCAGATGGTCTGCGCAGCGACCTGCGCGACAAAGGCATTCCCTACGTTAACGTGAATAAAATCGCTAACTATGGCGTGGAAATCCGTTTCCGTGACGGCACCAGCCGTGATGCGGCCATCAGCTATCTGTCTCCACGTCATCAGGATCTGGTGATCTCCAGCCAGGGCAGCGATACCCTGCGCGCGGTGATGACTGATGCACGCCTGAGTGAAGCACGCGAATATGCGGTGCAGCAGAACATCAATATCCTGCGTAACCGTGTTAACCAGCTTGGCGTCGCTGAACCGCTGGTACAGCGTCAGGGTTCTGACCGCATCGTGGTTGAACTGCCAGGTATTCAGGATACTGCTCGCGCCAAAGAGATTCTGGGTGCTACGGCAACCCTCGAATTCCGTCTGGTGAACACCACGGTTGATCCAAGTGCGGCGGCCAGTGGTCGTGTGCCGGGTGATTCTGAAGTGAAAATGACGCGTGAAGGCCAGCCGGTGGTGCTGTACAAGCGCGTGATTCTGACCGGTGACCATATCACCGATTCCACGTCCAGCATGGATGAGTACAACCAGCCGCAGGTGAACATTTCACTGGATGGCGCGGGCGGTAACATCATGTCTAACTTCACCAAGGACAATATCGGTAAACCGATGGCGACCCTGTTTGTGGAGTACAAGGACAGCGGCAAGAAAGATGCCAATGGCCGTGCGATTCTGGTGAAACAGGAAGAAGTGATTAACGTGGCGAACATTCAGTCGCGCCTCGGCAACAGCTTCCGTATCACCGGTATCAGCAACCCGAACGAAGCCCGTCAGCTGTCGCTGCTGCTGCGTGCCGGTGCGTTGATTGCGCCAATTCAGATTGTGGAAGAGCGTACCATCGGCCCAACTATGGGTCAGCAGAACATCACGCAGGGTCTCGAAGCCTGTCTGTGGGGTCTGATCGCTTCCATTATCTTTATGGTGGTGTTCTATAAGAAATTTGGTCTGATCGCGACCAGCGCACTGCTGTGCAACCTGGTGTTGATCGTTGGCATCATGTCACTGCTGCCAGGTGCGACACTCACCATGCCGGGTATTGCCGGTATCGTGTTGACGCTGGCGGTGGCGGTGGATGCGAACGTACTGATTAACGAACGTATTAAAGAAGAGTTGCGCAACGGTCGTTCCGTGCAGCAGGCGATTCATGAAGGCTACAAAGGTGCCTTCTCCAGTATCGTCGACGCTAACGTTACGACGCTGATTAAAGTCATCATTCTTTATGCGGTCGGTACCGGTTCAATCAAAGGTTTTGCGATTACCACCGCTATCGGTATCGCGACCTCCATGTTTACCGCTATCGTCGGCACCCGTGCCATCGTTAACCTGGTGTACGGCGGCAAACGCATCAACAAGCTGTCTATCTAAGGAGTGCGTTGTGGCACAGGAATACAATATTGAGCAGCTGAACCACGGGCGTAAAGTCATTGACTTTATGCGCTGGGACACGCTTGCCTTTATCATCTCCGCCTTGCTGATTGTGGCGTCTGTCGCCATCGTTGGTGTGCGTGGCTTCAACTGGGGCCTCGACTTTACCGGCGGAACGGTGATTGAGATCAACCTGGAAAAACCGGCCGATCTGGATACCCTGCGCGTTGCGCTGGTGAAAGCGGGTTTTGATGAGCCGTTGGTACAGAACTTTGGCAGCAGCCGTGACGTGATGGTGCGTATGGCTCCGGTGCAAGGTCCGGCAGGCCAGGAATTGGGCAACAAAGTGGTGTCGGTGATTAACGAAACCGCACAGCAGAATGCCACCGTGAAGCGTATCGAGTTCGTGGGTCCGAGCGTGGGCAGCGATCTGGCGCAGGCGGGGGCGATGGCGCTGTTGTCGGCGCTGATCGCGATTCTGATCTACATCGGTTTCCGCTTTGAGTGGCGTCTGGCACTGGGTACCGTACTGGCGCTGGCCCATGACGTGATCATCACCTGCGGCATCCTGGCGTTGACCCACATCGAAATCGATCTGACCATCGTGGCATCCCTGATGTCGGTGATTGGTTACTCGCTTAACGATAAGATCGTGGTTTCCGACCGTATTCGTGAGAACTTCCGCAAGATCCGTCGCGGTTCTTCATACGATATCACTAACGTGTCGTTGACCCAGACGTTGAGCCGTACCCTGATCACCTCGCTGACAACGCTGGCGATGATCCTGATTCTGTTCATCTTTGGTGGTGCGCTGCTGAAAGGCTTCTCGCTGACCATGCTGATTGGTGTGACCATTGGTACCATCTCATCAATCTATGTCTCTTCGGCGCTGGCGCTGAAACTGGGCATGAAGCGTGAACATATGCTGGTGCAGAAAGTGGAGAAAGAGGGCGCTGATCAGCCTTCAATCATGCCGTAACTGCTGACCAGAAAGATCAAGGGCTGCCAGATGGCAGCCCTTTTTTTTTGCCGTAAACCGCGCGATAAATCGCGCCGCTACAGAAACTGCGCATCACGGCGTGGTTGCGCCGGTCACATCATGCACACGAACATAGCCAAGTTGATCCGGTGAAAGGCCGCTCAGGCGCAGTGGTACCACCACGGAGCTGCGTGGCGTCAGACTGCCGGGCGCAGTGATGGTCTGGCTGAGACTGCCGGCATTTAACGGTTTACCGCTGGCCGGGTCCATTTCTCCCCAGACGACAGTCGCACTCAGCGCCGGAACCGGTTTGCCATCGGTCGAGCGGATCGTCAGATTGGCGTGACTGCCAGTCGCTTCACCTTCGACCTGGCTCAGCGACAGGCGTAATTTACCCAGTTGGGTTTGCAGTTCCACCGGCGTATTGGACTGAGGTAACAGCCAGGCACCCTGATTGGATTGGCTATTTAGCTGGCCCTGAATTTCCAGTGCAGCGGCCTGATTCGTTAACTGGCGCATTTGCTGATTCAGCTGCCCCACTTCCTGATGTAACTGAGTAACCTGTTTGGTGCCGGGTGTTGAGCTGCAACCGCTAAGTACCAGCAAAGAAAGCGCTGCTGGCGCCCATAACATCCTGATCGTCATGCAATGTCCTTTCCATTGTGGGGGAGGGCTAATGTTGCGCGATAAATCGCGCCGCGACAACCCGTGAACTGTATCGTCGCGGTGTGATTTATCACGCCGTTTTAACCATTGCCGCCCTTTTCATCTCAACACATTTTGTTGAAACCGAGATCGCGCTACACTGTGTGGCCCAAATTCTCGCGACAGGAAACGTCATGCATTGCCCATTCTGCTCCGCTGTGGACACCAAAGTGATAGATTCGCGCCTGGTCAGTGAAGGCTCTTCGGTGCGTCGCCGTCGCCAGTGTCTGGTGTGTCATGAGCGTTTTACCACCTTTGAAGTGGCTGAACTGGTGATGCCGCGCGTGGTGAAAAGCAACGATGTGCGTGAACCCTTTAACGAAGATAAACTCAGCAGCGGCATGATGAAGGCACTGGAGAAGCGTCCGGTGAGTGCCGATGCGGTGGAGAGCGCCGTCAACCATATCAAAACGCAACTTCGTGCCACCGGCGAGCGCGAAATCCCCAGCAAGCTGATTGGCAATCTGGTGATGGACGAGCTAAAGAAACTCGACAAAGTGGCCTACATTCGCTTCGCGTCGGTTTATCGCAGTTTTGAAGATATTCGTGATTTTGGCGAAGAGATCGCCCGCTTGCAGGATTAATCCATGATCGACGAACGCTATATGGCGCGCGCGCTGGAACTGGCGCGTCGCGGATGTTTTACCACCACGCCAAACCCGAATGTTGGCTGTGTGATTGTGCGGGACGGCGAAATCGTCGGCGAAGGCTGGCATCATCGCGCGGGCGAACCGCATGCGGAAGTGCATGCGCTGCGCATGGCGGGAGAGAAAGCCAGGGGCGCAACCGCCTATGTCACGCTTGAACCCTGTAGCCATCATGGTCGCACGCCACCCTGCTGCGATGCGTTGATCGCCGCCGGCGTCAGCCGGGTGGTCGCGGCGATGCAAGACCCCAATCCGCAGGTCGCCGGTCGTGGCCTGTATCGTCTGCAACAGGCGGGTATTGCGGTGAGCCACGGTTTGATGATGAATGAGGCTGAGGCGATCAATCGCGGTTTCCTGAAACGGATGCGTACCGGTTTCCCGTGGATCCAACTTAAATTGGGCGCGTCACTCGATGGCCGTACCGCTATGGCGAGTGGCGAAAGCCAGTGGATCACCTCGGCAGCCGCAAGGCGCGATGTGCAACGTTTTCGTGCCCAGAGTTCGGCTATTCTTACCACCAGTGCCACGGTGCTGGCGGATAACCCTGCACTGACGGTGCGCTGGAGTGAACTGAATGATGAGGTTCGTCAGCAACTGGACGAGCAGCAACTGCGTCAGCCAGTGCGGGTGGTGATTGACAGCCAGCAGCGCGTGACTCCGCAGCATCGTTTGGTCAACCAGGCGGGCGAAACCTGGCTGATGCGCAGTGAAGCCGATCAACAAGCCTGGCCGGAGACGGTGTCGCAGATTGTGGTGCCGCAGCGTGAGAGCCAACTGGACCTGGTGGCGATGATGATGTTGCTCGGTCAACGGCAAATTAACAGCGTGTGGGTCGAAGCGGGTGCATCGCTTGCCGGTGCGCTGTTGCAGGCGGGACTGGTGGATGAGCTGATTGTCTACATGGCACCGAAACTGCTGGGTAATGCCGCTCGTGGCTTGTGTGAATTAGCGGGTCTGGAACATCTGGCCGATG
The DNA here is from genome assembly GCF_009728735.1 of Pantoea phytobeneficialis. Taxonomy (NCBI): domain Bacteria; kingdom Pseudomonadati; phylum Pseudomonadota; class Gammaproteobacteria; order Enterobacterales; family Erwiniaceae; genus Pantoea; species Pantoea phytobeneficialis. The sequence continues at coordinate 1,053,237 of NZ_CP024636.1, forward strand.
CGCCAGCCCTGAATTTTAGTGACGTGCGCCTGGTGGGTGAAGACTTGCGTCTGACGCTCACCCCGCGCTGAAAAGCCTGAGCGCGTCGTCAAAGAGTATGATAGAATCCGCCCCCTTCTGCGGGGCTACAATACAACACCCAAAGGATATGTATGAAAGTTATCGAAGCTCCTGTTGCCACGCCTGATGCTAACATCGCCATCGTAATTGCGCGTTTTAACAACTTCATTAATGACAGCCTGCTGGACGGTGCGGTTGATGCGCTGAAGCGTATTGGTCAGGTGAAAGACGAAAACATCACCATCGTCTGGGTACCAGGTGCCTATGAACTGCCGCTGGCGGCGCGTGCGCTGGCGAAATCCGGTAAACATGACGCCATCGTGGCGCTGGGTACCGTGATCCGTGGCGGCACGGCGCACTTCGAATATGTGGCCGGTGAAGCCAGCTCAGGTATTGCCAACGTGGCAATGACCAGCGATATCCCGGTGACTTTCGGCGTGCTGACCACTGAAAACATTGAGCAGGCGATTGAACGCGCCGGCACGAAAGCGGGTAACAAGGGTGCCGAAGCGGCCCTGACTGCCCTCGAAATGATTAACGTATTGAAAGCCATCAAAGCCTGATTTTTGTAAGGGGAATTTTGTGAAACCTGCTGCTCGTCGTCGCGCCCGTGAGTGCGCTGTCCAGGCGCTTTACTCCTGGCAGTTGTCCAACAACGACATTGCCGATGTGGAATACCAGTTTCTGGCGGAACAAGACGTCAAAGACGTCGATATCAGTTACTTCCGCGAACTGCTGGCCGGTGTGGCGACCAACAGCGCATACCTGGATGGTCTGATGAAACCTTACCTGTCGCGTCAGCTGGAAGAGCTGGGCCAGGTAGAAAAAGCCATCCTGCGTATTTCGCTGTATGAGCTGAGCAAACGTGATGATGTGCCCTATAAAGTGGCGATCAACGAAGGTATCGAGCTGGCTAAAGTATTTGGCGCAGAAGACAGCCACAAATTTGTCAACGGCGTGCTGGATAAAGCCGCTCCACAAATTCGCCCCAACAGAAAATAGTGCAAAAGGCCGGTCATCCGGCCTTTTTTCATTGAGACCTGACTATGCCCTGTGGTGAATTCGAACTGATCGCACGTTATTTTAACCGCGTCACCAGCTCCCGCCGCGATGTCGAGAAGGGAATTGGTGACGACTGCGCATTGCTTAACGTGCCAGAAAAACAGACGCTTGCTATCAGCACCGATACGCTGGTAGAAGGCGTGCATTTCCTGCGTGATATCCATCCAGCCGATCTCGGTTATAAAGCGGTTGCGGTCAACCTGAGCGATCTGGCTGCTATGGGCGCCGATCCGGCATGGCTAACGCTGGCGCTGACGCTGCCGGAAGTGAACGAGAGCTGGCTGGCGGCCTTCAGTGACAGCCTGTTTGAGCTGCTGGATTACTACGATATGCAGCTGATTGGCGGCGATACTACGCGCGGCCCACTGAGCATGACGTTGGGCATCCACGGTTTAGTTCCGGTAGGGCGTGCACTAAAACGCTCCGGTGCGAAGCCGGGTGACTGGATTTTCGTCACCGGCACGCTGGGTGACAGTGCTGCCGGTCTGGCGTTGTTGCAGCATCGTTACCGTCTGTCGGACCCGGCGGTGCACGAAACGCTGATCAAACGTCATTTACGCCCGATGCCGCGCGTCTTGCAGGGGCAGGCGCTGCGTAGCCTGGCCACGTCAGCGATCGATGTGTCGGATGGATTGCTCTCCGACCTCGGCCATATTTTGCAGGCCAGCCGTGTCGGCGCGCGCTTGAATGTCGATGCACTGCCGCTGTCGGCAGCACTGCGCGACCATTTCGACGCAGACCAGGTGCAACGCTGGGCGCTGGCAGGAGGGGAAGACTACGAGCTGTGCTTCACGGTGCCGGAAGTGAACCGTGGTGCGCTGGACGTGGCGCTCGGTCATCTCGGCGTGCCTTATACCTGCATTGGTCAGATAGCACCGGAAGCCGATGGACTCACGTTGCTGGAAAATGGCAAGCCGCTGAGCTTCAATCACAAAGGATTTGATCACTTTGACGTTAAATAAAGATGTGGCAAAGAGCCGCCTGCGTATGTCCAATCCGTGGCATCTGCTGGCGACCGGCTTTGGTAGTGGGTTAAGTCCGATCGTACCGGGTACCGCGGGATCGCTGGCGGCGATCCCGTTCTGGTGGTTGATGACCTTTTTGCCATTGCAGATCTATTCGCTGGTGGTGCTGATCGGTATCAGCGTCGGCGTCTATCTGTGCCATCGCACGGCCAAAGACATGGGTGTCCACGATCACGGCAGCATTGTCTGGGACGAGTTTATCGGTATGTGGATCACCCTGATGGCGATTCCGCTGATGAGCTGGAAATGGGTCCTGGCGGGTTTTGTCATTTTCCGCATTTTTGATATGTGGAAACCCTGGCCGATTCGCTGGTTCGATCAGAACGTGCATGGCGGCATGGGGATTATGGTCGATGATATTATCGCCGGGGTGATCTCTGCGGTGATTTTGTACGTGTTAGGGCATGTGATGATCTGATGCCTATCCCGTCGCGGCGCGATTTATCGCGCCGCGACGGATGAAAATTTTACTCAAAACCCACAACTGGGTGCGGTTGATACACCGTCTCCAGCTCGGCAATATCCGTTGTACTCAACTCCACGTCCACCGCTTTGACCAGCTCAGCAAACTGCTCTGCGCGTGATGCCCCGATAATGGGTGCCGTCACCACCGGCTTATGCAGCAACCAGGCCAGCGCAATCTGTGCACGCGTGACGCCTTTATCCGCTGCCAGGGTGGCGATACGTTCCGCGATAGCTGCATCGTTCTCTTCGGTGTCGCGGTAAAGTTTAGCCATCACCTCATCTGACACGGAGCGGGCGGTGGCTTCACCCCACGGGCGCGTCAGCTTACCGCGAGCCAATGGACTCCAGGGCAGGACGGCGATGCCTTCGCGCAGACACAGCGGATGCATGGCGTTCTCTTCTTCCCGTTGAATCAGGTTGTACTGATCCTGCATGCTGACAAAGCGCGCCCATCCTTCGCGAGTCTGGAGCTGAAGCGCCTGCTCAAATTGCGCCGCATGCATTGAGGATGCGCCGATATAACGCGCTTTACCGGCCTGTACCACGTCGTGCAGCGCTTCCAGCGTCTCCTCAATCGGCGTGTCGTAATCCCAGCGGTGAATCTGGAGCAGGTCAACATGATCCATGCCCAGCCGTGTCAGGCTGTCATCAATTGATTGCAGGATATTGTTGCGCGACAGCCCCTGGGTCAGATTACTTAATGGGAAATAGACCTTGGTGGCGACCACGACTTCGTCGCGGCGAGCAAAATCTTTCAGGGCGCGCCCGACAATCTCTTCGCTGCTGCCGTCGGAATAGGAGTTGGCGGTATCAAAAAAGTTGATGCCTGCTTCCAGCGCTTGCTTGATTAACGGGCGGCTGCTCTCTTCCGGTAACGTCCAGGCGTGATTGCCGCGCAGCGGATCGCCATAGGTCATACAGCCCAGGCAGAGACGGGAAACCTGTAATTCAGTCTTACCTAAAGGAATTTTTTTCATTGGGAGGTCTGCTCTCGCATCAGGGAAATCCCTTAAGCATAGCAGCAGGCTCGCTCGCCGGGCGGCGAGCGAGCAGGGGATTACTGGGCCAGCCAGCAGGTGATTTGTTGCTGAATACCGGTGGCATCCAGTTGGTAGTCATGGCGCACTTCTTCCTGGGTACCCTGCGGGATGAACTCATCAGGCAGACCGAGGTTCAGCACCGGTATACGCAGGCGTTTTGCCATCACAAATTCGTTCACGCCGCTACCTGCTCCGCCCATGATAGCCCCTTCTTCCAGGGTGATCAGGGCGTCGTGGCTGCCCGCCAGTTCCGTGATCAACGCCTCATCCAGCGGTTTGACAAAACGCATATCCACCAGGGTGGCATTCAACGCTTCGGCGGCCGCAGTGGCTTCCGGCAGCAAGGTACCGAAGTTGAGAATCGCCAGCTTCTCGCCCTGACGTTTTATCACGCCCTTGCCCAACGGCAGGCTCGCCAGGGGTTCCAGCGCTGCCCCGGTGCCGGTACCGCGCGGGTAACGCACGGCACTTGGGCCATCCTGATAGTGGTAACCGGTGTACAACATCAGGCGGCATTCGTTCTCGTCGCTTGGCGTCATGATCACCATGCCAGGGATACAGCGCAGATAAGCCAGATCGAACGCACCCTGATGGGTTTGTCCGTCGGCACCGACAATGCCGCCACGATCGATAGCAAACAACACTGGCAGCTTCTGGATCGCCACATCGTGGATCACCTGATCGTATGCGCGTTGCAGGAAGGTGGAGTAGATCGCCACAATCGGTTTGTAGCCGCCAATCGCCATCCCTGCCGCGAAGGTTACCGCGTGCTGTTCAGCGATCGCCACGTCGAAATATTGCTGCGGATAGTCACGGGAAAAACTCACCATGCCGGATCCTTCGCGCATCGCCGGAGTGATGGCCATCAGGCGTGCGTCATCAGCCGCGATTTCGCTCAACCAGTTACCAAATACTTTGGAGTAGCTCGGCAGACCACCTGCGCTTTTCGGCAGCGAACCGCTGGCCGGATCGAATTTCGGTACGGCATGCCAGGTGATGGGATCTTCTTCAGCCGGCGCATAGCCTTTGCCTTTTTTGGTCATGATATGCAGGAACTGCGGGCCTTTCAGGCTACGCATGTTCTTCAGCGTACTGACCAACGCGAGGACATCGTGACCATCCACCGGGCCGATGTAGTTAAAACCGAGTTCTTCAAACAGCGTACCCGGTACCACCATGCCTTTCAGATGTTCTTCAGTGCGTTTGACCAGCTCTTTGATCGGCGGCAGGTTGTCCAGCACCCGTTTGCCGCCTTCGCGCAGGCGTGAATAGGTTTTACCGGAGAGGATCTGCGCCAGACGATTGTTCAGCGCACCCACGTTCTCGGAGATCGACATCTCGTTGTCGTTGAGGATCACCAGCATATCCGGTTTGATATCGCCCGCGTGGTTCATGGCTTCAAATGCCATGCCCGCCGTGATGGCACCATCACCAATGATGGCCGCAGTACGACGCCCTTTACCTTCACGCTCGGCGGCGACGGCCATACCGAGGGCGGCGCTGATGGAGGTTGACGAGTGACCGACGCTCAGTACGTCGTATTCGCTCTCTTCACGCCACGGGAAGGGATGCAGACCATTTTTCTGACGGATGGTGCCGATGCGATCGCGGCGACCGGTCAGAATTTTATGCGGGTAGGCCTGATGGCCAACATCCCACACCAGATGGTCAAACGGGGTGTTGTAAACATAATGCAGCGCCACTGTTAGCTCGACGACGCCCAGACCCGAAGCGAAGTGACCACTGGAGCGGCTGACGCTGTCCAGCAGATACTGACGCAGCTCGTCACAGAGTGCCGGAAGCTTCTCTTTTGGCAGTAAACGTAATTCCTGTACCGTGCTTGCCAGCGCCAGTGTCGGGTATTTTGCAATATCAAAACTCATCAGAGACTCATTATGAAAGTTATTTATCGCGTTCAATTATGAAGCTAGCCAACGCTTGTAATGCTGTGGTGTTAAAGGATTGCGCGGCCAGAATATCCAACGCGCCCAGTGCCTCCTGATAGAGATCCCAGGCTTTTTGACGGGCATTATCCAGCCCCATCAGCGCCGGATATGTGCTTTTGCCCAGTGCCTGATCGGCCCCCTGAGTTTTGCCCAATATCGCGGTGTCGCCGACCACATCCAGGATGTCATCCTGCACCTGAAACGCCAAACCAATGGCATTGGCATAGACATCCAGAACGGGCAGGGCGGCACGGCCTTGCTCACCCGCCGCCAACGCACCAAGTCGTACGGCAACACGGATCAATGCACCGGTTTTATGACGGTGAATCTGTTCCAGTTGCGCGAGGTCGATGCTTTTACCCTCGGCGGCGAGGTCTAGTGCCTGGCCGCCGCACATACCTGCGACACCACTGGCCTGCGCCAGTTCGGAGATCATGGTAATACGGGCTTCTGCACTTACGCCAGGCATCGGCTGGTCGGCCAAAATCGAAAACGCCAGCGTTTGCAGGGCATCGCCTGCGAGAATCGCCGTGTCTTCACCATATTTGATATGGCAGGTTGGCTGCCCACGACGCAATGCATCGTCGTCCATCGCAGGCAGATCGTCATGAATCAAAGAGTACGCGTGGATACATTCTACCGCCGCAGCGGGCGCATCCAGGCTGGCCGGATCGGCCTTTAACATTTCACCCGTAGCGTAAACCAGAAAAGGGCGCAGACGCTTACCGCCTAATAGTGCCCCATATTGCATGGCATTCACCAGAGGAGAACTCTGAAAAGGAAGTGGATCTAACAAGCGCGTCAGCGCGAGGTTTACCCTTTCGTGATAGGCGCTTAGCAGTTTGGCGAAATCCATCAATTATCTTCCGGCGTAAAAGGGGTGAGCGCGGCGTCTTTATCATCGCTCAGCAAAATCTGCACGCGCTGTTCCGCCTGTTGCAGGGTTTGCTGGCCGCTACGTGCCAACTGAACACCGCGTTCAAATTCTTTTAGCGCCTCTTCCAGCGGCAGCTCACCACTTTCCAGGCGGCTGACGATCTGTTCCAGTTGCTGTAGAGCGCTTTCAAAACTGGCGGGCGCTTCGGCTTTTTTCGGCATAATCAGTGTCGACTCACAGGTTGGGACATCATCTTGCAGTCGGTCATGGTATCTGACGAGGATTAATTAGCAAAATAATGAATGTGACTGCGGTTGCAGAAGAAGTCACCAGACAAAGGTGATATACTCTCGCGCCTCGGATGCGGACGCTCCTGCTTAGCCCGCAATTATATGATTTTACCAGCTAAGTGCCGATGCTTTTAGCACTTATTTGCCCAACGAAGCTGTGTCGCCATGAAGTTTATTATCAAGCTCTTCCCCGAAATCACCATCAAGAGTCAGTCGGTGCGACTGCGCTTTATCAAGATTCTGACCGGAAACATTCGTAACATTCTGCGCACTCTGGATGATGAGATCGCGGTTGTGCGTCACTGGGACCACATTGTGGTCCGGGCGAAGAAGGAAACGTTGCGCGCAGCGGTGATTGCCGAACTGACGCGTATTCCGGGTATCCATCACGTACTGGCGGTGGAAGATCATGAATACACCGATATGCATAACATCTTCGAACAGACGCTGGCGCTGTATCGTGAACGTCTCGAAGGTAAAAGCTTTTGCGTGCGCGTGAAGCGTCGCGGCAAGCATGAGTTCAGCTCGCAGGACGTGGAACGCTACGTAGGCGGCGGTCTGAACCAGCATATCGAAAGCGCTCGCGTGCAACTGAATAATCCGGATGAGACGGTCAACCTTGAGATTGAAAACGATCGCCTGCTGCTGATCACCGGACGTTATGAAGGACTGGGCGGCTTTCCGATTGGTACCCAGGAAGATGTGCTGTCACTGATTTCCGGCGGTTTTGACTCCGGTGTCTCCAGTTATATGTTGATGCGCCGTGGCTGCCGCGTGCATTACTGTTTCTTCAATCTTGGCGGTGCCGCGCATGAAATCGGCGTACGCCAGGTAGCGCATTATTTGTGGAATCGTTTTGGTCGTTCGCATCGTGTGCGTTTCGTCGCCATCAATTTTGAACCGGTGGTGGGCGAGATCCTCGAAAAAGTGGATGACGGCCAGATGGGTGTGGTGCTGAAGCGTATGATGGTGCGCGCGGCGTCGATGGTCGCCGAGCGTTACGGCGTACAGGCGTTGGTGACCGGTGAAGCGCTGGGCCAGGTTTCCAGCCAGACGCTGACCAATCTGCGTTTAATCGATAACGCCTCCGACACGCTGATTCTGCGTCCGCTGATTTCCCATGACAAAGAGCACATCATCAAGCTGGCGCGTGAGATTGGTACGGAAGATTTTGCCCGCACTATGCCGGAATATTGCGGCGTGATCTCGAAAAGCCCGACGGTGAAAGCGGTGAAGGCGAAGATCGAAGCGGAAGAGACGAATTTCGATTTTGCTATTCTGGATCGCGTGGTGCAGGAAGCCAGCAACGTTGATATCCGTGAAATCGCCGAGAAAACTGAAGAAGAAGTCGTGGAAGTTGAGACGGTTGCGTCGTTCACTGCCAATGATGTGGTACTGGACATTCGCTCGATTGATGAGCAGGATGACACGCCACTGGCGCTGGAAGGGGTTGAGGTAAAATCGCTGCCGTTCTACAAACTCAGCACCCAATTTGGCGATCTCGACCAGAGCAAAACCTGGCTGTTGTATTGCGACCGCGGCGTGATGAGCCGTTTGCAGGCGCTGTACCTGCATGAGCAGGGTTTTACCAATGTGAAGGTGTATCGCCCGTAACGGTCGATACACCTCCGTAGCGGCGCGATTTATCGCGCATGTTAAAAGGCAGGGCGCGCGATGAATCGCGCCGCTACGTTTTTCAGCGTTCTTCGAATTCCTGGTAGTTATAGATTCCTGCCGCCAGCACCAGTTGCGATGCCACTTCGCGTGCTTTTTCTTTGTTCACCAGCAGATCAATCAGTTTCAGCGCAAAATCCATCGAAGTGCCCGGCCCCTGGCTGGTCAGCAGATTGACGCGGGGATCCCACACGACACGGCGTTCCATCCATTTCGCTTCCGGGATGGTTTCTTTCAGGCCGGGAAAACCGGTCATGTTCCCGACCGGGAACAGATCGTGCGGCACCAGGACCGTACCGGGTGCGGCGCAAATCGCCGCGACAATGCGACCAGAAAGATGAAACTGGCGCACGGTTTCCACCAGCAAAGGACTGTCGCGGAAGGTTTGTGCGCCTTTCAGACCGCCGGGCAACACAATGGCGGCATAATCGTTATCTGCCACTTCAACCAGCGGCGCATCAGCCAGCAGGCGCACGCCACGCGAGCAGACGATCTCCCGGCTGCCATCGCTTTCGACACTGGCGGTAGTGACCTGCAAACCGCCACGCACCAACAAATCGATGGTGGTGACCGCTTCGGTCTCTTCACTGCCATGTGCCAGGCAAACCAGAACCGATGCGTTCGTGCTCATATTGGGACTCCTTGCGTTTAATCAAATCATACAAACGGGTGTTCTCCGGCAATGCAATGCCCTGCGCGCGTGCGCGGCGCAGCAGGTAACCGGTGATGTAATCAATTTCGGTTTGGCGCTGCGCCCGAACATCCTGCAACATCGATGAGACGTTGGCTGCCGTGGTGTCGATGACGTCATAGATGATGTCACGCAGATTATCGACGGCAATGTGTTGGCCTTCGCGCTCCATCACCCAGGCAATCTCCTCGCACAGTTTGGCGATTTGCTCAGGCCAGGCACGCAGCGCACCGTTCTGGCAATCATGCTCGACGGTCATCGGGTTGATCACGCAGTTGACCGCCAGCTTACGCCAGCAGGCAGAGGCGATATTGTTATGCCAGGCAACATCGGGCAAGGCTTGATGCAGGATATCCGCGATATCACTCATCGCTTCACTCTCGCGACTGGCCGGGCCAATATGGGTGATGCCCTGCGCCACATGTTTAATCACCGTGCCATCACGCATCGCCGCGTGCGTCGTAATCCCGCGCAGCAGAGGCTGCTGGACATCTTTCAGCTCTTCCAGGGTGCCCATCCCATTGTGTAACAACAGAATCGGCGCATGTGCCGGTAATACGCTTTGCAGATTCTTCACGGCGGGAGAAACCTGTGGGGCTTTTAGCGTCACCAACAACAATTGGCTCTCCGCCAGAAACAGCGGATCGTTGGCAATAAAAGTGTGGTTGCTGACGTTGCCTTCAGGATCGATCACATTGACCGAACAATAGGGCTGCGGTACGCGCAGCCAGCCCTGAACATCATGTCCCTGGCGTGCGAGGGCGGCGAGCCAAACCTGACCCAGGGCGCCGCAACCCAACACGGTAATTTTCATTGTGCCTCCCGCTGACGGGTTATCGTTTTCACTACACACTATCAGTATAGCTTTCGGTGTATCGTGTTTTATTAGCGCGACAAGACGCGTATTATGCATGTCACTTTAGCGTCAGGAGAAGACAAGATGCCATCTTTCGATATCGTTTCCGAAGTCGAACTACAGGAAGTCCGTAATGCGGTGGAAAATGCGAGCCGTGAACTGTCTACCCGTTTTGATTTCCGTAACGTCAGCGCCAGCATTGAGCTGAACGAAAAGAATGAGACCATCAAAATCACCACGGAGTCTGATTTTCAGGTCAAGCAGCTGGTGGATATTTTAAGAGAAAAGCTGCTGAAGCGCGGAATTGAAGGGGCAGCAATTGAAGTCCCGGAAGAGATCGAGCACAGCGGTAAAAGCTGGAGCGTCGAAGCCAAACTGAAAAAAGGCATCGAAAGCGACGTGGCGAAGAAACTGGTGAAGCTGATCAAAGACAGCAAGCTGAAAGTTCAGACGCAGATTCAGGGTGATGAACTGCGCGTCACCGGTAAATCGCGTGACGATTTGCAAGGCGCGATGGCGCTGGTGCGTGGCGGCAATCTCGGTCAGCCATTCCAGTTCAAAAACTTCCGCGATTAATCGCCTTTGTCGCGTGCGGCACGGCGATACAGCGTGCTGCGCGCGATACCCAATGCCTGCGCAGTTTTACTGATATTGCCATTAAAGCGTTGCAGCGTTTCGGCAATCAGCCGTTCATCATGACTTTGCAAATTCTCGACTACCACCGGAGCGGCGGCACGACGGTATTCGGCGGGCAAATGCACTTCGCTTACTTCTTCCCCTTCATCCGCCAGCGCCAGCAATACGCGCAACAGGCTGCGCAACTGACGCACATTGCCTGGCCACGGGAGCTGAGCCAACGAGGTCAGCAACGAGGGCGACAACTGAATATCGCGATCGCCACCTCCCAACTCCAGCCACAAACGCTGAATAAAGCCCGCTAAATCTGGCCACTCGCGCAGCGGCGGGATGGTCATGGAAAATTCCTGTAAGCGGTAAAGTAAATCCTCGCGGAACTCGCCTTCAGCCACGCGTTGCGCCAGATCGCGATGCGTGGCGCAAATTACCGCAAAGTTGACTGGCCAACTGCGGCTGGAACCCAGGGGTGACACTTCTTTTTCCTGCAACACGCGCAGCAGGCGGGTTTGCAACGCCAGCGGCATATCGCCAATTTCATCCAGGAACAACACGCCACCGTCGGCTTCACGGATTTTACCGATATAGCCGTTTTTACCCGCACCGGTAAAGGCACCAGGCTGATAGCCAAATAACTCGGATTCAATCAGTGATTCCGGGATGGCGGCGCAATTGATGGCGACAAATTTGCCTTCCCGCCAACGGCTTTGTTGATGCAACGCACGGCTGACAAACTCTTTTCCGCTGCCGGTTTCACCATGAATACACAATGAAACGCCAGCGTTCAGCAGACGTACCATTTTCTCGCCATCACGTCGTAACGAGAAGGGCAGCTCCGTATGGCTGGCGGCGGGTGTGGCGAAGTGAGTACGGTGGGGTGCGCGCAGGCGGAAATAAAAGGTTTGCGCGCAGTAATTTAACGGCACCGGGATGGTGTTGGCGGCCTGCTCCTGGTGGGGGAACAGTTGCTGGAACGTCAGGGAACCGAGTTGCTCCGCGCTGAGAGCCAGTTCGCGCATTGCGAGGCGATTCGCTGCCATCAGCACATTGTCGGAGAACACCAACAGCAACTCGTCGCTGGTATCGATACCCTGTGGTTGCGCATGCAGGCTCATCAGCCACTGCTGCGGGTGCAGGCTCTGCTTAACCCACAGATACTCAATTTGTTTGGCTGCGGCTTTCACCCAACTGAAGGTTTGTGGATGCGGGAAATGCGCCGGACCCGAGATATCCAGCACCCCGGCAATCTGACCGTTGGGCATCTGGAGCGGCATGGCTGCGCAGTACAACCCCTGATTACGCGTGAGAAAATGTTGCTGTCCGTCTATCTCGCAGCCATCGTCAATTGCCAGCGCGGTGCCAATGGCGTTGGTGCCACGGCCACACTCGCTCCATAAATTGCCGGGTGCCAATGCGTAGCGCTGCGCTCTCTCCATCGACTGCATATCGCCAAAGGTATGTAGCACCATGCCGCTGGCATCCGAGAGGATCACCACCGATTGCTTCTCCGCCATCTTTTGCGCCAGTTGGTTGATCACCGGCTGGGCAAACTGCTGCAATCCGCTGTTGCTGGCGAGCAAATCCGCCAGTTCACCCTGACGTACCCGGGGAAAGTCATCAGCGGTGCGATCAAGTCCATATAGCTGGCTACGAAACCAGGAATCGCTAAGAAGCGGAGTAGCGTTGATCGCGGCGGATGAATTTCCCTGCATTGGTAACCTCATGCCCTGGCAAAGTGTTGCGACATTGTAGCTATTTGGTTTTTGTGGTGTTGCGATATGCAACACAGATGGTGATTTTTACCGCACCATTCCATTAAGTTATTACGGTTATTTTTTATGTAACTCTATGTTGAGTATCACTATTTTTTAATCCATCGCAAGCTGAAAAAAACTGGCACGCGCGCTGCAATAGTCATGCTGGCAGCGGGCTGTTCAACCTGGCGACCCTCAGGTTGCCGCTGCCAGCTCCAGAACATCTGACCCTACATTAAGGAGTTTGCGATGCGTTATGCACATCCCGGCACGCCCGGCGCTTTGGTTTCTTTCAAAGCGACTTACGGCAACTACATTGCGGGCAAATTCACAGAGCCGCTCAGCGGCCAGTACTTTACTAACACCTCGCCAGTTGATGGCAGCGACATTGCGCAGTTCCCTCGATCGGACGCGCGTGATATCGACTTAGCACTGGATGCTGCTCATCAGGCCGCTGACGCCTGGGGAAAAACCAGTGTGCAACACCGTGCCAATCTGCTGTTACAGGTGGCGGATCGTATCGAAGCCAATCTGGAAATGTTGGCCGTAGCCGAGAGCTGGGACAACGGTAAGCCGATCCGTGAAACGCTGAATGCGGATCTGCCATTGGCGGTTGACCACTTCCGTTACTTCGCGGGCTGCCTGCGCGCGCAGGAAGGTAGTACGGCAGAGATCGATGAAAACACCGTCGCCTACCACTTCCACGAGCCGTTGGGCGTGGTGGGGCAGATTATCCCGTGGAACTTCCCGTTATTGATGGCGGCCTGGAAATTGGCTCCGGCGCTGGCTGCGGGTAACTGTGTGGTTCTGAAACCCGCCGAGCAGACGCCGCTGGGTATCACTCTGCTGCTGGAATTAATCGGCGATCTGTTCCCGGCGGGGGTGCTTAACGTGGTACAGGGTTTTGGCCGTGAAGCGGGTGAAGCGCTGGCGACCAGTAAACGTATTGCCAAAATCGCCTTTACCGGTTCGACCCCGGTGGGACGTCATATTATGGCGTGCGCGGCGGAGAATATTATTCCCTGTACCGTCGAACTGGGCGGTAAATCTCCCAACATCTATTTTGCTGATGTGATGGACGGTGAGCCAGAGTTTATTGAAAAAGCGGTGGAAGGTCTGGTGTTGGGCTTCTTCAATCAGGGCGAAGTTTGTACCTGCCCGTCACGCGCGCTGATCCATGAATCGATCTATGCCCCGTTTATGGAGCGGGTGATGGCTAAGATTGCCACTATTCGCCGTGGAGATCCGCTGGATACCGAAACTATGATCGGTGCCCAGGCTTCGCGTCAGCAGTTTGATAAAATCCTCTCTTATATCGACATTGCGCGGCAGGAGGGAGGTCAAATCCTGACCGGCGGTGAGCGCGCCAGCATTGCGCCAGCGTTCGATAATGGCTTCTATATTCAGCCGACGCTGATTAAAGGCGATAACCAGATGCGCTGTTTCCAGGAAGAGATTTTTGGGCCAGTTATCGGTGTCACCACCTTTAAAGATGAGGCCGAAGCGCTGGAGATTGCCAACCAGACACAATTTGGCCTTGGGGCCGGTGTCTGGACACGAAACACGAATCTGGCTTATCGCATGGGGCGTAGTATTAAAGCCGGTCGCGTCTGGACCAACTGCTACCACATCTACCCGGCACACGCTGCTTTTGGCGGCTATAAACAATCCGGAGTAGGGCGCGAAACGCATAAAATGGCGCTTAACGCCTACCAACAAACGAAAAACCTGCTGGTTAGCTACGACATCGCACCACTGGGGCTCTTTTAACCCCTTAACAGACCCTTTTGGAGAGTGAATTGATGAACATGAAGATCAAAACCACGATGAAAGCGGCAGTTGTGAAATCGTTCGGTGAGCCTTTGGTGATTGAAGAAGTACCGGTGCCTTCGGTCGGGCCGGGTCAGGTTTTGGTAAAAATTGCCGCCACCGGGGTTTGCCATACCGATTTGCACGCTGCTGAAGGTGACTGGCCGATCAAACCTAATCCCCCCTTTATTCCCGGCCATGAAGGTGTTGGTCAGGTTGTGGCGCTGGGCGAAGGTGTGAAACATCTCAAACTTGGCGATCGCGTGGGTGTGCCCTGGCTCTACTCGGCCTGTGGTCATTGCGAATATTGTCTCGATAGCTGGGAAACGCTGTGTCTGTCGCAGCAGAATGCCGGTTATTCAGTCAATGGTAGCTTTGCAGAGTATTGCCTGGCGGATGCTAACTACGTCGGTATCCTGCCGGATAATATTGAGTATCATGAGATCGCACCGATTTTGTGTGCCGGTGTCACGGTGTACAAAGGGCTGAAGATGACCGATACCAAGCCAGGTGACTGGGTGGTGATTTCCGGTATCGGTGGTTTGGGACATATGGCTGTTCAGTACGCGGTAGCGATGGGGCTTAACGTGGCTGCTGTTGATATTGATGACGAGAAGCTGGAGTTTGCTAAACGTCTGGGTGCCAGCGTGGTGGCTAACGCGAAAAATGTCGATCCGGCGAAATTCTTCCACGAAAGCTTCGGCGGCGCGCACGGTGTGCTGGTGACAGCGGTTTCACCGAAAGCCTTTGAGCAAGCGTTGGGAACCATGCGTCGTGGCGGTACGATGGTGCTGAATGGCCTGCCGCCGGGCAAATTTGACCTGTCGATTTTTGACATGGTGTTGGACGGTATTACGGTGCGCGGTTCAATTGTCGGCACCCGTAAGGATTTGCAGGAGGCGCTCGACTTCGCTGGTCGTCACAAAGTGAAAGCCAATGTAGCGGTGGAGCCGTTGGTCAACATCAACGATATCTTTGCCCGCATGCATGCCGGTAAAATTGAAGGCCGTATTGTTGTTGATATGTCGCTGTAAATAAAAGCCCGGCGCAATGGCCGGGCTTGGTTTTAACTGCTGGCGAGCAGCGCTTCCAGTTCAACGCGGCTCGTCACTTTACTGTCTATCTTGATGTAGGCGCTTTTCTCTTCCGGCACGATAAACACCGACGCAACACCGGGCTGGGCTTTCAGACGTTTCTCCAGATTGGGAACTGCCAGCACCGCATCGCTCAGGACAATACGCAGGCTGCTGACATAAGGTGGTTCCTGCATCGACATGCTGATAAACAGCCAAATCGCCGCGACCACCGCACCCACCAGAAATACCGTTTGTGCATCAAAATGACCAAATACCCAACCGCCCATGCTGCCGCCAATGGCGACGCCGAGGAATTGGCTGGTGGAGTAGATGCCCATCGCCGTGCCTTTATAACCCGGCGGAGATTCTTTACTGATTAAGGACGGCAGAATCGCTTCCATCAGGTTGAAGGCCAGGAAGAACAGCTGCACGCCAATCACCAGCGTCCAGAAGTGGCTGCCTGCTCCCCACAGTACGATTTCCGCCACCACAATCAATCCGACACAACTGACAAACACCCGTTTCATGCGGCGTTTGACTTCGGCATAAATAATGAACGGGATGACGCTGACAAAGGAAACCAGCATGGTCACCAGATACACTTTCCAGTGCTCGGAGGCCGGGAATCCAGCTTGTTCAAACTGGCCGGGGAGCGCCACGAAGCTCGACATCAGCAGGATGTGCAGACACAGGATACCAATATTCAGTTTCACCAGGCGTGAATTGGTCAGTACCGCGCGGATGCTGCCTTTCACCATGCCGGACTCACGGTTCAGCACATGGTTTGGGGCATTGGGCACCACCAGCAGCGTAATCACAATGCCACAGCTTGCCAGAATCGCAATCATCCAGAACAATGCATGCAGGCCGAGTGCATGGGTGACAATTGGACCGAGAACCATCGCAATAGCGAAAGTGACCCCGAAGCTGATGCCGATAAAAGCCATTGCTTTGGTACGGTTCTGCTCACGGGTTAAATCGGACAATAAGGCCATCACTGCGGCGGCGATAGCGCCGGAGCCTTGTAAGGCACGACCAAGAATGACACCCCAGATAGAGGTGGTGGTAGCCGCAATTACGCTACCTAAAACAAACAGCAGCAGGCCACCGACAATCAGCGGTTTACGACCGATACGGTCCGAGAGTAAACCAAAGGGAATCTGGAAGATCGCCTGTGCCAGGCCATAGATACCTATCGCCAGGCCAATTAATGTTTCACTGGCACCCTGTAGCGCCATGCCATAGGTGGTGAGCACCGGCAGCACCATAAACATTCCCAGCATACGCAGGGAAAAAACCGTACCCAAACCCCATGTAGCACGCAGCTCTACCGGAGTCATTTTATTATCTTTCATTGCAACCTCTGTTAATTTGCTGCACTTATTCTAGGGAGCAGGGCAGGGCGGGTAAAACAATTGTTTTTAAGCGATGGTAACAAAAAGAAAGGGCGCGAAAATCGCGCCCTTTCATGGATTTGCGGAGCTAAATTACCAGACGTAAGTCAGCAGATCTTTTGACGCTGGGGTCATAAAATCCACCGACATCATTACGCTCAAAGCAGTGACAGCAACAATGGAGAAGACAAACAGTTTACGTGCCCAAACTTTATCGTTTGAGGTTTTGTAACCTGAAAGCGCCATCCCGAGCCACCAGACACTCACTGCCGCAGCAACGACCAGATATTTGTAGCCAGCGTAGCCGCCCAGCGACAGCATCAGCGTGGCAATCATAAACGCCAGGATATACAGCGTAATATGGTTTTTCGCCACGGATATACCTTTCACCACCGGCAGAACCGGGATGTTCGCTGCCTGGTAATCTTTAAAGCGGAAGATGGCAATCGCATAGGAGTGCGGCATCTGCCACAGGCTAAAGATCGCCAGCAAAATCAGCGCGCCAGCATCAAACTCGTTAGTCACCGCGCAGTAACCAATCACTGGCGGCATTGCGCCAGAGAGGCTACCAATCAGCGTACCGTAGACCGAATTACGCTTCATATAGAGGCTGTAAATGCCGACGTAGACTACGAAGCCCAGCACCGCCAGCCACATGGCCAGCGGGTTAGCACCGAAATAAAGCAACGCAAAGCCAGCAATACCTAATGCGGTTGCATAAACCAGGCTCACTTTCGCCGAGATAAGGCCTTTAACCAGCACTCGATTCCGCGTTCTCTCCATCTTGATATCGATATCGCGGTCAATCACGTTGTTGAAAACACAACCTGATGCGACAACCAGCGATACACCCACCAGTGAGATGACGAACAAGGTGTAATCAATGCTGCCTTTCGAAGCCAGCAGGAATCCACCGATCACAGAAATTAAATTGCCGAAAATAATTCCTGGTTTTGTTACTTGCAGGTATTGCTTAATCATCATGGGCGACTCTTAGTGGACCATCATGTTGTAGTTGAGGTTCCACATAATCCACAGTGAGCCTACTACGACAATCAAAATAATGACGGCCGCAAAGACAATGGCCACCATGTTCCAGCCACCCTCAGATTTGCTATCAAGGTGAAGGAAGTAGACCAGGTGCACCAGCACCTGAACCACCGCACACACCAGAACGACAGCCAGAATGGTGCCTTTAGAGGCGCCGCCATCCATCACCATCCAGAACGGGATCGCCGTCAGGATGATCGACAGGATGAAGCCGATCATGTAGGACTTCACGCTACCGTGTGATGCACCATGTTCGGTTGCTGAATGACTCATTACATGGCCCCCATCAGGTAAACAATGGTAAATACGCAGATCCACACCACATCCAGGAAGTGCCAGAACAGGCTCAGGCACATGATACGGGTGCGGTTAGTGGCACTCAGACCACGCTTGGAGATCTGGAACATCAGCACTGCCATCCAGATCAAACCAGAGGTCACATGCAGACCGTGCGTCCCAACCAGCGTAAAGAATCCGGACAGGAAGCCGCTACGGTTTGGACCGAAGCCTTCCATGATCAGGTGATGGAATTCATAGATTTCCATCCCGATAAATCCGGCACCGAACAGGAAGGTCAACGCTAACCAGCTGATGACCGCGCCCTTGTTCTGGTTGTTCATCGCGATCACTGCCATACCATAGGTAATGGAGCTGAGCAGCAGCAGCGCGGTTTCTACCAGTACAAACGGCAGTTCGAAGATGTCTTTACCTGCCGGGCCACCGGCAGTGTTGTTGACCATAACTGCATAGGTCGCAAACAGCGTTGCGAAGATAATGCAGTCACTCATCAGGTAGATCCAGAAGCCAAAGATCTTATTGGCTCCTGCATCGTGATGCCCATGCTCCGCATGGGCGTCGTGGTGGTGTGTCGTCACAGTTTGAGTTGACATTATTTCAGACCTGCTTTGCTGATTTCGTCAAAGTGCTTCTTCTCGATCTGCTCGATTTCCGCAACCGGTACGTAGTAATCCACGTCTTCATCGAAGCTCTTCACAATCCAGGAGATGATCATGCCCAGGAAGGAAACAACCACCAGCCACCAGATGTGCCAGATAGCCGCGAAGCCGAAAATCGTACCGAAGGCAGCGATAACAATGGCAGCACCACTGTTTTTCGGCATATGAATTTCTTCATATTTAGCCGGCTGCTGATACGCTTCGCCTTTCTCTTTCATTTCCCAGAAAGCATCGCGCTCGTGAACGTGCGGGATTACAGCAAAGTTGTAGAACGGCGGCGGTGAAGAGGTTGCCCACTCCAGCGTACGACCACCCCACGGGTCACCGGTCAGATCACGGTTCTGGTCGCGGTCACGCACAGAAACGTAGAACATGATCAGCTGACACAGGATGCCACAGGCAATCAGCGCAGCACCGCAAGCCGCAACCACCAGCAGTGAGTGGAACTGCGGGTCGATGTCCTGGCTAACACGACGGGTCATACCCATGAAGCCCAGCGCATACAGCGGCATAAACGCTACGAAGAAGCCGATGATCCAGAACCAGAAGGCGCGTTTGCCCCAGGTTTCGTTCAGGGTAAAGCCGAAGGCTTTCGGGAACCAGTAAGTCACACCAGCCATACAACCGAACACCACACCACCGATGATTACGTTGTGGAAGTGCGCGATCAGGAACAGGCTGTTATGCAGAACGAAGTCTGCACCCGGTACCGCCAGCAGAACACCCGTCATACCACCAATAGAGAAGGTTACCAGGAAGCCGATGGTCCACAGCATTGCTGAGTGGAACTCGATACGACCCTGATACATGGTGAACAGCCAGTTGAAGATTTTCACGCCGGTCGGAATCGCGATGATCATCGTCATGATACCGAAGAAGGCGTTAACGTTGGCACCGGCACCCATGGTGAAGAAGTGGTGCAGCCAAACGATGAACGACAGTACGGTAATGGCGATGGTCGCCCACACCAGAGAGGTGTAACCAAACAGACGCTTTTTCGAGAAGGTGGCAGTGACTTCAGCGAAGACACCAAACACCGGCAGGACGAGGATGTATACTTCCGGGTGACCCCAGACCCAAATCAGGTTGACGTACATCATCATGTTACCGCCCATTTCGTTAGTGAAGAAATGGAAGTCGAGGTAACGGTCGAGGGTCAACAGCGCCAGCGTTACGGTCAGAACCGGGAACGCAGCGATGATCAGGACGTTAGTACACAGAGCAGCCCAGGTGAAAACCGGCATTTTGAACAGGTCCATGCCCGGCGCACGCATCTTCAGAATGGTCACGAAGAAGTTGATACCGGTCAGCGTGGTCCCGATACCGGATAGCTGGAGACTCCAGATCCAGTAATCGACCCCTACGCCAGGACTGTACTCCGCACCCGAAAGCGGCGGATAGGCCAGCCAGCCAGTCTGCGCAAACTCGCCCACACCCAGAGACAGGTTAACCAGGATCACACCGATCGCAGTGAACCAGAAGCTCAGGTTGTTCAGGAACGGGAAGGCAACGTCGCGTGCACCAATTTGCAGCGGAACCGCAACGTTCATCAGACCTACCACGAAAGGCATCGCCACGAAGAAGATCATAATCACGCCGTGGGCGGTGAAGATCTGGTCGTAGTGGTGCGGTGGTAGTATGCCTGCTTCCCCGGCGGAAGCCATCACCTGTTGGGTACGCATCATGACTGCATCAGCAAAGCCACGCAGCAGCATGACGAATGCCATGATGATGTACATGATACCCAGTTTTTTGTGGTCGATTGACGTCAGCCATTCAGACCAGAGATATTGCCATTTACCAAAGTAGGTGATGGCGGCAATGATAGCCAGACCACCTATGATGATACCGGCAACCGTGACCATGATAATCGGCTCATGGTACGGCACTGCATCCAGTGTTAATTTTCCGAACATCGTATTATTCCTCGGCTCCCGCGGAAGCGGCGTGACTCATGTCCATGCCTTCGTGCTCTGGCATGTCCATCTTCCCGTGGCTCATCTTGAACTTATCAATAACTTGTTTGAACAGTTCAGGGTTGGCCGTAGAGAAATATTCCACCGGGTGATTTTCGCTTGGCGCAGCCAGTTTCTCGAAATCATCCATGGTGGTCAGCGTGTTTGGAGCCGCTTTAACTTTGGCTACCCACTGCTGGAATTCCGCGTCGTCTTTGGTGGCAATGGCTTTGAACTTCATGCCAGAGAAACCACGACCACTGAAGTTAGCAGACATACCGTCGAAAATTCCCGGCTCGTTGGCGATCAGGTGCAGTTTGGTCTGCATGCCCGCCATCGCGTAGATCTGACTACCCAGCGTAGGAATAAAGAAGGAGTTCATGACGGAGTTGGAGGTGATCTTGAAGCTGACCGGAGTATTTGCCGGGAAGGCAATCTGGTTAACGGTTGCAATACCCTGTTCCGGGTAAATAAACAGCCATTTCCAGTCCAGCGCGACAACGTCGATCTCAACCGGTTTGACGTCAGAGGCCAGCGGTTTGCTCGGCTCCAGCGCGTGGGTTGATTTCCAGGTCAGAACGCCGAGGAAGAGAATGATCAGGATCGGAATGGTCCAGACCACGGCTTCCACTTTGTTAGAGTGTGACCAGTTGGGGCTATACTTCGCATTGGTATTGGTTGCCCGATATTTCCAGGCAAAAAACACCGCCATAAAGACTGCCGGGATTACGACGATCAACATCAAGCCAAAAGCTGTCAGAATCAACGAACGTTGCTCCAGTGCAATCTGTCCTTTGGGATTTAACAACGCACTATCGCAGCCACTGAGTAATACAGCGCCTGCAATTAATGACAAAATCCCCAAACTTTTATTGTATTTCCTGAGTCTCATTTAACGACCTCAATGACAAAGGGCTCTATTGTCGTTTAAGTGTGCGCGCATTTTACGGGAAGGTTTATGCAGTGTAAACCAGCTTAAGGATGTGTCAGAAGGCTGTTGACACCTTTTGCTAAGGGTGTCACAGATGTTGCGCAGGGTGACAAATTATTAACGCAGACAAGCAGTTGGCATTATTATAACAAAATCAAATGATAGAAACCGCAGTAAAATCAGGGAAAGCATAAACCGTACTTTTAATACCCATTTATTTAACAATTTTGCATCATTTCTGCGATAATAAATCTACAAAATAATTGCTCACCGGTTTTTAATATTCACGGCAATTGTTAATTTAATGTTTCTTTTTTACGTTGTAAAAAAATGCTATCCGATAAAATTTAGTCGCTGATATTTTTTAGTCAATTAATTCGACGACAAGAATATAGCGGCTAAGCCTGATGGGTTTTTACCTGAGGGTGTTTTCGCAATGCGAGGCAATCAAGAGTCACCCCGAATGCCACCGCGATCAACGCCAGGCCCATTCCCACTTCAAACAGGTGAGCCAGTAGATTACCGGGTTGCCAGAATCCTGCGGCGCTCAGCGCCAACGCCAGCAGCCAGACCGCCAGCATGGCGCAGCCAAGGCTAAACAAACGCACCGTCCAGCGATACCCTTGTTGCCACTGGCTACGGGGGAGAAATTCGCCGCTTTGCTGGATTGCATTCAGCGTGTTACGGCACACCCACAACAGCAGCAGACCAGGCAAACCTGCAACGACGGTAAAGGCATAGAATGTTGGCCATCCCCAGAGTTCCACTAACCAGCCTGCGGCTGGCCCGACATACACTCGACCCACAGCGGAAAGTGCGGAAAGCAGGGCAAACTGTGTCGCAGAGAATGATTTGTTGCACAGTGTCATCAGCAGCGCGACAAAGGCGGCTGTCCCCATGCCGCCGCACAGG
Organism: Pantoea phytobeneficialis; assembly: GCF_009728735.1. Taxonomy (NCBI): domain Bacteria; kingdom Pseudomonadati; phylum Pseudomonadota; class Gammaproteobacteria; order Enterobacterales; family Erwiniaceae; genus Pantoea; species Pantoea phytobeneficialis. Next base: position 1,075,693 of record NZ_CP024636.1, read on the forward strand.
TTCTCAATAAATACCGCCCCTGCCATGCTCCATAAATGAGGTGGTGTTACCGCCAGTAGCCAGTACGCAAAATTCGATACCGCCTGCAACAGGCCAAAGATCATCAGCGCCCGGAACAGACTCAGGCGTTGCATCAGCACACCGCCATACAAAGCACCAATGATGGTTGCCAGCAGGCCAAGCGTTTTATTGACCAGGCCAACATCGCCCGGATTAAAGCCAACGCCACGGATCAGAAAGGTCGTGGTGAGTGAGGCGGCAAAAGCATCACCCAGCTTATAAAGGATGATGAGCGTAATCAGTAGCCAGGCATTATTGCGCTGGAAGAAATCTTTCAGCGGCAACGAGACGGCCTGGCGCAAATTACGTGGCTCATTAGCCGGAACTTCAGGTTCTTTAGCCAACAAGGTCGCAATCAGACCTGGCAACATCAGTATGGCCATCAACCAGTAAGTGGCCTGCCAACCGAGATAACGATCGGCCAGCCACAACGCAAGACCGCCGGAGATCAGCATCGCGAGGCGGTAACCTAAAACGGTAATGGCTGCACCGCTGCCGCGTTCTTCGGGCGGTAAGATGTCGGTTTTCCAAGCATCAAACACAATATCTTGCGAGGCAGAACAGAACGCAACCAGCACTGCTACTGCGGCCAGCAGCGTTAAATCCCGGGCGGGCTGCATAAAGCCCATTGCCACGATGCCGCCGATCAACAACAACTGCGTGACCAGCAACCAGCCGCGACGCCGACCGAGGAACGGCGGCGTATATCGGTCCATCATGGGTGACCACAGAAACTTAAAGACGTAGGCCTGGCCAACAAGGGAGAAGAAACCAATGGTTTTCAGGTCGATGTTCTCAACGGTCATCCACGCCTGCAACGTGCCAGCGGTTAACGCCAGCGGAAGTCCGGAGGCGAAGCCCAGTAACAGCAAAACGGCAGCATTACGTTGGGTAAAAATGCGCAGATAGTGAGAAGTCATAACGAACCTGAAGTGAAACCCGGCCAGCAATGACCGGGCGAAGAGCGACGGAATTAGCGGGCGTTCTGTTTAATGAAATTGTGGACGCTCGTATCTTGCGCCATATCAGAGATTACGTCACTTAACGTAGAGTTAACCGCGTTAGTAATTTTGTCATTCGTTGCAGTGAAGGCGCCTTCTACACTATAGGTCTGGCGGTAGTTTTTGACCTGCTTGTTACCATTTTTTGCGGTAGCAATAATAGAAATATCCGCTTTAGTGGTAATGCTGTAACGCACGTTACCCTGGGTAACATCGGCATACAGGCCATTGACTACGATTTGCAGATCAACCGCACCGTTCGGGCCAACCATATAGCCTCGTGCGGTCATCTGTTTCTCCAGCACTTCCTGTAACAGGAAACGCATATCACGCGACGGCGTCAGGGTGACCAACTGACCATCGCGGTTGACTTTAGCCAACGCCTGGTCGCTACGCTGATCGGCACCATTGATACTGACAGTCACGCCCATCAGGCTTGGGTCCTGCTGCGGCAGCTGAATTTTTGGTTGAATATTCAGCGTTGTATTATTGCTGGCACAGCCGGCCAAAATTAAGGCAGCCAGCAGAGGAAATAACAGTTTTTTCAACATACTCATTCTCATTAGCGGTATATGGGTTGGTTTGCAAAACTGCGGTCATCATAGCATTGCGTGAGTGTGAAAAAAGCCCTATGCCAGTGGAAATTGATTGTAAAGGGTTTTTTCAGATGGATGGAGATAAACCGGCGTTGACCTGGGTGACAGTATGGTTAAGATGCACACCCGGTATTATTTTTTCCTGCTTCCCTGCGGAAATGGCGAAAAACCTACTAATATTTAAACAGATGAGGCACAGCGCTCGCCGTAGAGGAGTGTTACCAATGATTCGCGAAGAAATAGAAGAAAAGCTGCGTAAGGCGTTCGAACCTGCACACCTCGAAGTGCATGATGAGAGCTACCGTCATAACGTGCCTGCTGGTTCTGAAAGTCACTTCAAAGTGGTGATCGTCAGTGACCGCTTTACCGGCCAGCGTTTCCTGGCTCGCCATCGCTCCATCTATAGCGAGCTGACGGCAGAGTTTGCCGGAGGAGTGCATGCGCTGGCACTGCATACCTACACACAAAAAGAGTGGGATGGTTTACAGGATACGGTACTGGCTTCCCCCAATTGCCGTGGTGCGGGTACGCTCGCCTGATTCTTCTCACTTCACCTGCCTAAAAAACGGCCTGCGGGCCGTTTTCACTTCCTTATTTACGCTTAAACGCGATCTGCGGCGCAAAAAAGCAGCAAAGTCGTTCAAAAGTGGTGACTTTGCAGCCTCGACTAGCCTGTATGATGCCGCTATAATGCGGCGTCTATTTTTCCGGAATGTCTTCGGGAGCTTCTGACAACAGGGAACAGGTTCTGTCAGCAGATGCCCTCCCGCTAGTTGGATACGGCGCATTTCATATGTGTGGTGTCTGAAGTTGACCGAGCACGCGATTTTTTGAGGTAGCAAGATGACAGTTTCAGTAGAAACCACTCAGGGTCTGGGCCGTCGCATTACGATTACTGTTGCAGCTGACAGCATCGAAAGCGCAGTGAAGAAAGAACTGGTGGATGTGGCGAAGAAAGTCCGTATCGATGGTTTCCGTAAAGGCAAAGTGCCGATGCAGATCGTAGCGCAGCGCTACGGTGCTTCTGTTCGCCAGGACGTGCTGGGCGATCTGATGCAGCGCAACTTTGTTGACGCCATCATTAAAGAGAAAATCAACCCGGCTGGCGCACCGAACTACGTGCCAGGCGAGTACAAGCTGGGTGAAGACTTCACCTACACAGTAGAATTTGAAGTCTACCCGGAAGTTGAGCTGAAAGGTCTCGACGCCATCGAAGTTGAGAAGCCGGTTGTTGAAGTGACCGACGCTGACGTCGATACCATGCTGGAAACCCTGCGTAAGCAGCAGGCGACCTGGAAAGAGAGCGATGCAGCGGCTGGTGCTGAAGATCGCGCGACCATCGACTTCACCGGTTCTGTTGACGGCGAAGAGTTTGAAGGCGGTAAAGCCTCTGACTTCGTACTGGCAATGGGCCAGGGCCGCATGATCCCAGGTTTTGAAGATGGCGTTGTGGGTCACAAAGCGGGTGAAACCTTCACCATCGACGTGAAATTCCCGGACGACTACCACGCGGAAAACCTGAAAGGTAAAGACGCGAAGTTCGAAATCGTACTGAAGAAAGTTGAAGTACGCGAACTGCCGGAACTGACCGAAGAATTCATCAAGCGTTTTGGCGTGGAAGATGGTTCAGTTGCGGGCCTGCGTACTGAAGTGCGTAAGAACATGGAACGCGAGCTGAAAGGTGCAATCCGTAACCGTCTGAAATCTCAGGCGATCGACGGCCTGGTTAATGCCAACGCTATCGACGTACCGGCTGCACTGATTGACAGCGAAATCGATGTTCTGCGTCGCCAGGCGGCTCAGCGTTTCGGTGGCAACGAGAAGCAAGCGCTGGAACTGCCGCGCGAGCTGTTCGAAGAGCAGGCGAAACGCCGCGTTGTTGTTGGTCTGCTGCTGGGCGAAGTAATTCGCACCAACGAACTGCAGGCTGATGAAAACCGCGTTAAAGCGCTGATCGAAGAGATGGCTTCTGCCTACGAAGATCCGCAGGAAGTGATCGAGTTCTACAGCAAGAACAACGAGCTGATGAACAACATGCGCAACGTCGCGCTGGAAGAGCAAGCGGTTGAAGCGGTGCTGGAAAAAGCGAAAGTGACCGAAAAAGCCACCAACTTCCAGGAACTGATGAACCAGACCGCTTCGGCCTGATTCGTTAGTTAACACGAAGTGCGAAGCCCGCGACAAAAAGTCGCGGGCTTTTTTATTTTCTCACGCTGAAAAGTCTGGATTTGTCTTCTATTTGATTAATTAACCGGCAAATTATCCGATAAGCTCTTTTTCCGTGTTAGCGAATAGGGAAAAGGTTGTTATGCTTGAAATAACTGGGCAGCATCCCCAGATACAGGGAGAATGCATGAAGACAGTGAAACTGGCTGATTAACCGTCCTGTTGGTGTCGGAGTGAGGAGGCAGCGCATAGTTTTCATCGCGCGTCTCACGTAAAATCGGTACAGAATGTTGCCAACGAAATTTATCCAGGAGACGGTAATGTCATACAGTGGCGATCGTGAATTTACTGCACCGCACATGGCGCTGGTGCCAATGGTGGTCGAACAAACCTCGCGTGGCGAGCGTTCTTACGACATCTATTCCCGCCTGCTCAAAGAGCGTGTGATCTTTCTGACCGGCCAGGTTGAAGATCATATGGCTAACCTGATCGTGGCGCAGATGCTGTTTCTGGAAGCGGAGAATCCTGAGAAGGACATCTACCTCTACATTAACTCGCCGGGTGGGGTGATTACCGCCGGTATGTCAATTTATGACACAATGAAATTCATTAAGCCGGATGTTAGCACCATTTGTATGGGCCAGGCCTGTTCAATGGGCGCGTTCCTGCTGACGGCAGGCACCAAAGGCAAACGCTTTTGCTTGCCTAACTCACGCGTGATGATCCACCAGCCGCTGGGTGGCTATCAAGGGCAGGCAACGGACATTGAGATTCATGCGCGTGAGATTCTGAAAGTGAAGCAGCGTATGAATGAATTGATGGCTGAACACACCGGTAAATCGCTGGAGCAGATTGAGCGTGACACCGAGCGTGACCGTTTCCTCTCTGCCAGTGAAGCGGTAGAGTATGGCCTGGTCGATTCTATTCTGACGCATCGCCAATAAGACACATCTGCCGGGTCCCTGGGCTATAGTTAACTGGACAACAGGCAGATGAGTTGCATGAATATCGGCCGTAACGTGCGGCCATTGCCGTACGCCCGTATGGCCCGAGAATGAAAAGAGGTTAGCTGATGACAGATAAGCGCAAAGACGGTTCAGGTAAGTTGCTGTACTGCTCTTTTTGCGGCAAAAGCCAGCATGAAGTGCGTAAGCTGATTGCCGGGCCGTCAGTGTATATCTGCGACGAATGTGTCGATTTATGTAACGACATCATTCGCGAAGAGATTAAAGAAGTCGCCCCGCATCGCGAGCGCAGTGCACTACCGACGCCGCATGAAATCCGCCATCATCTCGATGATTATGTTATCGGGCAGGAAAAGGCGAAAAAGGTGCTGGCTGTAGCTGTATATAACCACTACAAACGCTTGCGCAATGGTGACACCAGCAATGGCATCGAACTGGGTAAAAGTAACATTCTGCTGATCGGTCCAACCGGTAGCGGTAAAACCCTGCTGGCGGAAACGCTGGCACGCTTACTGGATGTGCCATTCACCATGGCCGACGCCACCACGCTGACCGAAGCGGGTTACGTGGGCGAGGATGTGGAAAACATCATTCAGAAGCTGCTGCAAAAATGCGATTACGATGTGCAGAAAGCTCAGCGCGGTATTGTCTACATTGATGAAATCGACAAGATTTCACGTAAGTCGGACAACCCGTCTATCACCCGTGACGTATCGGGCGAGGGCGTACAGCAGGCGTTACTGAAACTGATCGAAGGTACCGTGGCAGCCGTGCCGCCGCAGGGTGGTCGTAAGCATCCGCAGCAGGAGTTTTTGCAGGTTGATACCTCAAAAATCCTGTTTATCTGTGGTGGTGCTTTCGCCGGTCTCGACAAAGTGATTTCTCAGCGCACAGAAACCGGTTCAGGCATTGGTTTTGGCGCAACGGTGAAAGGCAAATCGCAGAAAGCGAGCGAAGGCGAACTGCTGTCTCAGGTAGAGCCAGAAGATTTGATCAAGTTCGGTCTGATTCCTGAGTTTATTGGCCGTCTGCCCGTCGTGGCAACGCTGAATGAACTGAGTGAAGAAGCCCTGATCCAGATTCTGCGTGAGCCGAAAAACGCCCTGACCAAACAGTACCAGGCATTGTTTAACCTGGAAGGCGTTGAGCTGGAGTTCCGTGACGAAGCGTTAACGGCGATTGCCAAAAAAGCAATGTCACGCAAAACCGGTGCGCGTGGTCTGCGTTCAATTGTTGAAGCTGCCTTACTCGAAACCATGTACGACCTGCCTTCAATGGAAGACGTCGAAAAAGTGGTGATTGATGAGTCAGTGATTGATGGCCAGTCCGAGCCAATGTTGATCTACGGAAAGCATGAAGCTCAAGCCTCTGGCGAATAAATAAACAATTAAACCACGTTGTTATCTTATAAAAGGGGAAAATCTTTCCCCTTTTGTTTTTCTCACGCCTGTGACATTGAATGTCGGATAAGCATCCCCATATACTCAATATCCTGTGGGTTTAACTGCATATTGATTGTGATCAGGCGGTTCCCATCACCTGGCGGACATTAAACTAAGAGAGAGCTCTATGAATCCTGAGCGTTCTGAACGCATTGAAATCCCTGTGTTGCCTCTGCGCGACGTAGTGGTTTATCCGCACATGGTAATTCCGTTGTTTGTGGGTCGGGAAAAATCGATTCGGTGCCTCGAAGCCGCTATGGATCATGATAAGAAGATCATGCTGGTTGCACAGAAAGAGGCTTCAACGGATGAACCTGGTATTAACGATCTCTTCTCTGTAGGGACCGTCGCTTCAGTATTGCAAATGCTGAAGCTGCCGGATGGTACGGTTAAAGTGCTGGTTGAAGGTTTGCAGCGCGCACATATCACCACGCTGGCAGATAATGGCGACCACTTCGTTGCCCAGGCTGAGTATCTGATCTCGCCCGAAATCGAGGAGCGCGAGCAGGAAGTGTTGGTCCGTACGGCCATCAATCAGTTTGAAGGCTACATCAAGCTTAATAAAAAAATTCCTCCTGAGGTTTTGACCTCACTTAACAGTATTGACGATGCAGCCCGTCTGGCTGACACCGTTGCGGCACATATGCCGTTGAAACTGGCCGACAAACAATCGGTGCTGGAGATGTCCGACGTCAATGAGCGTCTGGAATATCTGATGGCGATGATGGAGTCAGAAATCGATCTGCTACAGGTTGAGAAGCGTATTCGCAACCGCGTGAAAAAGCAGATGGAAAAAAGCCAGCGCGAGTATTACCTCAATGAGCAAATGAAGGCGATTCAGAAAGAGTTGGGCGAGATGGATGATGCGCCTGACGAATATGAAGCGCTGAAACGCAAAATTGAAGCGGCGAAAATGCCAACCGAAGCGCGTGAAAAAGCCGAAGCGGAATTGCAGAAGCTGAAAATGATGTCGCCGATGTCAGCAGAAGCGACCGTGGTACGTGGCTACATCGACTGGATGGTGCAGGTACCGTGGAACGCGCGCAGCAAGGTGAAAAAAGACCTGCGTAAAGCGCAGGAAACGCTGGATACCGACCATTACGGTCTGGAGCGTGTCAAAGACCGCATCCTTGAATATCTTGCAGTACAGAGCCGTGTCAGCAAAATCAAAGGGCCGATTCTGTGCCTGGTCGGACCGCCGGGGGTAGGTAAAACCTCGCTGGGTCAGTCGATTGCGAAAGCAACTGGCCGTAAATATGTCCGTATGGCGTTGGGTGGGGTGCGTGATGAAGCAGAGATTCGCGGACATCGCCGTACTTACATCGGTTCAATGCCGGGCAAATTGATCCAGAAAATGGCGAAAGTGGGGGTGAAAAACCCGCTGTTCCTGCTGGATGAAATCGACAAAATGTCGTCCGACATGCGTGGTGATCCGGCTTCGGCACTGCTTGAAGTGCTGGATCCAGAGCAGAACATTGCGTTTAACGATCACTATCTGGAAGTGGATTACGATCTGTCAGACGTGATGTTTGTGGCGACCTCAAACTCGATGAACATCCCGGCACCTCTGCTGGATCGTATGGAAGTGATTCGTCTGTCTGGTTATACCGAAGATGAAAAACTGAACATCGCCAAACAGCACCTGCTGCCGAAACAGATTGAACGTAACGCGCTGAAAGAGAAAGAAATCAGCGTTGATGACAGCGCCATTATGGGCATCATTCGCTACTACACCCGTGAAGCGGGCGTGCGTAGTCTGGAACGTGAACTCTCCAAACTGTGCCGTAAAGCCGTGAAAGCGCTGCTGATGGACAAAGCGAAAAAACACATCACCATCAACGGTGATAACCTCAAAGATTTCCTTGGGGTTCAGCGCTTTGATTATGGTCGCGCGGATAGCGAAAACCGTGTTGGTCAGGTAACCGGTCTGGCGTGGACGGAAGTGGGCGGTGATTTGCTGACCATCGAAACCGCCTGTGTTCCGGGCAAGGGTAAACTGACTTACACCGGTTCGCTGGGTGAAGTGATGCAGGAGTCAATCCAGGCAGCATTGACTGTCGTGCGTGCGCGTGCAGAGAAATTGGGTATCAACGGTGATTTCTATGAGAAACGTGATATCCATGTGCATGTGCCAGAAGGTGCCACACCGAAAGATGGTCCAAGTGCGGGTATCGCGATGTGTACCGCGCTGGTGTCCTGCCTGACGGGTAATCCGGTGCGTTCTGATGTGGCAATGACCGGTGAGATCACTTTGCGTGGTCAGGTGCTGCCAATCGGTGGTTTGAAAGAAAAACTGCTGGCAGCGCATCGTGGTGGCATCAAAACGGTGTTGATCCCGGACGAGAACAAACGCGATCTGGAAGAAATTCCGCAGAACGTGATCGCCGATTTGACCATTCATCCAGTGAAACGCATTGAAGAAGTGCTGAACCTGGCATTGGAAAATGCCCCTTACGGTATGCAGGTTGCGACGGCAAAATAGTGATTAACGGCAAAAACCGTTAAAAAGCGAGGCGGGCAGGCGAAATGGTGCTTGCCAGCCTTTTTTTGTGCCGCTAAGTTAGGGGGCTGCTGGATCAACGATTAAGACGAATACCGTTGTTTCGGCTCAACAGGCTTGATATAACTGGCTGCGCGTTCGTATCCGGCGGGAAGCGCGGATGCGATGTGAATAATAAAAGAGGGGATGAATAGAGTGAATAAGTCACAGTTGATCGACAAAATTGCTGCAGATGCGGATATTTCTAAGGCAGCAGCTGGACGTGTATTAGATGCATTCATGGGTTCCGTTTCTGACGCGCTGAAAGGCGGTGATGAAGTGGCATTGGTTGGTTTCGGTACATTCTCTGTTCGTGAGCGTGCTGCTCGCACAGGCCGTAACCCGCAAACCGGTAAAGAAATCACCATTCCGGCTGGTAAAGTGCCGGGCTTCCGTGCTGGCAAAGCACTGAAAGACGCTGTCAATTAATGACCGCTGTCACATCCGTTGAAGCATTTTCTTCAGCGGATTGAGGACGCAAAAGCCGTTCTCATGTAACATACGGGCACATCAATTTTGATGTGCCTTTTTTTATTCTGATGCGCAGCAAATGGCCCCTTTGGCTGTTGTCTCCGCAGGGTTGTCAGCTGCCAGCCTGAATTGCAGTTGCGCGATGATGACATCGTGTCAGAGCTTTACATTCACACTACAGCGGAGTGTTGTCATACCATGATGGACAATTTACGTGCGGCGGGTAATCACGTCGTGCTCAAAATCATTCTGGGATTGATTATCCTGTCCTTTGTTCTGACTGGGGTGGGTAACTACCTGATCGGCGGTAACAGTGATTATGCTGCCAAAGTTAACGGACATGAGATCAGTCGTGGAGAGCTGGAGCAGGCGTTCAACACTGAGCGTAATCGTCAGCAGCAGATGCTGGGCGACCAATTCTCGCAGCTGGCCAGTAATGAAGGCTACATGCAGCAGATGCGCCAGCAGGCCCTTTCTCAGCTGATTGACCAGGCTTTGCTCGATCAGTACATCAAAGATCTGCACATGGGCATCAGTGACGATCAGGTCAGGGATGCGATTTTCAATCAGCAGGCTTTCCAGACCAATGGTAAGTTCGACAACGCCAAATACAACGGTCTGATTACCAGCATGGGCTTCACTGCCGATCAATACGCTGAAGCGCTGCGTAAACAGCTGGCAAACCAACAACTGATCAACGCCGTAGCAAACACCGACTTTATGCTAAAAGGTGAAACCAGCAAGCTGGTTGATCTGGTGGCGCAGCAGCGCGAAATTCGTCAGGCCATCATTGATGTCAATGCATTGGCGGCGAAACAAACAACCACCGATGACGAAATCAGCCAGTACTATCAACAGCATCAAAGCAGCTTTATGGCACCGGAGCAGTTCCGCGTCAGCTATATCAAGATGGATGCAGCGAGCTTGCAGGAAAGCGCCAGCGAAGCGGATATTCAGAGCTGGTTTGATCAACACAAAGCCGACTACTCGCAGCCGCAACGTAACCGCTACAGTGTCATTCAGACCAAAACTGAAGCGGATGCCAATGCCGTGTTGGATGCGCTGAAAAAAGGCGAAGATTTCGCTACCCTGGCGAAAAGCAAATCCATCGACCCGATCTCTGCCCGTAAAGGCGGCGACATGGGCTGGCTGGAACCGAACACCACGCCGGATGAACTGAAAAATGCCAATCTGACCGAGAAAGGCCAGCTTTCAGGTGTGATCAAATCCTCGGTTGGTTTCCTGATTGCCCGTCTGGATGATATCCAGCCGGAGCAGGTTAAGCCGCTGTCAGAAGTGCACGATGCAGTTGCTGAAAAAGTGAAGCAGGAAAAAGCCGTTGATGCCTTCTATAAAATGCAACAGAAGGTCAGCGAAGCCGCCAGCAATGACAATGAATCACTGGCAGGCGCAGCAGAGGCTTCTGGCCTGAAAGTGGTTGAAACTGACTGGTTCAGCCAGGACAGCGTGCCGCAGGACCTGGATTTCGACGCGGTTAAACAAGCCATTTTCAACGGTGGCTTAGTCGGACAAAATGGTGCGCCGGGTAATAACTCCGACATCATCTCAGTGGATGGCGACCGCGCGTTTGTCCTGCGTATCAGCGAGCACAAACCTGAAGCAGTCAAACCGCTGGATCAGGTAAAAGCACAAATCGCCGATACCCTGAAGCATGATAAAGCAACCCAGCAGGCGAAAGAGCAGGCGAATAAGTTGCTGGCCGATCTCAATGCCGGTAAGCAGGATGTGCTGCAAGCCGCCGGTCTGACGCTGAGCGCCAGCAAAACCGTCGATCGCAATGCGCAGGACCCGGTAGCACAGTCTGCATTCAACCTGCCGCAGCCGGTTGACAACAAACCGTCATGGGGCGTGAGCGAAGACATGCAGGGTAATGTGGTGCTGGTGGCACTGGATAAAGTCAGCACTGGCAGCATGCCACAACCGCAGATTGACCAGATGGTGAAAGGTGTGACGCAGAATAACGCGCAAATCGCCTTCGAAGCCCTGCTGGAAAACCTGCGCAAAGAGGCCAAGATCAAGTACGGCGCAGCCGCACAAATGCAGTAAGCCTCGCAAAAAAATCAGAATGGTTGAAACAGACAAAGGCCGCTTATGCGGCCTTTTCCATTTCTGAGATTCGGCTTTTGAGCCTGATTCTGTGCTGTGACACTCTGCATCTGCTGTTAAACACAAGGAGAGACACAGCATGATCAAACAAACTTTTCAGGTCTTATTCTTCTCGCTGGCCCTTGGCGGTACGGTGTGTTCCACCAGTCTGGCAGCGGCAGAAAGCCCCAGTGAGACACAGGCAACGCAGGTATCACCGCCAGCGGAAGGACAGGTCAGCATCAATCAGGCAAGCGCAGAAGAACTTGCAGCTGCAATGAATGGTATTGGCCTGAAGAAAGCCCAGTCTATCGTTAGTTATCGCGAACAATACGGCCCATTTACCGCAATTGAGCAATTAAAGGAGGTGCCAGGTATCGGTAGCGCGTTGGTTGAGCGTAACAACGCCCGCCTGAAACTGTGAGAAAGCTCGCGACTCAGGAAGGATGAGGTCAACCTGCATTTACGCTGTGCTATGCTCAACAGGTCCAACCAGTTGTCATTCACAGCGTAATCAGGAGCAATAATGCAGACCACGATCAAAGTGCGCGGTTACCATCTTGACGTCTATCAGCACGTAAACAATGCGCGTTACCTGGAGTTTCTGGAGGAGGCGCGCTGGCAATGGCTGGAGGATGTCGATGCGTTCAACTGGCTGGTACAGCAGAAGCTCGCTTTTGTGGTGGTGAATATCAACATTAACTATCGCCGCCCGGCAGTGCTGGGCGACGTGCTGACGATTGAGAGTGAGATAGCGCAGTTGAATGGCAAGAGTGGCGTTATTTCGCAGCGGGTGTTGTTAGCCGGCGATGGTTCACCGGTTGCCGATGCGGCATTAACCTTTGTCTGCATTGACCTGCGTACGCAAAAAGCAGTGCCAATGGAAGGGGAGTTACGCGAACGGCTGGCGGCATTAATGGTATGACGAGAGGCTGGCGTCAGCGACGCCAGCGGGGTGAAGCGGGATCAGACCAGCCCGCTTTTTTGTTTCATCTGCGCCATGATGGCTGAGGCATTAGCCTGATAATCTGCCAGACCACGGGCGCGCAGATGGCAGGCAGCACATTCGCCACAACCGTCACCTTTGACGCCGTTATAGCAGGTCAGGGTTTCTGCACGCACCAGTGGCAACTGTTGCCAGTAATCCGCCAGTGCCCATGTTTCCGCTTTGTTGAGCCACATCAGCGGCGTTTCGAAACGAATATTGCGCGCCATGCCCAGGCTGACAGCGTTATTCAACGCTTTGACGAATTCATCACGACAGTCAGGGTAACCGGAAAAATCGGTTTCACACACCCCGGTGATGACGGCTTCGGCTTCCACCTGGTATGCATAAATCGAGGCCAGCGTTAAAAACAGAATGTTGCGTCCCGGCACGAAAGTACTTGGCAGGCCGCTGGCGTTGGGATCATAGGCCGGCACCGGGATGTTATCACGCGTCAGGCTGCTGACCGCCAATTCGTTCAGCAGCGTTACATCCAGCACCTTATGCGCGCGTGCGCCAAGTTTCTTTGCCAGTTCGGCCGCAACATCAATTTCTTCGCGATGACGCTGGCCATAATCAAAGGTGACGCAATGCACTTCATCATACTGCTGCAACGCCTGAATTAAACAGGTGGTGGAGTCTTGTCCGCCACTGAATACTACAACGGCTCTTTTCATCTTTTCTTCCGTATAAAACCCAGCCCTTATGGTAATGGCTCAGCTGTGTGATGAACAGTATCGACTGCGGCGGGAGGAGGGATCCACGCGCGGGTAAAGTCGAACCAGCCCAGGCTGTTAAGTTGAATGCCTTCCACGCCAGGAGGGGCAGAGATTTGATAGCGATAATTAAATAACGGCAGTAGATAACCGGCGCGCATCAGTTGCTCAAACAGCTGGTGGCTAAGAATAGCACGCTGCCCCGGGTCCTGTTGTTGCGCAATTTCGCGCAGATGCTGACGTAAATGGATCGCACTTTGCGTTCCCCGGAGTGGCTGCCATAGCGGATCGTTCTCCAGCCAGCTTACGAGGGTAAACAGCGGCGCGTCACCAATCAGGCGATCGCCCATCACCAGATCGGCTTCGGCCAGTTCACGTTCATCGCGCCAACTTTTGACGTCATGAAATATGCAAGTCAGCTGGCAGCCCTGCGCAGCTAATAGCGGCTTCAGGGCTTCCGCCATCACATGTAATTCCACTGGCAGATGATAATGCAAGGTGAGTGCAGCAGGCAGTGTGACCAGCGTTTCTTCCGAGGCAGGCACCGGCCAGCCTGGCAGCAACTCCTGGCTGGGAGTGATCAAGCCTTCATCCAGCGGCAACTGTTGGATCATGCCACTTCGCTGAATCAGGGCAATTAAGGTTTTAGCCTGCGCAGTACTCAGGCGTGCTGAGATACGGGGAGCCAGATAACAGAATCCGAGACTGATGCTGCGATCGACCGGGCGCAGTGTATCCAGCTCGTCAGGATCGCCAATGGCGATTTGTACCGGATGGCGGCAACTGGTGCCCAGGGTGCGATCAAACAGTTGGGGGGTGATCCAGTATTCAACCGCCTGAATCAATGGGCGTTGCAGATGCCAGCGCGCATGGCTTTCCAGTCGTACCAGTTCAGCGGCGAAATGCGTCAGTTTCCATGCACCGCTACCGATGTCATCACGTTCAGGATGTGGCAACAGGCAGTATTGGTGCGCCAGCCGTTGCGGCAGCCAGTAGTCACTGTGACGCAGGCGAATACGTAGCGCCAGTGGATGGGGCGCAGTGATACTTTCCACCGAGGCAAGCAGTCGCAACCCCGGAGTACTATGGCGGATCTTGTTAAACTGCGTGACCAGTTGCGCGGCATACAGCGGTTCATCGTTATGCCAGCTTAATTGCGGGCGCAACCAGAAAAACCAGTCACAGCCCGTGGCGTCATGTTGCCAGTGGTGAGCCAAATCACCCACGACATCGTCGCCGTTGAAGCGTGTCAGACCAGAGAAAATCTGGCGCGCCAGATGCTGTTCGGCACGTCCGGTTATTCTCAGCGGGCGCAAGGGTTCAAGGGCACGATAGTAGGGAATGCGTAATACCGGAGCCTGATTAAGCCACTGACCGCCCATCAACGGACGCAACATGTTCAACAGATGATCGGGTTGCACATCCAGCACCTGCAATGCCTGCACCGCTTCGCCTGCGGCGAGTTGCTGCTGCAAAAGTTGCTGGCGTAGCTGTTCCGGTGACGTGAGAAAGGTCAGGATTCCCTGTTTACCGCGCCCCGCAGCACCCTGCCAACGCAGCCAGCCCGCGTCCTGCCACTGGCGCAGCAGGGTGCGAATATGGCGTTCGCTGCAAAAGCAGTGTTGTGCCATGGCAGAAACACTCAGTTGCTGGGGGGCACCCTGGCTAAGTTGCCAGAGCCGCTGGAATTGATTGACCCGATGAAGTTGCCGCATCACCTAAACCCGGAACAGTTTTCGAAAAGTATTCACTATTAGTTCCGCAATTACCAGGCGATAGTGGGAGTATCACACCGACAGGAGAACTCGCATGGCCCGCCTCGCGGCATTTGATATGGACGGTACGCTCCTGCTGCCGACTCATCGCCTGGGTACAGAAACTCTCGCCAGTTTGCACGCCCTGCATCAACGTGACGTCACGCTGGCGTTTGCTACCGGACGTCATCTGCTGGATATGCAGCCGGTGGTACGTGAGCAAATCACGCTACCCGCCTGGCTGATTACCGGCAATGGTACCCGCGTACACGATCTGGATGGCAAACAGTTATATGGCTGCGATCTGCCGCCTTCTATCGCCGAAGAGGTGATTCATCGCCACTGGCAAACACCTGCGACCATTCATATTTTCAATGATGAAGGCTGGTTTACCGACAAACCGCTGCCCTGGGTGCGGGAAGCGCATGTAATGAGCGGCTTCCACTATCAACTGCGTGATCTGCAACGTATGTCAGCGCATGAAGTCACCAAGATCTGTTTTATTGCCCCGCATGAGACGTTGTGTTTACTGAAAACCGAACTGGATGCGGCATTAGGTGAACGCGCGAATATCTGTTTTTCTGCCTGGGATTGCCTGGAAGTCTTACCGCTGGATTGTCACAAAGGGGCGGCTCTGGCGCGACTATGCCAGCATCTTTCCCTGTCGCTTGCCGATTGTATGGCGTTTGGCGATGCCATGAACGATCGCGAAATGCTGGACCGTGTCGGCAACGGTTTCATCATGGGCAATGCCATGCCTCAATTGAAAGCGGAGTTGCCGCATTTGCCGGTTATTGGACGTTGCGAGACACAGGCTGTGTCTCACTATTTAAATCACTGGATGACCACACCACACCTCGATTATTCCCCCGAATGCTGAGGCTTGCAGTGAACCGGACAGGATGTCCGGTTTTTTATTGCATCTCTCGCTGCCACGGCTGGATATCGCCAATGTGCTGCGCGACCCATTCCGCGTTGTAATAGGTATCCGGATAGCGTTCGCCGCTGTCGCACAGTATCGTTACCAGCGAACCTTGTTCACCCCGTTCACGCATACGTTTCGCTACCTGCAACATACCCCAGAAATTGGTGCCGGTAGAGGCTCCCGGACGACGGCCGAGAATCTGTTCCAGCTTCAGCATGGCAGCAACGGTTGCGGCATCCGGCACCTTGATCATCTCGTCAATCACATCGGGTAAAAACGACGGTTCAACGCGTGGACGACCAATGCCTTCAATCATGCTGCCACGGTCGCTACTCAGTCCGTGCTCGCGGCTGTGCCAGAAATCAAAAAACACCGAGTGCTCAGGGTCAACCACCAGCAGTCGGGTGTCATAGCCTTGATAACGGATATAACGCCCGAGGGTGGCGGAGGTTCCGCCCGTACCCGCACTCATAATCAGGGTATGAGGCACCGGGCAAGGTTCATGCGCCATCTGGCGAAAGATGCTCTCGGCGATGTTGTTATTGCCGCGCCAGTCAGTGGCACGCTCAGCATAGGTAAACTGATCCATAAAATGGCCGTTCAACTCACGCGCCAGTCGTTCCGATTCGCTATACAACTGGCAGGGATCGGTCACGAAATGACACTCCCCACCATAAAAGCGGATCAACTCGATTTTACGTTTAGCCGTGCTGGCGGGCATCACGGCAATAAATGGCAGCCCCAGCAGACGCGCAAAATAGGCTTCTGAAACCGCAGTGCTGCCGGAAGAGGCTTCAATAATTGGCGTTCCCTGGCGGATCCAACCATTGGCCAGACCGTACAAAAACAGCGAACGCGCCAGACGGTGTTTCAGGCTACCGCTCGGATGGGTGCTTTCATCTTTCAGGTAAAAACCAATGCCGGGAAAATCATCCAGGTTAAAGCGAATCAGATGGGTGTCGGCAGAGCGCTGAAAATCAGCGTTAATTTCGTTAATAGCGTGACGAATCCAGGGCGTTTGCATGCTAAGTTTCCGCAAAATTTAATCGCCACAGTGTAAGGCACTGGCAGGAAAAAGAGGTTGCTTTAATCGGTGTATAATGGCTCGATGAGAGAAAAATTTTCTCCCGGAGAGGTAAATGCTAGATAAAACTGACCGTAAACTGCTGGCGCTATTACAGCAGGATTGCACCTTGTCACTCCAGACGCTGGCAGATGCGGTCAATCTCACCACCACCCCGTGCTGGAAACGCCTGAAAAAACTGGAAGATGATGGCATTATTCGTGCGCGCGTGGCGCTGTTAGACGGCGATAAAATCGGTCTGGCGCTGACCGCGTTCATGTTTGTCAAAACCCAGCAGCATAGCAGCGACTGGTATCAGCAATTTGTCAGCGTGGTCCAGCAGATGCCGGAGGTAATGGCGTTCTATCGTATGGCCGGCGAATATGACTATCTGCTGCGTATTCAGGTGGCAGATATGAAAAGTTACGATGGTTTTTATAAGCGGCTGGTGAATGGCGTACCGGGTCTGATTGACGTGACCTCCAGTTTCGCGATGGAAGAAATTAAATACACAACCGCATTGCCGGTAGCACCCTGACGGGTAAAGAAAGAGACAGTCTTGTGCGATTATTCAGCCAGTTAAGTTGGTATTTTCTGCGCGAGTGGCGGCGATATCTGGGCGCGGTCACTCTGCTCATCATCATTGCGCTTCTGCAATTGCTGCCACCGCATTTGGTGGGCGTAATTGTTGATGGCGTTACCCAACATACCTTAAGCACCGGACGACTGATGATGTGGATCGGCGTGATGCTGGTCACTGCGGTGGTGGTTTATCTGCTGCGTTATGTCTGGCGCGTGCTGCTGTTCGGAGCCTCTTACCAACTGGCGGTGAAATTACGTGAAGATTTTTACCGTCAATTGAGCCGCCAGCATCCGGCATTTTACCTGCGTCATCGCACCGGTGATCTGATCGCTCGTGCCACCAACGATGTTGACCGCGTGGTCTTTGCCGCCGGGGAAGGGGTGCTGACGCTGGTGGATTCACTGGTGATGGGTTGTGTGGTGCTGGTGGTGATGAGCGTACAAATCAGTTGGCAGTTGACGTTACTGGCGTTGGTACCGATGCCGATTATGGCGCTGATTATCCATCGTTACGGCAATCAGTTGCATGATCGTTTCAAACTGGCACAGGCGGCGTTCTCCAGCCTGAATGATCAAACTCAGGAAAGCCTGACCAGCATTCGCATGATCAAAGCCTTTGGTCTGGAAGATCATCAATCGCAGCAGTTTGCGGCCATCGCGCGCGATACTGGCGAGAAAAACCTGCGAGTGGCAAGGGTAGATGCGCGTTTTGATCCCACCATCTATATCGCGATTGGTTTCTCCAATTTGCTGGCGATTGGTGGCGGGAGCTGGATGGTGTGGCATGGCAGCCTGACGTTAGGGCAGCTCACCAGCTTTGTAATGTACCTCGGCCTGATGATTTGGCCGATGCTGGCACTGGCGTGGATGTTCAATATCGTTGAGCGTGGCAGCGCGGCCTGGAGCCGTATCCGTGCGTTGCTGGCGGAAGCTCCGGCAGTGGAAGACGGCCAGCAAATGCTGCCGCCGGAAGCCGGGAATTTGCAGGTGGCGATCCGCGAGTTTCGCTATCCGGCGAGTGCCGGTGTGGCGCTCAGCCATGTCAATTTTCAGCTCAAACCCGGCCAAATGCTGGGCTTATGTGGCCCCACTGGCTGTGGCAAAAGCACGCTGTTAAGCTTGCTTCAGCGCCATTTCGACCTTGAACAAGGTGATATTCGCTATCACAACACCCCGCTGTCGCAGTTGCGCATTGATAGCTGGCGCAGCCGCCTGGCGGTGGTGAGCCAGACGCCGTTCCTGTTTTCCGATACCGTCGCCAATAACCTTGCGTTAGGTCGACCCAATGCCAGCCAGCAGGAGATTGAGCAGGTGGCGAAGATGGCCTGCGTTCATGAGGATATCCTGCGGCTGCCGCAGGGCTATGAAACCGAGGTGGGTGAACGTGGCGTGATGCTCTCAGGCGGTCAGAAGCAGCGCATCGCTATTGCGCGTGCGCTGTTGCTGAATGCCGAGATCCTGATTCTGGATGATGCATTATCTGCGGTGGATGGACGCACCGAGCACGATATTCTGCACAACCTGCGGCAATGGGGTCGGGGCCGTACGCTGATTATCAGTGCGCATCGTCTGTCGGCGCTGACCGAAGCCAGCGAGATTCTGGTATTGCAGCAGGGTCAGGTGATGCAGCGTGGCGACCACGACGATCTGGTGGCAGAAAGCGGTTGGTATCGTGATATGTACCGTTATCAGCAACTGGAAGCGGCGCTGGACGAGGATGAGATCAGCGAAGGAGCGAGTCGTGGCTAAATCTGTGCGTCTGTGGCCAACCTTGAAACGTTTACTGGCCTACGGCAAACCGTGGCGTAAATCGTTATGGCTGGCCGTGGGCATGTTATGGCTGGCGGCGGCGGCCGAAGTCACCGGGCCGGTGTTAGTCAGTTATTTTATTGATCATCTGGTGGCGCAACACCAGATGCCGTGGGGCATTGTCGCCGGGTTGGTGGTCGGATTTATTCTGCTGCAATTGCTGGCAGCGGGCCTGCACTATTTTCAGTCGTTGCTGTTCAACCGCGCGGCGATCGGCGTGGTGCAAAAATTACGTTCTGATGTGATGAATGCCGCGCTACGACAGCCGTTAAGCGCCTTCGATACCCAACCGGTCGGTCAAATCATCTCACGCGTGACCAACGATACCGAGGTGATCCGCGATCTGTATGTCACGGTGGTGGCAACGGTGTTGCGCAGTGCGGCGTTGATCGGCGCGATGCTGGTGGCGATGTTTGCGCTCGACTGGCGTATGGCGCTGGTGGCGATAGTAATTTTCCCGCTGGTATTGACGGTGATGTTGATCTATCAGCGTTACAGCACACCGATAGCGCGACGGGTGCGTAGCTATCTGGCCGACATCAATAACGGCTTCAATGAAGTGATTAACGGCATGAGTGTCATCCAGCAGTTCCGCCAGCAGGCGCGTTTTGGTGAGCGAATGGGGGAGGCCAGCCGTTCGCACTATCTGGCGCGAATGGAGACGCTACGACTGGATGGCTTCTTGCTGCGTCCATTACTGAGTTTATTCTCTGCACTGATTTTGTGCGGCCTGCTGATGTTGTTCAGCTTTGCTAACCCAGGCGTATTTGAGGTGGGCGTTCTGTATGCCTTTATCACTTACCTCGGGCGTCTGAATGAGCCGTTGATTGAACTCACTACCCAGCAATCGATGCTGCAACAGGCGGTGGTGTCGGGTGAGCGCATCTTTGAGTTGATGGATGCGACTCAGCAGGATTACGGCACGGATAACCGGCCACTGGCCTCCGGGCGTATTTCCCTGCGTGATGTCAGCTTTGCCTATCGCGCCGATCGTGACGTGTTAAGCCAGATCGATCTGGACGTGCCGCCCCGTGGCTTTATTGCGTTGGTTGGCCATACCGGCAGTGGCAAAAGTACGCTGGCAAACCTGCTGATGGGGTACTACCCGGTGACGCGCGGCAGTATCGAACTGGACGGTCGTCCATTGCCACAACTGACGCATCAGGCGTTACGTCAGGGGGTAGCGATGGTGCAACAGGACCCGGTGGTGCTGGCAGATACCTTGCTCGCCAATGTCCGTCTTGGGCGCGATATCCCGGAGCAGGCGGTGTGGCAGGCGCTGGAGACGGTGCAGCTTGCCGCGCTGGTGCGCGCTATGCCTGAGGGTATTCACACCCGGTTGGGCGAGCAGGGCAATAACCTGTCGGTCGGTCAGAAACAGTTGTTAGCGCTGGCGCGGGTGCTGGTATCGCTGCCGCAAATTTTGATCCTTGATGAAGCCACCGCCAATATCGATTCTGGCACTGAGCAGGCGATTCAGCACGCCCTGCGTGCCTTGCGTCAGCACAGCACGCTGGTGGTGATCGCGCATCGCCTCTCCACTATTACTGAGGCAGACCAGATTCTGGTCCTGCATCGCGGTCAGGTCGCTGAACGCGGTACGCATAGCCAGTTACTGGCGCAACAGGGGCGTTACTGGCAAATGTACCAGTTGCAACAGGCGGGCGATGAACTCGCGGCGGGCATTCCCTTAACGACTGAAGGGTGACTTGCACCTTTTTTGCGCACCTTTATCGGATTATTCTGTAGAAATGCACTTCTTTGAGGCTATAAGCACCAAAGAGGTGCAAACAATTCACTCCTTTCTTCCTTTCCTGCTGGTATTTGTGTTGTTCATCACAGAACGAAGCGCGCTGTAGCGCGGCTAATCTGCTGACTCTGCGGTTTTTTTATTTATGGCACACCCTTTGCTTATATCCCTGCGTGTCCGGTAAGACTCACTCATTAAATACCTGGAGGGGATCGTATGAAGCTGGTTACCGTGGTAATCAAACCATTTAAGCTGGAGGACGTGCGTGAAGCCTTATCCTCTATTGGCATTCAGGGACTGACAGTTACCGAAGTGAAGGGTTTCGGTCGCCAGAAAGGTCACGCAGAGCTTTATCGCGGTGCCGAGTACAGCGTGAACTTCCTGCCAAAAGTAAAAATTGATATCGCCATTGCTGATGATCAACTGGACGAAGTCGTGGATGTGATCAGCAAAGCCGCTTACACCGGCAAGATTGGCGACGGCAAAATTTTCGTTGCGGAACTGCAACGCGTTATCCGTATTCGTACTGGCGAGACCGACGAAGCAGCACTGTAACTAGGCCTTGATTGTGATGGGATGGAAAGAAATGAATAAAATGATGACGAAGTTAGGCCTGACCAGCCTGGCGCTGTTACCGTCTCTGGCCATGGCGGCAGCTCCTGCCGTTGCGGATAAAGCCGATAACGCGTTTATGATGATCTGCACCGCGTTGGTGTTGTTCATGTCGATTCCGGGCATCGCCCTGTTTTACGGCGGTCTGATCCGCGGTAAAAACGTATTGTCCATGCTGACTCAGGTAGCGGTAACCTTCTCTCTGGTTTGTGTGCTGTGGATGATTTACGGTTACTCGCTGGCTTTCAGCGAAGGCAATGCCTTCTTCGGTAGCTTCCAGTGGGCGATGTTGAAAAATATCGAGCTGAAAGCGCTGATGGGCACCTTCTATCAATATATCCACGTTGCGTTCCAGGCTTCCTTCGCCTGTATCACCGTGGGCCTGATTGTGGGTTCCATTGCGGAACGTATTCGTTTCTCTGCGGTGCTGATTTTCGTTGCGGTATGGCTGACTCTGGCTTATCTGCCGATTGCACACATGGTCTGGGCTGGCGGTCTGCTGGCATCTGATGGCGCGCTGGACTTTGCGGGCGGTACCGTTGTTCACATCAACGCTGCGGTTGCTGGTCTGGTCGGTGCTTATCTGGTGGGCAAACGTGCTGGCTTCGGTAAAGAAGCATTTAAACCGCACAACCTGCCAATGGTGTTCACGGGTACTGCAATCCTGTATGTGGGCTGGTTCGGCTTCAACGCTGGTTCTGCTTCTGCGGCCAACGAAATCGCTGCCCTGGCATTCCTGAACACCGTCATTGCGACGGCGGGTGCGGTACTGTCCTGGACCTTCGGTGAGTGGGCACTGCGTGGTAAGCCTTCTCTGCTGGGTGCCTCTTCAGGCTTCATCGCAGGTCTGGTTGCTATCACTCCGGCGTGTGGTTATGTCGGTGTTGGCGGCGCGCTGATTATCGGTCTGGTCGGTGGTTTGGCTGGTCTGTGGGGTGTCACGACCCTGAAGAAATGGCTGCGTGTTGATGACCCGTGTGATGTGTTCGGTGTGCACGGCGTGTGTGGCATCGTGGGTTGTATCCTGACTGGTGTGTTCGCTTCCTCTTCACTGGGTGGCGTAGGTTATGCTGAAGGCGTAACCATGGGCCATCAGGTATGGATCCAGCTGTTCAGCGTGGGTGTCACCATCGTCTGGTCTGGTGTGGTTGCCTTCATTGGCTTCAAACTGGCCGATATGATTGTTGGCCTGCGTGTTCCAGAAGATCAGGAACGTGAAGGTCTGGATGTTAACAGCCACGGCGAAAACGCTTACAACCAGTAAGAGCCGGGCTGAAAAAGAGAGCAGTGCGCTAAAATAATAAAAAGCAGAAGGGGCGAGTCATCGCCCCTTTTTTATTCGCTGCGTTGGCGCATCACCCCTTCCTGCACCGTGGTTGCCACCAGCGTGCCATCCTGAGTAAAAAACTCCCCGCGTACAAACCCGCGTGCACCTGATGCTGAGGTGCTGACAACGCTATACAGCAGCCATTCTGACAGGTCGAACGGGCGGTGGAACCACATTGAGTGGTCGATAGTCGCGACCTGCATGTCGGGCTCAAGGAAGCCTTTGCCGTGCGGCTGAAGCGCTACAGGCAGGAAGTTGAGGTCTGATGCATAGCCAAGCAGATATTGGTGAATCCGACGATCCTGCGGCAGTTGACCGTTAGCACGCACCCACACCTGACGTACCGGCTCATCAACACGGCCTTTCAGCGGGTTGTGAATCTGCACCGGACGAATATCGAGAGGACGTTCAGAGAGGAATTTTTCCCGTAATTTAATCGGCAGATGCGCTGCCAGCTTATGCGCCAGATCCTGTTCCGATGGCAAATTATCCGGGGCGGGGACCTGTGGCATGCTGTTCTGATGCTCAAATCCGCTTTCCGGTGCCTGGAACGAGGCCGTCATGTAGAAGATCGGTTGTCCATTTTGTACAGCGCTGACGCGGCGCGCGCTAAAGCTTTTGCCATCCCGTAGAGTTTCGACATCATAGATAATGGCTTTCTGGCTATCGCCCGGACGCAGGAAGTAACTATGGAATGAGTGAATGATACGTGCTTCCGGCACTGTCTGTTTCGCTGCATAAAGCGCCTGGCCAACCACCTGACCACCAAACACCTGACGCAGGCCGAGGTCTTCGCTTTGACCGCGAAATAATCCCTCTTCCAGTTTTTCCAGATTCAACAAATTAAGCAGGTTGTGCAGTGCCTGGCTCATAACGGATTCCTCAGTGATACCGGTCGGGCAAGTGTGAAAGATCCGACCAGTTGTCGTCAATCTTTTTGCCGTGGTTTCAGCAATCTAAGACCCGTCTTAAGCGCATTGCGGATTTTTGTGCCAGAATTAAGGGCATTCGGCGGTTGAATAGCTGCACATTATTTTTGCCGCCGACAATCATAGTGTTCATAAGGAGACGACATCAATGAAACTCTGGCAAATCATTAGCGGTATGACATTGGCTGTGGCGGTCGCAGGGTGCGCGGATCACAGCAAACCGGTGGCAACGCCAACGTTGGGTGCAACGGTTGCCGGTCAGCAAACGGCCATTGCGCAGCCGAATGTAAGTGGCTCCATTTATATTCGCCAGCGTATTGCGTTACCGCCGGATGCGGTGCTGACGGTGACTCTGTCAGATGCCTCACAGTCCGATGCACCATCCCGCGTGCTGGCGCAGCATGTGGTGCGTACCGAGGGCAAACAGGCACCGTTCCAGTTTGTGCTGCCCTTTAACCCGGCAGACATCCAGCCGAACGCACGCATTCTGTTGAGTGCAGCAATAGCCATTGATGGCAGACTGGCGTTTATCACTGATACGGTAAAACCGGTGATTAATCAGGGCGGAACCAAGGTCGAATTGTTGCTGGTGCCTACCACCAATATGGCGATGCCAACGCAGCCTGGTGCGGCAACGACCGTGCCGTCTACCTCTCCAACGCAGGTGACACCATCGTCTTCAGTGCCTGCGGCGACCAGTATGTAAACGGATATCGTCCCGGCGCGATTTATCGCACCGGGACGAATGTGTACCGGGTATCAATCCTGATCCCAACGATATCGCGCCAGTTCAATTTCTCCCGCATCACTCACTTCGATCCCTTCAGCTTCCAGCGCATCGCGCTGACGAAACAAATCATCACCCTGTAGCGAAATACGTCCGTGACGATTCAGGACACGATGCCAGGGTAACTGGCTGCCGGGCGGGAGACGTTTCAGCACGCCACCCACCTGACGTGCCGCACGCGGGGATCCAGCCAGACGGGCGACATCACCATAGGTCATCACTTTACCGGGGGGAATGGCGGCAACAATCTGCCACACGCGCTGCGGAAAGCTATCGTGTTCACTCATTGGGTCGTCCTGAATAACCGCAAAGGGCAGACTTTAACATGAACCAGGGCACGCATAATCGCCTGTCTGTTCAAGAAAACAACGGTCATCCGGCGTTTGCTTGCAATTGCCGGGGGCTTACCTGATAATGCCAGCGCTCTCGTAATGAGGGCTAGTCAATGGGGGCCCTGTTGGTTCTCCCGCAATGCTAACTTGTGAACTCGGTCAGGTCCGGAAGGAAGCAGCCGCAGCAGGCGACGCGTGTGCCGGGATGTAGCTGGCAGGGCCTCCACCATTTCTGCCTCGAAAAAATCCCCTTAAATTCAATCAATAGCGTGCTGCTGGCACTCCTTTGCCAGTGAAAGGTCAATCCCTGAAAATCGGTTGCTGCAACAGGCTGGGCAAGAGAAGGGAAAAACTTAGCGGACGAACTTCCAGACAGACCCGGGCACTTTATCGTAGAGCTTATTCATCGTCAGCTCTGCAAGGCGGTGATCGGCAGCCGAGTAAAATACCGCTAACTCGTCATCGGACAATTCATACTTGTTTTTTTCAATCACCCGCTCAAGGGTATCGATTGAGCGACAGCGGCGCAGTCGCATCAAATAATCGGTTTTGGTTAAGGCTTGATTGCTCATAAATAAATCGTTCTCACTCTGATGCTAAAAGGAATGGCTGGGTTGCTGTAGAAAAGCGCACTCTTCGGCAAACAGGTTAAATAAGCGTCGTGCTGAACGTTGCCAACGTTGAAGATCCTGAGTATTGATTCCGTAACTGCTAAACAACATAAAGGTATCGTCAAGATATTCATCGATTTGCGTTATCAGTGCTTCATCTTCAACATGCTTAATTTTGTAATTCATCGTGAAAGACGCGATATGCTCAATCAAATCGTTGAGCTGTAAATTGCTTTCAGAAGTAGGATCATTAACCCAGCCATGATGACTGTCAGTTAATGTTGCCATACTTTCGTCAAACAGGTTCTCACACAGAAATTTAAGCTGGGCAATATCATGCCGTTTCGGTGAGTATTCGTCCATCTTTTTCCCCTCCATAGCTAGCACGGTTACCGCAGCGCGGCGAGATTTGGAAAAGTGGCCAGGAAGCGATCACGAATAAAATGAATTCAGCGACTCCTCAAATATAATCCAGATTCATTAGTTTTGCTCACCTCCATTACCAAATATTACAATTCATCGGCGGGTGAAGGGCGTGTATTGTCTATCACTTCGAACACCAGTGCGCCCGGCTGGATATGAAACAGAACATCTTCCTGACGTGTAAAGGTTTCATTTAAATCCTGACAGGGACTAAATAAATTCCACTGGAAATCGTAAAGCATTTTAAATCGATTATTAGCGATAATCTTGATGGAAATAATGCGAAAACTCTCGGGAACTAATCGCGCATTTTGTGAATACCATTGTAAATCACCCGCCAGCGCTGAGGCTATTTTGAGAATATTCCCTTGAATTAATGCCTGCAACTTTGTGCAGTTATCCTCACCGACCGCAATATCACAATGAATAATGGCCTGCATCGTTAACCCGGTATAAAGGCTGTTGTTTCTATCATTGGGGTTTCTGACAAACATTGCAAGCTCACCTTAAGCATAAATAGCTATTGTTGTGATGGATTGCATTACGGGAGGTCATGAGAAGGAGGCGAATTCAAAAGGTGAGGGAGGATGCAGGATAGCGCTGGTTAACTTTTGAAACACTTTCCCCCTGACTAACCGACAGAAGAGTCTGATAGTGTATTGTTATGTTATAACATTTTGGTTGTACCGTATGAATCATAGTGGATTACTGTTGTCGCTAGGCGGGCGCTTGCTGGTCGCGCTGCTGTTGGTTGCCCTGTTGGGATTGGCCATTGTGTGGGGCATGCAAAAATGATGCGTTTTCACCACTTGCAGGCTGGCTATCAAGGGCAAAGGGTTACACCAACGATCAACGGTGAGTTGGTAGCAGGTAGTATGACGGCGTTGATTGGCGCCAATGGCAGCGGAAAATCGACGCTGTTGAAAACCATCGCCGGTTTACTGACGCCGATTTCAGGGCGTTGTGAGCTGAAGGTTTCCCGTAAAGAACTGGGTTGGTTGCCACAGCGTACCGAGTTGGAAACGCGCTTCCCTGTCACGGCCTATGAGTTGGTCGCGATGGGGTGCTGGCCGCGTTGTGGTTGGTTTGGCGCGATTAACCGCGCGCTACGCAAAGAGATTGATGCGGCACTTGATGCGGTGCAGATGCGTGATTTCGCGGATGCACAGCCTGCCACCTTGTCAGGAGGTCAGTTACAGCGCGTGTTATTCGCCCGCCTGATGCTGCAACGCAGCAAGTTGTGGCTGCTGGATGAACCCTTTAATGGTATCGACAGCCAGACCGTGACTTTGTTGATGTCAATCCTGCAACAGCAGCAACAGGCAGGCACCACCTTGTTGGTGGTATTGCATGATCGTCCTTTGGTTGAACGTTATTTTCAGGATGTGTTGTCGCTGGATGCAGTTGAATCCGCCCGCGTCTCTCTGTTGCAGAAGGTGGCATCGTGACTTTACTGCAACCTTTCATCGAATTCGGTTTTATGCGCCGTGCTCTGGTGGCCTGTGTGGCGCTGGCGCTGAGTGCCACACCACTGGGTGTGTTTCTCTCATTACGACGCATGAGCCTGATTGGCGATGCACTTTCTCACGCGGTACTGCCCGGTGCGGCGATTGGCTATCTCATCTCTGGTTTGTCGCTGGTGGCAATGGGGATTGGTGGCTTGATTGCCGGTCTGGCCGTTGCGCTTCTCTCCGGTGCTGTCAGCCGATATACCCCGCTTAAAGAAGATGCCAGCTTTGCCGGTTTTTATCTGGGTTCGTTGGCACTGGGGGTCACTCTGGTGTCACTACGCGGTTCCAGCGTTGATCTGCTGCATGTGCTGTTTGGCTCGCTACTGGCGGTGGATAACGCAGCAATTGTGCTGGTCGGCGGTATTGCTGCCTTCACGTTACTGATGCTGGCGATCATTTATCGTCCGCTGGTGATAGACGCCTTCGATCCCGATTTTCTGCGCGCACAGGGCAAATGGAGTGCCCCTCTGGTGCACGGCATTTTTCTCACTCTGGTGGTCCTCAATCTGGTGGCCGGTTTTCAGGTGCTGGGCACCTTGATGTCGGTGGGATTGATGATGTTGCCCGCCGCCAGCGCCCGTTTCTGGAGTCGCCATCTCGCCTGCATGCTCGGCGTTGCCATGTTGCTGGCAGTGATCGCCGCGCTGATCGGGCTGATGTTGTCGTGGCATTACTCACTGCCTGCGGGGCCGGCGGTGGTACTGAGTGCCGCCGGACTTTTTTTGCTTTCTGTTTTGACAGGACCATGTGGCGGTTTACTGCGCCGCCGATAACGAAACCAATAAGGGGATGTGTATGAAGAAGTTACCGATTAGCCTGGCGTTGGGTGCCATGTTGATCAGCCCGCTGGCGCTGGCAAAAACGGTGGATGCGGTAGCGAGTTTTACCGTGCTGGCGGATATCGTGAAACAAGTTGGTGGCGATCACGTTAAAGTGAAATCGCTGGTGGGGCCAAATGGCGATCCTCACACTTTTGAACCAACTCCGCAGGATAGCCAGGCACTGGCGCAGGCGGATGTGGTGTTTGTCAGCGGTCTGGGGCTGGAAGGCTGGATGGATCGACTGGTGAGCGCATCAGGTTACAAAGGCACGCTGGTGGTGGCCTCAACCGGCATCAATACCCGTGAAATGGTGGATGATGGTAAAACCATTACCGATCCACACGCGTGGAACAGCATGGCGAATGGCGTGATTTATGCCACCAACGTCATGAACGCGTTAATCAAGGCCGATCCGGAAGATGCTGCCGCCATTCGTAAACAGGGCGAAAACTATATCCAGCAATTACAGAAACTCGACAGCTGGGCAAAAACATCCTTTGCCGCTGTACCGCAGAATAAACGCAAAGTGCTGACCAGCCATGATGCGTTTGGTTATTTTGGCCAGCGCTATGGCGTGGAATTCCTCGCCCCGGTCGGTTTCTCAACGGAAGCGGAAGCCAGTGCCAGCGATGTAGCCTCGATCATCAAACAGCTCAAGGCTGAGCACATCAATACTTACTTTATGGAGAATCAGACCGATCCGCGTCTGGTGAAGCAGATTGCCAGCGCAACCGGCGCCAAACCAGGTGGTGAACTCTATCCGGAAGCGCTGTCGGAAGCCAATGGTCCGGCCGCCAGCTATGAAGCAGCATTCAAGCACAACGTGAATGCCATGCTGAAAAGTATGCAGTAATAAAAAAGGCCGGGTATTAACCCGGCCAATTATCACGACACCATCCTAACGTTTTTTCTTCTTTCTTCCCTGTACCGCTTTAAAGCGCGGATTGGTTTTGCAGATCACATAGATACGACCTTTACGACGCACGACTTTGCAATCTTTGTGACGGGTCTTCGCTGAACGCAATGAACTCAATACCTGCATGTGGTGCTCCGTTATGCCTTACCGCGACCGAGGAAACGACCATAACGCTGGTTGAAGCGTGCCGCGCTGCCTTCTTTGGCAAAATCTTTCTGCTTGCCGGTGTAGTACACATGCGATTTTGAAGAGACATCGAGTGTGACATAGGGCAGCACTTCGCCTTCAAATTCGATAGTACGTTCAGTTTTGATGGTGGAGCCGACTTTGAAATATTCATTCGCCGTAGTGTCGTGGAACACCACCGGGCGGTAGTGGGGATGGATATCAGGTTTCATAATTCTGCGCCTTATGTAATGTTATAATATAACAATAGTATGAACCTGAGCGTCCCACAATGCAACTCGTCGCGTCACGATTTATCGCGCCACCCACGATGCCGCACCTGCCCCGTAGCGGCGCGATTTATCGCGCGGTTGTGCTGAGAGCAAAAAAAAGGCCGCATCAGCGGCCTTTTAAGGAAGGGAAAATCTTAGTGGCTATGGTTCACCGGATGGCCTTGTTCCAGTTCAGCTTTATTCTTGCTGAAACGGCGACGTACCACCACGAAGAACACCGGCACGAAGAAGATTGCCAGCGCGGTTGCGGTGACCATGCCGCCCATCACGCCTGTACCTACCGCGTTCTGTGCGCCAGAACCGGCACCGGTACTGATCGCCAGCGGCAGCACGCCGAGGATAAAGGCCAGCGAGGTCATCAGAATCGGGCGCAGACGCATACGGGATGCCTCAAGCGTTGATTCCACCAGGCCTTTGCCTTCTTTCTCCATCAAGTCCTTGGCGAACTCCACGATCAGGATGGCGTTCTTCGCCGACAGGCCGATGGTAGTCAGCAGACCCACCACGAAGTAGACGTCGTTGCTCAGACCACGCAGGGTAGTGAACAGCAACGCACCCACCACGCCGAGCGGAACCACCAACATTACCGAGAACGGAATCGACCAGCTTTCATACAGCGCAGCCAGACACAGGAACACCACAATCAACGAGATGGCGTACAGTGCCGGAGCCTGGTTACCGGACAGACGTTCCTGGTAGGACATGCCCGTCCAGTCATAGCCGATACCGGCTGGCAGTTTCGCCGCCAGTTCTTCCATCAGGTTCATGGCATCACCGGAGCTTTTACCCGGTGCAGCCTGGCCGAGAATTTCCATCGACGGCAGGCCGTTATAACGTTCCAGACGTGGTGAACCATACTGCCACTTCGCACTTGAGAAGGCAGAGAATGGCACCATCTCACCGGCGCTGTTACGCACATACCATTTGCTGACGTCATCCGGCAGCATACGTGAATCTGGCTGCCCCATAACGTACACCTTCTTCACGCGACCGCGGTCGATGAAATCGTTAACGTAGGAACCACCCCATGCCGCACCCAGCGTGGTGTTGATGTCAGACAGCGAGACACCCAGCGCCGACGCTTTTTCCTGATCGATAATCAGTTTGTACTGCGGAGTATCTTCCAGGCCGTTAGGACGCACGCCCACCAGCGTATCCGGGTGCTGAGCGATCATACCGAACAGCTGATTACGTGCTTCGGTCAGCTTCTCATGTCCCAGGTTACCCTGATCAATGAGCTGGAAGTCGAAACCGGTGGCGTTACCCAGTTCGATAATCGCCGGCAGGTTGAACGGAATGACCATCGCATCTTTGATGGAACCCAGCGCACGCATCGCACGAGCGGCAAGGGCAGGCACTTTCATGTCGGCACTGCCACGCTCGTCCCACGGCTTGAGGCTGACGAAGGCGATACCGGTGTTCTGTCCACGACCGGCAAAGCCGAAGCCGTTAACGGTAAACACCGAGTTCACGCTGTCTTTCTCTTTAGTCAGGAAGTAATCCGTCACCTGGTCGAGCACTTTCTGCGTACGTTCCTGAGTCGCACCGGCGGGCAATTGCGCCTGAGCCAGCAGCAGACCCTGATCCTCTTCCGGCAGGAACGAGGTAGGAAGACGCAGGAACAGATACGCCATGCCGACAACGATGATCAGATAAAGTACCAGGTAACGACCGGTGCTGCGTACGATATGACCAACGCTATCAACGTAGTGATGGGTGCTCTTATCGAACAGGCGGTTAAACCAGCCGAAGAAACCGGTGGTTTTGCCGTGGCTGCCTTTCTCTACGGGTTTCAGCATGGTTGCGCACAGCGCAGGCGTCAGAATCAACGCCACCAGCACCGACAGGGCCATCGCTGACACGATGGTGATGGAGAACTGACGATAAATAACCCCGGTAGAGCCACCAAAGAAGGCCATCGGAATAAATACCGCGGAGAGCACCAGCGCAATACCCACCAGCGCACCCTGAATCTGCTCCATCGATCGTTTCGTGGCTTCCTTGGGCGGCAGCCCCTCCTCGGCCATCACACGCTCAACGTTTTCTACCACCACGATGGCGTCATCCACCAACAGGCCGATGGCGAGCACCATCCCGAACATGGTGAGCGTGTTTATCGAGTAGCCGCAGGCGGCGATAATCGCAAAGGTTCCGAGCAATACGACCGGTACTGCAATGGTCGGGATCAGCGTGGCGCGGAAGTTCTGTAGGAACAGATACATCACCAGGAACACCAGCACGATCGCTTCCATCAGGGTTTTCACCACTTCGAAGATGGAGATTTTAACGAACGGCGTGGTGTCATACGGATAAACCACTTTCAGGCCGGTCGGGAAGAACGGTTGTAGCTTCGCCAGTTCGGCTTTTACCGCATCAGCGGTATCCAGGGCGTTAGCGCCGGTCGCCAGCTTGATACCGATACCGGAAGCGGGTTTACCGTTGTAACGGGCGATGATGTCGTAGTTTTCCCCGCCCAGCTCAATCTTCGCCACGTCACGCAGACGCACCTGCGAACCATCGGTGTTGACCTTCAGCAGAATGTTGCCGAACTCGTCGGTCGATGTCAGACGGGTCTGAGCAATGATCGAGGCGTTCAACTGCTGTCCGGGCACCGGAGGTGTACCACCTAACTGACCGGCGGCCACCTGGGTGTTCTGGGTTGTCAGTGCGCTGATCACATCAACCGGTGTCAGCTGGAAGTTGTTGAGTTTGTGCGGATCAAGCCAGATACGCATCGCATACTGCGCACCAAATACCTGGGTATCACCCACCCCAGGAGTACGGCTGATCGGATCTTTGATGTTCGACGCAACGTAGTCCGAGATATCGTTCTGCGTCATGTTCGGATCATCACTGACAAAACCGGCCACCATCAGGAAGCTGCTGGAGGATTTTTTAACCTGAATCCCCTGCGACTGAACTTCCTGGGGCAGCAACGGCATCGCCAGTTGCAGTTTGTTCTGCACCTGAACCTGGGCGATATCCGCATCCGTACCGGACTGGAAAGTCAGGGTCAGGGTCAGCGTACCGGACGAGTCACTGCTCGAGGACATATACATCAGTCCATCGATACCATTCATATTTTGTTCGATGACCTGGGTCACCGAGTCTTGCAGCGTTTTCGCATCAGCACCCGGGTAGGAGGCCTGGATCTCAACTGCCGGCGGCGCAACATTAGGATATTGCTCGATAGGCAGACTGATGATCGATAGCGCACCCGCCAACATAATGATGATGGCGATTACCCACGCAAAAATGGGGCGATCGATAAAAAACTTAGCCATGTATTAACGGCTCCTGTTTATGAAGACGATTTTTCAGACTGTGCCTGAGAGGCGGCAGCGGCTTTCGTGTCGTCTGATACTTCTTGTGGTGTTACCTGCGCACCGGGTTTGGCACGTTGCAGACCGACGGTGATCACGCGATCGCCTGCTTTCAATCCTTCGGTCACCAACCATTTATCACCAATCGCCTGGTTGGCTGTCAGGTTGCGCAATTCAACTTTGTTATCGGCTCCGACCACCATGGCTGTGGCCTGACCGGTTGGAGTACGGGTTACTGCCTGCTGAGGCACCAGCAACGCACTCGGATTGGTACCTTCATCCAGACGCGCACGGACAAACATGCCAGGCAACAGGCGGCCATCCGGGTTCGGGAAGATCGCTCGCAGGGTAATCGAGCCGGTGGTTTCGTCGACGGTCACGTCGGAGAACTCCAGCGTACCGGCCTGTGAGTAGGTGCTGCCGTTTTGCATCAACAGAACAACATTGGCTTTGCCGTCGGTCTGTTTCAGCTGACCGGCTTCCAGCTCGGCGCGCAAACGCAGGAAATCATCGCTGGATTGGGTCACGTCAACATACATCGGATCGAGCTGCTGCACGGTAGCCAGCGCGGTAGTCTGCGCACTCGAAACCAGCGCACCTTCCGTCACGGAAGATTTACCAATACGTCCGCTAATCGGGGAGGTCACCTTGGTGTATGCCAGATTAATGCGGGCACTTTCCACGTTCGCCTGTGCGGCCTGTACGGCTGCGGCATTCTGCGCGGCGGTAGCGACGGCGGTGTCATAATCCTGCTGGCTGATGTACTTGGTACCCAGCAGCGGCTTATAGCGTTTAACCGTCAAATCTGCGATGCGCGCATTGGCTTGCGCTTCCGCCAGGGCACCTTTTGCATTGTCATAAGCCGCCTGATAGGTAGCGGGATCGATCTGATACAGGGAAACCCCTGCTTTCACGTCACTGCCTTCAACAAAGTTACGCTTCAGAATGATACCTGAGACCTGAGGGCGAACTTCCGCAACACGGAAAGCCGAAGTACGGCCAGGGAGTTCAGTGGTGATTTTCAGTGGCTCGTTTTTTAACGTCACAACACCCACTTCAGGGGGCTGCTGCTGGGCGGCTTGCTGGGATTTATTATCATCACATCCTGTCAATACAAAGCTGCCTGAAAGCATCAGGACGGCCGCCAGAGGGGCTAATCCTCTGTTTTTATTCATAAATAAACCTCGAGTGTCCGATATCAAATGATCAATGGATCACAAACCGTTAAACCCATTGCTGCGTTAAAACACGGGTCGTGCTATGGTACATACATTCACAAATGTATGTAAACTTGCCAGTTTGTAAAAAAAGTCCGCTATGGCACGAAAAACCAAAGCACAAGCACTTGAAACGCGTAATCAAATTCTTGATGCCGCGTTAGCTCACTTCTCAGAACACGGTGTTGCCGCCACATCACTGGCGGATATCGCTGCGGCTGCCGGCGTCACGCGGGGAGCCATCTACTGGCATTTCAAGAATAAAGCCGATCTGTTACATGAAATCTGGTTGCAATGTGACGCTGGGCTTGACGATGTGGAACTTGAGTATCAAACAAAATACCCCGACGATCCACTCTCTGTTATGCGTTCGATGTTGATCTATATCCTTGACGCTACTGCAAAGGATCCCAAAAGACGCGCACTAATGGAGATCATTTTCCATAAATGCGAATTTGTGGGTGAAATGGCAACCTTGCAGAATATGCAGCAAAGCTTACTGCTGGAATGTTACGACAGAATAGAAGAGGTGCTGCGTGCATGCATTGATGCGGGTCAGTTGCCTCGCAGCCTCAACACCCGTCAGGCAGCGTTGATTATGCGCGCCTACGTTAATGGCATGATGGAAAGTTGGCTGTTTACCCCGGAAAGTTTTGATCTGGCGGCAGAAGCGCCGGGCCTGGTTGAAGCCCTGTTGGATATGTTGCGCTTCAGCCCAACATTATCCAACGGTGTTCATTCGTAACGGCGCGCTTCATAAATCGCGCCGTTACGGGGATTTTTCTGCGGCTTGTTTCTGTTCATAATCGCGTCGGACAATTGCCAACGCGGCCAGCACCGTGGTGGTGGGAACCTGGTTCTCCTCAAGCAGTTGAATCAAATCCACTGCCAGTTTGATTTCGTCTGGTGCCGTTTCCAGTGACATTGTCTCTCCTAAATACGTAATTTCATCACCACCAGCAGCATCACCACGGCGCCAGCCAGTGCCATGCCCAGGGTCGCCACGCTAAGGGTTACCATGTCGCCCGCGTTAAAATAACTGGCGATATAACCGCCGATCAGCGCACCTATCACCGCCAGTATCAGCGTAACGATAAAGCCACCAGGTCGTCCGGGAAATAGCACCCGTTTTAGCCATCCGGCGGCAAGACCGGTCAAAATCCAGGCGATAAAAGCCATATGCAACTCCTCATCTCAGGAGAAATGAGTATAGAGGAAAGATCACGGCGCTTACCGTGCGGTAAATTGCAGCTCCAGCTTGTGGATGGCTTGGCGACAGCGTCCCAGACGCGCCTGAAGCTGCTCCAGCTCACGAATCAATTGCTGCTGGACGCTCAAGGTTTCGGCATGTTGCAGATGCTGCTCACGTTCGGCGATCATCGCCAGCAACCGCGTCTCATAACCTCGATACTCTTCACGTTTCTGTTGTTTGACATCAGTACGTGGCCGTTCACGCGCCACGCGCAGTTGCTGGCTCTGGCACTCACGTTGTAAAGCAGCAATCTGATCCACGACTTTATCGGCCAGCCACTGCCGACGCGTGGCGTCCTGATCAGCGGCGGTGAGCTGGGCGATATTGTGTTCCAGCTCTTGCAGATAGTCGGCGAGGCGTGTTCCTTTGCAGTGGAACAACTGCGCATCAAAACGCGGCTGCCGGCAGCTCCCATCTGGTTGCTGAGCGATTTGCTGGCGCAGCAGTACCAGCGTGGATTGAAGACGTTGTTGTGGGCGTGGCAAGGGCATCACTCTTTTCCCGACTGTGTTAACGTAGCGCGGTATCGATTTTATCAGGCATCCGTTATGCAACGCATTTTATTACTGAGCCTTGGCTGGCTGGCAATTGTGCTGGGCACGCTGGGGATTGTATTACCTTTATTACCTACCACGCCATTTGTGTTGCTGGCGGCCTGGTGTTTTGCCCGTTCCTCACCGCGTTTCCATCACTGGTTGTTATGGCGTTCACCTTTTGGTCGTTATCTGCGCCACTGGCAGCGCCATCGTGCGATGCCACCTGGGGCAAAAGGTCGTGCCATGCTGCTGATTATCCTTACCTTTGCTGTGTCCATCTGGTTGGTTCATCTGTGGTGGGTGCGCATTATGCTTGGCGTGATGTTGTGCATCTTGCTGCTGTTTATGTGGCGGATTCCGGTGGTGGCAGAAAGTACAGACGAACGTGAAACGTAGCGACAGGGTTGCATTTAGGCGACCATTTGCTTAGATTTGGGCCTCTTCGTGCGTGGCTTCCCTTTGTGAACTGACTTCGCTTAACCCGGTCCTCCGGGTAATGGCGCTATGGGAGCTGCGCGAAATAGAGATTTCACCAGGCGTAACACTATGACCGCAACTGCTCAGCAGCTTGAACTCATTAAAAACAGCATCAAAAGCATTCCTGACTACCCCAAACCGGGCATTCTGTTCCGTGACGTCACCAGTCTGATGGAAGACCCGCAAGCCTATGCGGCGTCGATTGCCATCCTCGTTGAGCGTTATCGTGACAAAGGCATCACCAAAGTGGTGGGGACGGAAGCGCGTGGTTTCCTGTTTGGCGCGCCGGTCGCGCTGGGTTTAGGCGTGGGTTTTGTGCCGGTGCGTAAGCCGGGCAAACTGCCGCGAGCCACCTTTAGCGAAAGCTATGAACTGGAGTACGGTACCGACACACTGGAATTGCATCAGGATGCTATCCAGCCGGGTGACGTGGTGCTGGTGGTAGATGATCTGCTGGCGACCGGTGGCACCATCGAAGCTACCGTGAAACTGATTCGTCGTGCAGGCGGTGAGGTGAAAGATGCTGCTTTCATTATTAACCTGTTTGATCTGAGTGGCGAAGCGCGTCTGAAAGCGATGGGCCTCGATTGCTTCAGCCTGGTTAATTTCCCCGGCCACTAAGGCCAGCGCGCTCCGTTATCCGACGGGGCGCATCTCCGCAAAGTTATAGGCATCTTGGGTGTTGGCTGTTAAACTACTGCCAAAATAAACAGGGTTTGCAAAGCAGCGTTTTTCCCCTTTTGACTGACAGTGGGCCTCGGCTCCTTAGTCGTGCCGCTGTGCCAACTCAACCAAATCCAGTGATCGAATCCACATGAGCTATCAGGTACTTGCGCGAAAATGGCGTCCCCAGGCTTTCGCTGACGTAGTCGGTCAGGAACATGTGCTGACTGCGCTGGCCAACGGGTTGTCACTGGGACGAATCCATCATGCCTATCTCTTTTCCGGCACCCGTGGTGTAGGTAAAACCTCGATTGCGCGTCTGCTGGCAAAGGGCCTCAACTGCGAAACCGGCATCACCTCGACGCCTTGTGGCGTGTGCGATAACTGCCGTGAAATCGAGCAGGGACGTTTTGTCGATCTGATTGAGATCGATGCGGCGTCGCGCACCAAAGTTGAAGACACCCGTGATTTACTCGATAACGTGCAATACGCGCCAGCGCGTGGCCGCTTCAAAGTCTATCTGATTGATGAAGTACACATGCTGTCACGTCACAGCTTTAACGCGTTGCTGAAAACGCTGGAAGAGCCGCCATCACACGTTAAATTTCTGCTGGCGACCACCGATCCGCAAAAGCTGCCGGTCACCATTTTATCCCGTTGCTTACAGTTCCATCTCAAAGCGTTGGATGTCGAACAGATTCGCCAGCAACTGGAGCATATTTTACAGCAGGAGCAGATCGCCGCCGAACCGCGCGCGTTGCAACTGCTGGCGCGCGCTGCCGAAGGCAGTATGCGTGATGCACTCAGCCTGACCGATCAGGCGATTGCGATGGGGCAGGGTAGCGTGACGCGTGATAGCGTGGCACAGATGCTCGGCACGCTGGACGATGAGCAGCCGTTAGCGTTGATTGAAGCGTTAAGCGAAGGCAACGGTGAACAGGTGATGGCGCTGCTGAACCAGGCGGCGTCACGCGGCGTCGAGTGGGAAGCCTTGCTGGTGGAAATGCTGCGCCTGCTGCACCGTATCGCCATGGTACAACTGTTGCCAGGCTCGCTCAGCGAGGATGAAGTCAACCAGGTGCAACGTCTGCGCGAACTGGCGCGGGTATTGCCGCCAGCCGACGTGCAACTTTATTACCAGACGTTGCTGATGGGGCGTAAAGATCTGCCGCTGGCACCGGATCGCCGTCTGGGTGTGGAAATGACGTTATTACGTGCGCTGGCGTTTCACCCGCAGGCGTTGATTGCCGAACCGGTTGCACGCCCGGTGCTGACGCCGCAGGCGGCTCCGGTTGCTGCACCGTTAGTGGCGGCGCAACCACAAATGGCACCGCC
The DNA here is from genome assembly GCF_009728735.1 of Pantoea phytobeneficialis. Lineage (NCBI taxonomy): Bacteria > Pseudomonadati > Pseudomonadota > Gammaproteobacteria > Enterobacterales > Erwiniaceae > Pantoea > Pantoea phytobeneficialis. The sequence goes on from NZ_CP024636.1 coordinate 1,114,153, forward strand.
GCAGACTGAAGCGCCGCCGATTCCTGCCGATTATCCTGATATGGCCCCTGCGCCGGAAAATCTGTCGGATGCCACCAGCCAGTTGTTACAGGCCCGTACGCAGTTATTGCGTCAGGGAGCCAGCAAAGCAAAAAAGAGTGAGCCGGCAGCGCGTTCCGCGCGGCCGGCTAATGCGGCACTGGAACGCCTGGCGAATGTCACGGAACGGGTGCAGCAACGAGCAAGTGAACCGGCGGTAAAAGCGGCGGCAAAACCGGAAGCCTATCGCTGGAAAGCGCAAACGCCGACCGAGGTTATCGCTGAGCCGGTCGCGACGCCAAAAGCCTTGCGTTCAGCGCTGGAGCATGAGAAAACCCCTGAGCTGGCGCAACGTCTGGCGGAAGAAGCGCAGCAGCGCGATGCCTGGGCGGCGGAAATCGCCGCTCTGACGTTGCCAAAGCTGGTGCAGCAACTGGCGCTGAACGCCTGGAAAGAGCAGGGCGATAATCAGGTGTGTCTGCATCTGCGCAGCAGCCAGCGTCATCTGAATTCAGGTGGTGCGCGCCAGGCATTGGCCGAGGCACTCAGCCATGCGGCAGGTGAGACGGTTGAACTGACCATTATTGAAGACGATAATTCCGCGGTATTGACGCCACTGGAATGGCGTCAGGCCATTTATGAAGAGAAACTGTCGCAGGCGCGTCAGTCGATCATTAGCGATACCCACATTCAGACCTTGCGTCGTTTCTTTGACGCGGATTTGGATGAAGAGAGTATTCGACCCGTATGAACATGCTGCCGTGCGATGAGCGCGCGACGCAGCCCCAGCAGAGAGAGAAGACTATGTTTGGAAAAGGCGGATTGGGCAACCTGATGAAACAGGCCCAGCAGATGCAGGACAAAATGGCCAAAGTTCAGGAAGAGATCGCCGCGCTGGAAGTCACTGGCGAATCAGGTGCTGGCCTGGTCAAAGTGACCATCAACGGCGCGCATAACTGCCGTCGCGTGGAAGTGGATCCGAGCCTGCTGGAAGATGACAAAGATATGCTGGAAGATCTGATCGCTGCCGCGTTCAATGACGCCGCACGCCGTATCGATGAAACGCAGAAAGAGAAAATGGCTTCTGTGTCTGCCGGTATGCAGCTGCCGCCAGGCTTCAAGATGCCGTTCTGATGCAAACCAGTCCACTGCTTGAATCCTTGATGGAGTCGCTGCGTTGTCTGCCGGGGGTTGGCCCGAAGTCAGCGCAGCGTATGGCCTTTCATCTGTTGCAGCGCGATCGCAGCGGTGGCATGCGCCTGGCGCAGGCGTTAACGCGCGCGATGTCGGAAATCGGCCACTGTGCCGATTGCCGCACGTTCACCGAGCAGGAGATCTGCACCATCTGCGCCAATCCGCGTCGTCAACAAAACGGCCAGATTTGCGTGGTGGAAAGTCCGGCGGATATCCACGCCATTGAGCAGACCGGCCAGTTCGCAGGTCGCTACTTTGTGCTGATGGGCCACCTGTCGCCGCTGGATGGTATCGGCCCGCAGGATATCGGGCTGGATCGTCTGGAGCAGCGCCTGGAGCAGGAAACGTTGCAGGAAGTGATCCTCGCGACCAATCCTACGGTGGAAGGAGAAGCCACGGCCAACTATATCGCCGAGCTGTGCAGCCAGTACGGCGTGGATGCCAGCCGCATTGCACACGGCGTGCCGGTGGGCGGTGAGCTGGAGATGGTCGATGGCACCACGCTGTCGCACTCGCTGGCTGGACGTCACAAGATTAAATTCTAATCACTTGCCGGTATCAATCTTGATACCGGCTTGAAATTCTCCGCACCATCCCCATCTCTTCCTCAACGTTCGATCAACCCGATTCAGTTGAGGTAGCAATGACCATGAAAGGACAAGAGACGCGTGGCTTCCAGTCAGAGGTAAAACAACTTCTGCACCTGATGATCCATTCCCTCTATTCAAATAAAGAGATTTTCCTGCGTGAACTGATCTCCAACGCCTCCGATGCGGCTGACAAACTGCGCTTCCGCGCGCTGTCGTCACCGGATCTGTACGAAGGCGACGGCGACCTGCGCGTGCGGATCTCGGTCAACAAGGAAAATCGTACGCTGACGCTGAGTGATAACGGCATCGGCATGCGTCGTGATGAGGTGATTGAGAACCTCGGCACCATCGCAAAATCAGGCACCAAAGCGTTTCTGGAGTCGATGGGTTCTGACCAGGCAAAAGATAGCCAGCTGATTGGTCAGTTCGGTGTCGGTTTCTACTCGGCATTTATCGTGGCTGATAAAGTCACCGTGCGTACCCGCGCCGCCGGTGCCAGCGCCGAAGAAGGTGTGTTCTGGGAATCGGCCGGTGAGGGCGAATATACCCTGGCTGAGATCGAGAAAGCCGATCGCGGCACCGAGATCACCCTGCATATGCGTGAAGGCGAGGATGAATTCCTTGATGCCTGGCGTGTGCGCAGCATCATCGGCAAATATTCCGATCACATCGCGCTGCCGGTCGAGATCGAAAGCAAAGATGAAGAGAGCGACACCACCAGCTGGGAAAAAATCAACAAAGCCCAGGCGCTGTGGACGCGCAACAAAGCTGAGATCAGCGACGAAGAGTACCACGAATTCTATAAACACATCGCCCATGACTTCAGCGAGCCTGCGGCCTGGAGCCACAACCGCGTGGAAGGTAAGCAGGAGTACACCAGCCTGCTGTATATCCCGGCACGCGCCCCGTTTGACATGTGGAACCGCGACCACAAACACGGCCTGAAACTTTACGTCCAGCGCGTGTTTATCATGGACGACGCCGAACAGTTTATGCCGAACTACCTGCGTTTCGTGCGTGGCCTGATTGATTCTAACGACCTGCCGCTTAACGTTTCGCGTGAAATTCTGCAAGACAGCCGCGTGACCCAAAGCCTGCGCGGTGCGCTGACCAAGCGTAGCCTGCAAATGCTGGAAAAACTGGCGAAAGATGACGCGGAAAAATATCAGCAGTTCTGGAAAGAGTTCGGCCTGGTACTGAAAGAAGGCCCGGCCGAAGATCATGCCAACCAGCAGCAGATTGCAAAGCTGTTGCGTTTTGCCACCACGCAAAGCGAAGGGGCCGAGCAGACGATTTCTCTGGACGACTACCTGAGCCGCATGGTGGAAGGTCAGGACAAGATTTACTACATCACCGCTGACAGCTATGCCGCCGCTAAAAGCAGCCCGCATCTGGAGCTGTTCCGCAAAAAAGGCATCGAGGTGCTGCTGCTGTCCGATCGTATCGACGAATGGATGATGAGCTACCTCACCGAGTTTGACGGTAAAACCTTCCAGTCGGTGAGCAAAGCGGATGAGTCGCTGAGCAAACTGGCCGACGAAGAAACCGAAGAACAGAAAGAAGCGGAAAAAGCGCTGGAGCCGTTCGTTGATCGCGTGAAAACCCTGTTGGGCGAGCGTGTCAAAGAGGTGCGTTTAACCCATCGTCTGACAGATACGCCGGCAATTGTCACCACCGATGCCAACGAGATGAGCACCCAGATGGCGAAATTGTTCGCGGCGGCGGGCCAGGAAGTGCCGGATGTGAAATACATCTTTGAACTGAACCCGGATCATACGCTGGTGAAACGTGTGGCGGATACCCAGGATGAAAGCCGCTTTGGCGAATGGGTGGAACTGCTGCTCGACCAGGCGCTGCTGGCTGAGCGCGGTACGCTGGACGATCCGAACCAGTTTATTCGTCGTATGAATCAGTTGTTAACTGCCTAAACAGCACAAGGGCGACCAGCAGGTCGCCCTTTTTTTGCCCACATCAACGCAAGTTTAGCGCTCCCTCGTTTGCCCAAACTTAAAGTTTGATCTTCATACCGCGTGATAACGCTTGTTTCTTCTCATGAAGTCTTTCTTTCGTTGGTAAATACACGCCGTGATAATATCGATAGATTTCACTGCTGATGGAAAAGACTAATTCATCCCAATATTCTGATTGATAGAACAGTTCAGACAGAGCAATGTTGTACTGATCCTTATTGGGATCGTCAGCAGGTGTTTTCTCATGCAGTGTTGTTCGGTATTGATGGAGATTATCGGGATGGATGCTTTCTTCCAGTATGTTATTGATGACAGTGTCGGTATGTAGTCCGATATCTCTGGGTTTTCCGGACATAACGGTAAGCGTGTGAAGTGATGTCTGTATGTCTGGTATAGTACTGGCAACAATCTCGTTGCTAAACCCATTGGCGAATTTTGTGATTTCATAGAGCGCATCATCGTACTTAAGCGACTGGAATAGGTATTCAGCAAGTTCTTCGTCGTTCTTGTTTGCGAGTGAAATAAAACCCGTCTTTTCGAACCGCTCGGTCATAATCTTTCGGCGAAACCAATCTTCATCAATATGAAATAAGAAAAAGAGGACGTTGTCATACTCAATGCCCGTGCCCAGTTTATCGGAAAAATAGTCATAATATTTATCTTTATAATCTTCAGGCAATTTTGTGACAGCATAAGCGGCATGGTATTCTTGCAATGATTTGTGCAAAAAGACATAGCGATTAAAACCATCGGGTTGTATCAGGCAGGTGATGCTAATGATGTCATGCAAAAAGTTATCGCGCTCTTGCTCATCAAGAGCGGCGGTATCCAGCGCCCGGGCAGCGTAAGCGTGGAGGTTTTCCTCGTTGAACTCATAGACTTCATCTTCCATGGCAAACAAACACATCGCTGAAAAACACCATTGAATTTCGTCTGTTTGTAATTTACAGCGGCGTTGCCTGGACCAGGCCTTGATACGGTCATGCTTGTGATACAAGGTGGAAAACAACAGGCGATAAAAATCCACGGCAGTTCGCGGTAGTTCATCCCAGTCATGATAGCAGGCATGTAGCAGGGTCAGCAGGATAGGACTCACCAGCGTATTCGCTAACCCAGAATTCGTTCTCAGAAGCTGGGATAATTCGTTGAAATCATCGGGCGTGGCGAGTTTTTTAAGTATGCCAAATCTGTCCTTATCCGTAAGTGATTTGACAAAAACATTGGTGATGCCAGCTTCACTGCATATCTCAGTATCGGGGCGACTGGTGACAATGACAGGGCAGCGATATTTTTTATTAATTTCAAAAATAGAACGGATAAAAGCAGAACGCAGGTTATCTTTAATTTCATCAAAGCCGTCCAGTAAAATGATGATTTTTCCTGACGACAAGAGTTGCTCTAAAGCATCCTGATTAAGATCGAATCCTAATATGTTTAATTGCGCGTGAAGATATTCGAAGACGTTGCCGTCCTCAATACGGCGTAATTCCAGGAAGAAAGGCAATCGACGATGCTTTCTGATCTCTTCAAGAAACAGTTTACGCAGAATGGTACTTTTGCCTTGTCCGGCAATCCCAATGATATTGACGATGTTCTGGGAGATTATCTGTGCGCCATCACTGACAATCAGTTCGGTCTTTTCCGGCCTGTTTTCAATGGTGAGCGGATAATAAATATCTTCAAGCAAAACGTCATAATCGGGATTATGCAGAGTGCGCATACGCAGAGCAGCATAAGCATGCTTTTCCAGATAGGCCTGCTGAATGTGGGGTGATTGCATTTGGCTGAGAAGTTTTTTGCCTGCTTTTCGGGTTGGGATCCAGTCAACCTTCAGCAACTTTTCAACCATGACTTTTGTCGCTTCACCAATACCACTATTCAGTAGTTGGGCAATAAGTGCATCCATAACGTATCCTCATACCATTCACGTTTTACGTTTATGTAATAAGTATCTTATTGGCAATAGTGATCAGTGGTGCGCTTCATCCCTCAACCAATCACGAAACAAGGTAATCTCCGCATCATGCTGACGTGACGCCTTGGTCATCATCCAGGTGGCGCGATCCACCCGCACAAAACCAAGTGGCGCGATCAGTGTGCCGTCGTGTAACTCTTGCCGCACCAGCAAACGCGGTGCCATGATCACGCCCAGGCCATTTCTGGCTGCCTGAATGCCCAACGTCAAATTATCAAAATGTTTTCCCACCCAGAAATTCCCTCGCGTACCGCTGGTTTTGGCCCACTCCGCCCAGGCGTGAAGTCGGGTATCAGCATGCAGAAGGGGTAAGGCGGCGAGATCCTGCTCACTCTGGAAGCGTGCGGCAAATTGGGGGGCACAGAGCGGGCCGATGTAATCATCGCTAATCAGGGTGGCATCAATGTCTTCATCAGGTGTTTGTTCGTAACTGTGAATCAGAACATCGGTATGTTCACTGCGTAACTGGTCAATCTCTACCAGTTGCTGGAACTGGATCTCAATATCAGGATAGCGCAGATAAAAAGTGCCGATGCGCGGGATCAGCCATTGGGAAAGAAAACTCGGCGCGCAGGAGACGCTAAGATGGTGACGCATGCCGGTGCGGATACTTTCACAGGTCGTGGAAAGTTCGCTGAAGGCCTTCTGACAACTGACCAGTAATCGCTCACCATGTGAGGTTAATTTGACACGTCCATTTGTACGGACAAACAGAGGCTTACCCATCCAGCTTTCCAGCTGTCGGACCTGATGGCTGATGGCGCTATGGGTCACATGCAGACGTTCTGCGGCTACGCTAAAACTGCTGTGCAGTGCCGCCTGGTGGAAATAATGCAGTGCACGTAACGAAGGTAGCCCGGTCATACTCATCCCCTGTGTAAAAACCTAACAGGGATTGTCAGTTTATATCATTTTAAAGTCCAGCCGCATTCCCCTAACCTTTCCCCCTGATTCTGGCGGGTTGACTGGCAGGCGTCTCTGTGTTTCGCCGGTAATTTCTGCCACGGATCCGAGCCTCATCCGCCATCACACAGCACAATAAACAGAGAAAAATCACGCGATGGCTTCACAGAATGCTTCTGCCAGGGCGGCGGCGCGCGATCAGCTTCGCGGCCAGCTTTCCCGCCATTATCGGCTTGAACAGTATGATCTCTTCTTTGCACCTTCATTGCATATTGCGCGGGTGCTGCTTTCCCAACTGTTTTTACGCCAGGAGCAGGCGCGTAACCAAACCCGCTATGCGTCGCATTATCCTGTCAGTGAATTAAGTATCCTGGCAGCAGTGCCGGTGATGGCGGGGAATATTGCTCTGGTTGAACATATTGACCTGTTTCAGGGGCGGGTACGCGCGCTGGCTGAATGCCAGAGCCAGGGCGTCACCGATGCATCTGAGTCTTTCGCCACACTGTTGCACCGACGGCTGATAAGCGAGGCGCGACTGTTTGTCACACGGCTCGATCGTCACGCGGCGCTGGGAACGGATTTAGTATTGATCGCCTTACGTACCCATGATTTCAGCACCCTGGTGCGCAGTGAGTTGCGCCTGTTTGAACAGGGGCTGGCGCTGGGTGATGCGCCGGAGCAGGCGTTGGCACAGATGGCGGCTGCGCAATGGCGACCTTATAATATCGCCAGCGTTGATACCATCACGCTGGAAGCGCCATTTTCGCTGCAATCTTTGCAACAGCCGGGTCTGTCATTCGCGGTGCTGCCGATTATGCCGGGTAAGCTGCCAAACTCGCCGCAGCCTGATTTGCATCAGTGGCCCGAGCGTGGGCGCGTCCTTCTTCGTGCCAATGTGCGTGGCAGCGCCAACAAAAGTCAGAATATGACAATGAAACTGACGAAGCGCCTGCGCGAGCTGTTAAATAGCGGTCGCAATTCTGAAAATGCGGAAAAATCCCGCGTCGGGCTGGTATCGGTGGCAAAAGGCAGTAAAGTAGGACATTAGCCGTTACCGCGCCCCTTTCCTTGTGGTGGGCGGGGCATAGTGGTATGGTCTTCGCCTTCTCAGATTGATCAATGCGATTCGCAAGGGGAATTACGCAATGCGTATTATTCTGCTCGGGGCACCGGGCGCAGGTAAAGGCACTCAGGCTCAATTCATCATGGAGAAATACGGTATTCCGCAAATCTCCACAGGTGACATGCTGCGTGCGGCAGTGAAAGCGGGCACTGAGCTGGGCCAGCAGGCGAAAGCCATTATGGATGCCGGTAAACTGGTGACTGACGAGCTGGTAATTGCGCTGGTTAAAGAGCGTATTACTCAGGAAGACTGCAAAAACGGTTTTCTGCTTGACGGCTTCCCGCGCACCATTCCGCAGGCTGATGCCATGAAAGAAGCCGGTATCAGCGTCGATTTCGTGCTGGAGTTTGCCGTACCAGATGAACTGATTGTGGATCGTATTGTAGGTCGTCGCGTGCATGCGGCGTCTGGTCGCGTTTATCACGTTAAGTACAATCCGCCGAAAGTGGAAGGTAAAGACGACGTGACCGGCGAAGAGCTGACAACACGTAAAGATGACCAGGAAGAAACGGTGCGTAAGCGTCTGGTGGAATACCATCAGCTGACTGCGCCGCTGATTGCTTACTACAGCAAAGAAGCGGAAGCCGGTAACACCCAATACCACAAAATCGACGGCACCCGTCAGGTTGCTGAAGTGAGTGCACAGCTGGCCGCGATTCTCGGCTAAGCCAGTTAAGGGCCGGTTTATCGGCCCTTTTGCAGCAATTGCTTTTCCCTCCCGCTTTTTCCGCTACAATTTCCCACGATTTTGACCCATTCGTTTCGACAGCAAGGAAATACAATGAGGCAAGAAAAGCCCGGGGTTTTACTGGTTAATTTAGGCACGCCAGACGCACCCACTACACCAGCGGTTAAACGTTATCTGAAACAATTCCTCGGTGACCCGCGCGTGGTGGATACGCCGCGCTGGTTGTGGTGGCCGATTCTCAACTTTATTATCCTGCCGTTCCGTTCGCCGCGCGTTTCGAAGCTTTATGCATCGGTCTGGATGGATGAAGGTTCGCCGCTGATGGTGTTCAGCAAGCGGCAGCGTGATGCGCTGGCGCAGCAAATCGATATGCCAGTGGAGCTGGGCATGAGCTACGGCCAGCCGAGCCTTGAAGGTGCGGTTGAGCGTCTGCTGGCACAGGGCGTCACTAAATTGATCGTGTTGCCGCTCTACCCGCAATTCTCCTGCTCAACAGTTGCGGCCGTATGGGATGGCCTGGCTGCCAGCTTCAAACCGCTGCGTTCCCTGCCAGAAGTGGCTTTTATTCGTGATTACGCTGAACATCCGGCATATATCGCGGCGCTGAAAGCCTCCGTCGAGCGTTCCTTCGCCCAGCATGGCGAGCCGGACCTGTTGGTGCTGTCCTATCACGGCATCCCACAGCGCTTCGCCGACGAAGGCGATGACTATCCGCAACGCTGCAAAGATACTACCGATGCGCTGGCCGCCGCGCTCGGCATCGCGCCAAACAAGATCATGATGACCTTCCAGTCGCGCTTTGGCCGTGAGCCCTGGCTGACGCCTTACACCGACGAAACCATGCAAGGTCTGCCCGCCAAAGGTATCAAGCATGTGCAGGTGATGAGTCCCGGCTTTGCCGCAGACTGCCTTGAAACGCTGGAGGAGATTAGCGAGCAGAACCGTGAATTCTTCCTGCATGCGGGTGGTGAGAAGTTTGAGTATATCCCTGCGTTGAACGCCGATGACGAGCACATTGCCATGATGGTGCAGTTGGTCAACGCGCGCCGTTAAGGGAGTGGCAGAGAATGTGTTATCATTCTCTGCCTGATTTTCCAGACGGCATCCCCCATGAAATTTCCCGGCAAACGCAAATCCAAACACTATTTCCCCGTTAGCGCGCGCGATCCGCTGTTGCAGGCTACGCAACAAGAGCAGGAGGAGGGCAGCTGGGTCGTCGGTATTGATCAGACGCTGGTAGATATTGAAGCCAAAGTTGATGATGGCTTCCTGCAACGTTATGGCCTGAGTGCGGGTCATTCGCTGGTGATTGATGATGCCACGGCGGAAGCGTTGTACCACGAGCTGATGCGTGACGAGTTAATTAGCCACCAGTTTGCCGGTGGCACCATTGGCAACACTTTGCATAACTACTCGGTGCTGGCCGATGACCGTTCGGTGTTGCTGGGCGTGATGTGCAACAGCATCCAGATCGGTAGCTACGCTTATCGTTACCTGTGCAACACCTCCAGCCGGATGGATCTCAACTATTTGCAAGGTGTCGATGGCGCGATTGGTCGTTGTTTCACCCTGATTGGTGAGCAGGGCGAGCGTACCTTTGCCATCAGCCCCGGTCTGATGAACCAGTTAAAGGCCGACAGCATTCCCGAAGAGGTGATCGCGGGCGCGTCAGCGCTGGTGTTGACCTCCTATCTGGTGCGTTGTCAGCCCGGAGAACCGATGCCGGAAGCGACGTTGCGCGCGATTGCGTTTGCCAAAAAACATAACGTACCGGTGGTGTTAACGCTGGGCACCAAATACGTCATTCAGGACAACCCACAGTTCTGGCGCGATTTTCTGCGCGAACATGTCTCCATCGTCGCGATGAATGAAGAGGAAGCCCTGGCCCTGACCGGAGAGGCCGATCCACTGCTGGCGGCCAATATGGCGTTGGATTGGGTCGATTTGGTGCTCTGCACCGCCGGGCCAACCGGGTTATATATGGCGGGCTTTACCGAAGAAGAATTTAAGCGCAAAACCAATCATCCGTTGCTGCCAGGCGCGATTGCTGAATTTAACCAATATGAGTTCAGCCGTGGCATGCGCCAGCGGGATTGCCAGCAGCCATTGCGCATCTTCTCGCATATCGCGCCTTATATGGGCGGTCCGGAGAAGATTATGAACACCAATGGCGCGGGGGATGCGGCTTTAGCAGCGCTACTGCACGATATCACCGCCAATAATTTCCACCGCCAGAAAGTGCCGAACTCCAGCAAACATGCGCGCGAGTATCTGACGTATTCATCACTGGCGCAGGTGTGTAAATATGCCAACCGCGTCAGCTACCAGGTGCTGAATCAGCATTCCCCGCGTCTGACGCGAGGTTTACCGGAGCGTGAGGATAGCCTCGAAGAGTCGTACTGGGACAGATAAAAATTACCCCGTAGCGGCGCGATTTATCGCGCAAATCGTGCGCGTTGTATGAAAAAATCGCGCCGCTACGGCGTTAAATCAAATCGGACATTCACGCACAATCGGCCTTTGCGCAATCTCTTCTTCCAGCATATGCAACATGCTGTTAGCGATCTCTCGTTCCCCCATCACCACGCGATTGGCACCACGTTCGAGGATGTATTCCACTTCGTCGTCATAATGGGCGCGGGCGATTATCTCGATGTTGTCGCGCTTCGCGCGCGCCGCCGTGACAACCTCACCGGCTTCATAACCATTGGGAATGGTCAGCAGTAGCCAGCGGGCGCAGTCGAGGCGCGCCAGCTCCATGATGTCGCTGCTGGCGGCATTGCCCAGCACCGCTTTGATGCCTTGCTCGCGCAGCGCTTCAACGCGTGGTCGCGAGTTTTCCACCACCACTAACGGCACATCCGCTTCCAGCAGCTTCTGTCCCAGCAGGCTACCGACGCGGCCATAGCCGACAATCACCGCATGGTCACAGATATCCACCGGAATTTGCTTCTCCTCCTCGATAGGATCGATCAGCGTCTGCTCTTCCATCGTCTCGGTTTTGTCGAGATAACGTTCCAACACAGTAAAGAGAATCGGGTTCAGCATAATCGACAGGATGGCTGCGGCCAGCACCAGATTACGCCCCTCCTGGCTCAGTAACCCCAGCGAAATGCCAAGACCGGCCAGAATGAAGGCAAACTCGCCAATCTGCGCCAGGCTAACGGAGATCGTCAGGGCTGTGCGGCGTGAGTGGCCCAGCAACGTGACCAGCAGCCAGGCAGCGACCGATTTGCCCACCACGATAATCACCAGCGCCCCCAGTACCGCCAACGGCTGGTTGACCAGAATCATCGGGTCGAACAACATGCCAACAGAAACGAAGAACAGCACGGCAAACGCATCACGTAGCGGCAGCGTGTCGTGTGCTGCTCGGTGGCTTAATTCAGATTCGTTCAGCACCATGCCTGCGAAGAAAGCGCCGAGGGCAAAGGAGACATCAAAGAATTCTACTGCACCAAACGCAATGCCCAGTGCCAGTGCCAGCACCGCCAGGGTGAACAGCTCGCGTGAACCGGTGGCAGCACTTTTCGCCAGAATCCAGGGGATCACGCGGCGGCCCACCACCATCATCAGCACCATAAAGGTGACCACTTTACCGATGGTCAGCAGCAGGTCCCACGCCAACAGGGTTGGGCTGGCGTTACCCTGTTCCAGCATGCCAGCGATGGCAGGCAGCAGCACCAGCGTCAGCACCATGACCAGGTCTTCGACAATCAGCCAGCCGATGGCAATTTGCCCGCGCTGGCTGTCAATCAGTTGACGCTCCTCCAGCGCGCGCAGTAACACCACGGTACTGGCGGTGGAGAGACACAAGCCAAACACCAGCCCGGTCATCATTGACCAGCCCAGCGCCCACGACAGCCCCATTCCCAGCAAGGTTGCCACGGCGATTTGCGCCACTGCACCGGGAATGGCGACCGACTTTACCGACATCAAATCTTTCAGCGAAAAGTGCAGCCCCACACCAAACATCAGCAGGATCACCCCTAGTTCAGCTAATTCAGGGGCCAGATTGGTATCGGCGACAAAACCAGGGGTAAAGGGACCGGCCAGCACACCGGCCAGCAAGTAACCGACCAGCGGCGAAATTCGCAGGCGATGTGCCAACATACCAAGGAGAAAGGCCAGGACCAGTGCCCCGACGATGGTGGTGATCAACGGTGTGGTGTGATGCATGCCTGTCTCCTTGTGTGCAAATGTATCCGCTTGTAACAACCTAGTTTACTGCACAATCGCTAACCGCGTTTAAACATTTGAGCGGGATAAACAGAAAAAAATGAAAAAATAAGAGAAAAATGCAACCGAAGTGTCATTTTCTTCAGTTATCTCACAATATCGGCAGGATTCATGCTGAATAAAGGGGGCAAGGAAAAATAATTACCCCCCCGAAACAGGCTCAGGCGTGACGGTTATCTGGCAGGAAAGCGGTCAAAAGGCCGATAAGTGGCAACCAGGCACAGATTTGATATACCCATTCGATGCTGGTGTGGTCTGCCACCACGCCCAGCACGGCGGCACCCAACCCACCCATACCGAAGGCAAAACCGAAAAATAGCCCGGAAACCATACCGATACGTCCCGGTAGCAACTCCTGCGCGTACACCAGAATGGCAGAAAACGCTGAGGCGAGAATCAGACCAATAATTACGCTCAGTACACTTGTCCACATTAATGACGCGTGCGGCAACAGCAGCGTAAAGGGGGCGACACCGAGAATCGAGCACCAGATCACATACTTACGACCAATTTTGTCGCCAATCGGCCCACCAATAATGGTCCCTGCCGCCACTGCGCCAAGAAATACAAACAGATGAAATTGCGACGCCTGCACCGAGAGGCCGAATTTCTGCATTAAATAGAAGGTGTAGTAGCTGCTCAGGCTGGTGAGATAGAAGTACTTGGAGAAAATCAGCAGCAGCAAAATGCTGATCGCCAGCACGACTTTTTTTCGCGGCAGTGGATTGGACAACACCGTGGCAGCTTTGGTTTTACTGGCGCGCTGCTGGTGGCTATACCAGCGGCTGACCTGCAACAACACGATGATCCCCAGCAACGCGGCCAGCACGAACCAGCCGAGATGGCCTTTGCCATAGGGTGCAACAATCATTGCGGCCAGCAGCGGGCCGAGTGCACTGCCGAAATTCCCGCCCACCTGGAACAGCGATTGCGCCAGGCCATGACGTCCACCGGATGCCATACGGGCGACACGGGAAGATTCGGGATGAAAAATTGATGAACCGCTACCCACCAGTGCCGCTGCCAGCAGTACCTGGAGATAGTCACTGGCGAAGGTCAGCAGCACCAGGCCACACAGGGTAAAACCCATGCCAACCGGTAACGACCAGGGTTTGGGATATTTGTCGGTGTAGTAGCCGACCACGGGTTGCAGCAGCGAGGCGGTCACCTGGAAGGTGAGGGTGATTAAACCGATTTGCACAAAGTTGAGGCTAAAATCTTTTTGCAACAGCGGGTAAATCGCCAGCAACAGCGACTGCAACATATCGTTCAGCAGATGCGCGAGGCTGATCGCCCCTAAAATGCCGAACGCCGTGCGCCCCGGTGCGCGTGCCGGGGATGAGAGAGTATGATCACTTGCCATAGAAATCCTGAGAGGGTCAATTTTCGTTATCAGATTGTTACTTCTCTCAAGACTCTATAAGCCTTTCATCTTGAGTTAAAGTGCGATCTGTGCGACACAGAAGGGCGATAAAGCACATAAAGTCCACTGGTTAGTGGAAAAACGCAGAATAAGGAGATCGGCTTGTTGTTAATTCCGCGCAAAAGCCATTGGCTGGCATTGATTATCCTGTTGCTGCCGGTACTGGCACAGGCATGGCAGCCCGACCGCAGCTACCGTCTTACTATCCTGCATACCAACGATCAGCATGGTCATTTCTGGCCCAACGCGCAGGGCGAGTATGGTCTGGCCGCGCAGAAAACCCTGATGGATACGCAACGTTATGATGCGCAATCAAAAGGAAGCGGTGTGCTGATCCTTTCCGGCGGTGACGTTAACACCGGTGTGCCGGAGTCGGATTTGCTTGATGCGGAACCCGATATTCGCGGCATGAACCTGGTGGGCTATGATGCGATGGCGCTGGGTAACCATGAATTTGATAAACCGCTCAGCGTGCTGCAAAAGCAGCAGAAATGGGCCAAATTTCCCTTTCTTTCCGCCAATATTTACGCAAAATCCAGCGGCCAACGGCTGTTCAAGCCTTGGGCGGTCTTTACCCGGATGGGGCTGAAAGTTGCCGTAATCGGCCTGAGCACGCCCGACACCCTGCGTATCGCCAATCCGGCCAATATGGCAACTATCGAGATTCGAGATCCGGTCACTGAAACCGAAAAAGCGGTGGCTGAGTTACGTGCCAGCGTCAAGCCGGACGTGATTATTCTTCTCACCCACATGGGCCATTACGACGACGGCCAGCATGGCAGCAATGCGCCGGGCGATGTCGAGCTGGCGCGCAGCTTGCCGCCTGGCACCGTGAACCTGATCGTCGGCGGCCATTCACACGATGCGGTGTGCATGGAGAAAGAGAACGTCAGCGTGAAAAATTATCAGCCAGGCCAGCCCTGCCAGCCGGACCGCCAGAATGGTGTGTGGATCGTACAAGCGAAAGAGTGGGGTAAATTCGTCGGGCGCGGTGATTTTACCTTCCGCAACGGTGAGCTGGCGCTGGATAGCTACCAACTGATCCCGGTCAATCTGAAGCATAAGATCAAGAATGCGGATGGCAGCGAGTCCTGGCTGACCTGGCAGCAGGAGATCCCACCGAATCCGGCGATGATGAAACTGCTGACCCCCTTCCAGAAACGCGCAGAAGCCAAACTGGATGTGCCGGTCGGCAGCAGCGACGGTGTCTTTGTTGGCGAGCGGGACAAGGTGCGTTTTGAGCAAACTAACCTCGGCCAGTTAATTCTGCGTGCGCAGATGGCCGCCACCAAAGCAGATTTTGCGGTGATGAGCGGTGGTGGGATTCGTACTTCACTGCCGCAAGGGGCGATCAGCTGGCGCGATGTGTTGCAGGTGCAGCCCTTCAGCAATCAGGTGGTGTCCGTCACCCTGACCGGTAATCAATTGCTGACGTATCTGGCAACCGTTGCCAATATTAAAACCGATGCCGGTGGCTTTGCGCAGTTTGCCAATATCAGCCTGGTGGCGGATGGTAGCGATGTCAGTGAGGTGAAGATCAACGGTGAGCCATTACAGAAGGATACAACCTATCGCATGGCGACCAACAGCTTCAACGCTACCGGCGGCGATGGTTATCCGCGCATTGATAACCTCGCAGGTTATACCAACACCGGGTTGCGCGATGCGGATGTGTTGCGCGGCTGGGTGAGCCAGCATTCACCGTTGAAAGTGAGTGACTACGCTCCGGGAGAGGGGATTGTGCACCTGACCGCGGAGCAGAAACAGCAACGGGATAGCGCGCCGGAGAAACCCAGGAAGCGCAGCTATCCGAAGACGGTGCTGGCATGGATACTGCCGCATGCGGTGGAAAACTAAAGCATCATTGCGCGATAAACGTGCCGCTACCTTACCGGGCTCGCATTTGTAGCGGCGCGAATTATCGCGCGGGTTTCTCACGCCTGGCACGCTTTGCGCGTGAGCCAGCGCTGACGCAGAATATCCCACAGCCAGTTATACGCGACGGTGTAGGGCAGGAAGAACAGGAAAAACGCCACTTCCACCATCAACGCCTGCAACAACGTGATACTGAGCATCCAGGCAGCAATCGGTAAACCAATCACAATAAAACCGCCCTCAAAACCCAGCGCGTGCAGTACGCGCAGGCCAGCGCCTCGCTGCACCCGATCCCGTGGGTACAGGCGATCAAATCCGGCGTTATAAATCATGTTCCACAGCATGGCGACGGTCGACAGCATGATCGCCAACAGCCCCATTTCAAACAGCGGCTTATCCATTACCCAGGCGGCTAACGGGGAAACAGTCAAAATCGCCAGAATTTCAAAGCCAGCAGCGTGGAAAAAACGTTCTTTCAAAGAACGGGTACGCATAAAAACCTCCTGATTCATTACAGGACGCATTTTCTCACTTGTCGAAATTAAGATAAAATGAACACCTATCGATAAAAGCGATGGATAACTATGAAATACTCCCCGGAATCCCTTGAGGCTTTTGTGCAGACCGTCGCCAGCGGGTCATTCTCTGCGGCGGCACGGGCGTTGGGCAAAAGTCAGTCCACCATCAGTAGCGCGGTGGCGAATCTCGAAGACGATTTAGGCTTTATGTTGTTTGATCGGCAGGGACGTCAGCCGGTATTAACCGAGCAGGGACAGCGAGCACTGGCGCAGGTGCAGCAGATCCTGGCGGCCAGCCAGCGGCTGGATGAGCTGGCGGTGCGGCTGTCGCAGGGTGTCGAGCCGCGCCTCAGTCTGGCGATCTCCGATTTCTGGCAGGCGGAATATCATGAAACGCTGCTGAAGCGTTTTGAAGCGCGCTATCCGGATATCGAATTTGAATGCATGATCGCCGAAGATGCCGACGTGCTGGACCTGCTACAGGCCGGACGCGTGCATCTTGGGGTGGTGCGCGCTCAGCCCTCATTACCGCCAGATATCGCGGTGGCACGCTTACAGGTGGAGGCGCAGATGGCGATTTATCTGCATCAGGACCAGGCGTTGGCCCAGCAGAAACAGGTTACCGAAGCGCAACTCGGGGCGTTGCGTCAGTTGCGGCTCAATACCTGGGTGGAGACGCGTGACCCGATGCCAGCGGGCCGGGTGTGGTCGGCACCGTCTTATCTGTTATTACTGGAGATGGCGGAGCAGGGATTTGGCTGGAGCGTGTTGCCGCGCTGGCTGGTGCAGCAGTTTGGTCATCAGGTGTTGAAGGAGTTGCCGGTGTCAGGCTGGCCGCAGCATATTGCGGTGGAAGCGGTCTGGTCGACGCGTAATCCACCGGGACCCGCCGGGCGCTGGATGATCGATCAACTTTGCGCCCAGCAGCCTGATTAATCGCGGCGCGCCACATCGGCCAGGGGGGCATCCAGCAAACGCGCCAGATCCTGTGCCGCCAGTTCGATATCCAGCCCGCGTTTACCGCCGGAGATAAAGATGGTGGCAAATTCCGCCGCTTGTTGATCAATCACCGTGGGCAGGCGTTTTTTCTGCCCCAGCGGGCTGATGCCGCCCACCAGATACCCGGTGACGCGCTGTGCCAGCAGCGGGTCAGCCATATCGGCTTTTTTCGCCCCCAGCGCTTTGGCGACTTTCTTCAAATCGAGCTGACTGGACACCGGCGTAACGGCTACTGCCAGGTGTTTCGCATCGCCATTCAGCGCCACCAGCAGCGTTTTGAATACCTGTCGAGCATCGAGATTCAGTTTTCGCACCGCTTCGTCGCCAAAGTTGGTTTCATGGCTGTCATGATCATACGGATGCAGAGTAAAGGTGACTTTTTGTTTTTCCAGCAGTTTTACAGCGGGCGTCATTTTTCGATCCTTGCTAAGGAAAATCTTATTTCAGAAACGGCGAATAGTACTGGCGAAATTCTGAACTTTGCGCGAGAATTGGCCCGCGCCAGCCAGCAATGGCTGTGTGATAACCAAAATCATAAACAAATTCCTCTTTGACGGGCCGATAGTAATATCGGCCTTCTTTTTTTAGCGCGCCTTTAACAGGCCCGGTAAATTATCATCCCCGTAAAGATGCAACGCCCCCACGGCCACCACATAACGTCCCGGCGGTAATGCCAGCAACAATTCGCGCCAGTGCTGATTGCGGTTGCGCATCAAGGTGTCATTCAATTCATTGCTGAAGGTGGTGGGTAACGCGACCGGCTGCTGCTTCGGCGGTGCATCCAGCCACCAGCTGATCATGGTTTGCAGCAAACGCGCGTTGGTGTGCCAGTGTTCCAGTGTATCCAGCAACAAGGGCAGGCCATTCTCCGGCAGCGACTTCAGCAGCGCGATTTGTGTATCCGGTCCTTCCAGCTCAATCACCGGTTTATGGGTCGCTTTGGCAGCCTGCAACAGTTGATAATCGATGCCATATTGTGGTCGCAACCCGAGGCGCTGTGCCTGCTGCGCTTGCAACATCAGGGCAATCTGCCACATCGGCAAGTTGTCAAACATCATTACCGACAGCATCAGCTCATCGCAGAGCGCGGTTAGCCTGGTCAGTGTCTCGCTGTCGAGGCGTTCTGCCAGCGGCGGCAGATTTTCTCCTTCGGCAAAGGGGGAACCGCCTTGGGTGATGTCCGCTTCAACGATCAGCGCGTCGGCTTTCGCCAGTTGGCGCAACAAACGTGCCGGCAACGGCTGCATATCGCGTGTACCCATATGAATGCTGCCGACCAGGTGTAACTGGCGATTGCCCAACTGAATATCCATCGCGGGCCAAGCGTAGCTGGCCGGAAAAAGTCGCGATGCCAGCTGTGTTACGCATTGCCACAGGCTGCGTCTCATTCCCTGTCCTTTTTAAGTCAAAAATCCATGCTAGCGATTTCATCGCGCGAAAAACAGGGCAGGGCTTGCTATTCGTGTACCGGTGGCTTAAACCGCAACAGACGATTAGCATTACTCACCACCGTGATGGAGGAGAGCGCCATCGCCGCTCCCGCCACAATCGGGCTAAGCAGCATGCCGGTAAACGGATAAAGCACACCTGCGGCAATTGGAATGCCAAAGCTGTTGTAAATAAATGCACCCAGCAGGTTCTGCCGCATATTACGCAGCGTGGCGCGGGAAATCGCCAGCGCATCCACCACGCAGTGCAGGTCATTACGCATCAGCGTCATGGCGGCGGTTTCAACCGCCACATCGCTACCGCCACCCATAGCAATACCAACATCTGCCTGGGCCAGCGCCGGAGCATCATTGATGCCATCACCGACCATCACCACTTTGCGCCCCTGTTGTTGCAACTGCTCGATGGCTTGTGCTTTGCCTTCTGGCAGCACCCCGGCGATCACGTCGTCGATACCGGCTTCAGCAGCGATTGCGCGTGCGGTTTTTTCATGGTCACCGGTCAGCATCACCAGCTGAAACCCCAACTGATGCAGGCGTTGCAGCGCCGCGCGGCTCTCCGGACGCAGGTTGTCACGTAGCGCGATCAACCCCAGCAGTTGCCTGTCATCGGCCAGCAGCACTGGCGTGGCACCCAGCGCCGCCAGACGTTCAATATCTTCACGGGCGGGTGTGCAATCCACTTGTTGGGCTTCCATCAACGCCAGGTTGCCGAGCAGCAATGTTCTGCCTGCCACTGTAGCGCTCACGCCCTTACCGCGTATTGTACGAAATTGCTCAACATCAACGGCAGGCAGATCCGGCACTGCCGCGATAATTGCGGTTGCCAGTGGATGGCTGGAACCCTGTTCCAGATGGGCGGCAGCGTGCAGTACCTGCTGACGATCCCAGTCGCTATACAACAACACATCGCTCACCTGCGGCGTGCCCTGGGTCAGGGTGCCGGTTTTATCAAATACCAGGGTGTCAACTTCACTGGCGCGCTGGAGTGCATCCGCATCACGCACCAGCACGCCAAGTTCTGCGGCACGTCCGACGCCAGCAATCACCGACATTGGCGTTGCCAGACCAAGAGCGCAAGGACAGGCGATAATCAGCACCGTAGTGACAATCACCAACGTATAAGCCAACTGCGGTTGCGGTCCGGCCAGATACCACACCAGGCCACTTAACAGCGCAATCGCCACCACCACCGGCACAAACACGGCGGAGATGCGGTCGGCGAGACGTCCGATATCGGGCTTACTGCTTTGCGCCTGACGGACCAGATTGATGATGCGTGCCAGCGTGGTATGGCTGCCGGTGGCGCGCGCGACAAAGCGCAACGTGCCATCCTGGAGCAGCGTACCAGCAAAGACTTTATCTCCGGCCTGTTTAGTTTGCGGCACCGCTTCGCCGGTCAGCATCGCTTCGTCGCACCAGCCTTCGCCGCTTTCCACTTCGCCATCAACCGGGATACGGTCGCCGGTGACCAGTTTAATCACCATACCAGGCTGCACATCGCTGAGCGGTATCAGGGTTTCACCCTGGTCGGTAATGACGCGAGCCTGCGCTGGGGTTAAGTCCAGCAAACGTTCCAGCGCCTGTGAGGCTCGCTGCCTTGCGCGTTGTTCCAGCGCATGACCGAGGTTGATCAGACCAATAATCATCACGCTGGCTTCAAAATAGAGATGCCGGGCCTGATGCGGGAAAAATTGTGGCCAGAGCGCGACGCTCATTGAGTAGAGCCAGGCGGCACCGGTTCCGAGCGCCACCAACGTATCCATAGTGGCGGTACCGTGGCGCAGGCTACGCCAGGCGCTGCGGTAGAAATGGCCACCGGCAATCACCATCACCAACAGGGTGATCACGCCCAGTGAGCGCCATAAGGCGATATTGCTGTCGCTGAGCATCATATTGTCGCCCAGCATGCCCCAGATCATCATGGGTATGCCGAGCAACAATGCCAGCGCGGATTGCCAGCCAAAGCGGCGCATCGCCTGGCGGGCGCTGACCTGCTGGCGTTCCCGGCGAGTTTGCTCATCTTCGATGATTTCTGCCGAATAGCCCGCCTGATCGACAGCGCCAATTAACGCCGCGGGTTGCGCATCACCCAATACCAACGCGCTGCGCTCACCCAGGTTAACGCGTGCCTGGCTGACGCCAGGTACCTTTTGCAATGCCTGCTCGACACGACTCACACAGCTGGCGCAGCTCATGCCGCCAATCAGCAGGTGGTGGACGGGCAGGGTGTCATCTGCCGGTTGCGATCGTTCCTCCGTTGTCAGCGCCTCCGGCTGCGGCTCTGATGCTGTCAACGGTTCAGACTTTGGGCTGTCTTTCAGTGCTGCGTGGTAACCCGCCTGTTCTACGGTCGCGATCAGATCGCTGGCGCTGGCAGCACCGGTGACACGCGCTTCCTGTTGGGTAACTTCAGCCTGTTCAACATCGCTGCGCTGTTCCAGCGCTTCTTTGACGCGTTTGACGCAGTGGCCGCAGGAGAGGCCGTCCAGCGCCAGCAACTGTGTGTGTGACATATTTAACTCCTTATGCGTTCAGGTTTGACTGCATGCAGACTTTGCATTAGTTATAAAGCCTAAACCTTCCATTCAGGGGAAGGTCAAGGGGATCACATGAACATTAGCGATGTTGCCAAAAAAACCGGGCTGACCAGCAAAGCGATTCGTTTCTATGAAGAGAAGGGTGTCGTCACGCCACCGCTGCGCAGTGAAAATGGTTATCGTAGTTACAATCCACACCATATTGATGAACTCAATCTGTTGCGTCAGGCGCGTCAGGTGGGGTTCACTCTCGACGAATGTCGCGAGCTGGTGACGTTGTTTAACGATCCTGCCCGCCACAGCGCCGACGTAAAAGCGCGCACTTTGCAGAAAGCGGATGAGATCGCGGCGCATATTGAAGAATTACACGCCATGCGGGCGCGCTTACTGGCGTTGGCGGAAGCCTGTCCTGGCGATGATGGCGCGGAGTGCCCCATCATCAACCACCTGGCGGGCTGCTGCCATCAGACAGCCGGAAAGCGAGGCTGAATCATCAGCGTAATGCCAACTACGCCAGTGACGATGACCTGGGTACCGGCGGGCAGATCGCTCTCTGCCTGCACGCGCCAACTGCTGTCGCCAATGCGCACATGGCCGGTGCCGTCTTTCAGGGCGTTTTCCAGCGTAAAGTGTTGGCCGATAAGTTGCGTACCACGTTGATTCAGGCTATTGGGTTGTTGCGAGGCTTCGCGATAACGCATCCAGCGATACCAGAAATAGACACACAGCAGGGTTAACACCGCAAACAACAGGCCCTGGCTGGTCCACGAAAAGGGAAAAAACCACTCGATCAGGCCAACCAGTACTGCTGCCAGCCCGCTCCACAGCAGATAGCCACTGGTGCCAAGCATTTCAGCCGCCAGCAGCAGGCCGCCCAGCGTCAGCCAGAACCAGTGCGGGTGGGCAATCAGCTCCATCAGGATCACGGTTTGCGCTCCCGGCCACTCTCTTTCAGCAGCTCGCTAACTCCGGCTATCGAGCCAAGCAGGCTGGTGGCATCCAGTGGCATCATCACCACTTTGCTGTTATTGGCCTGGCCAATTTTCTGCAACGCATCGGTATATTTTTGCGCCACGAAGTAGTTCACGGCCTGAATATCCCCGGCGGCGATGGCTTCAGATACCATGCGCGTTGCATTAGCCTCTGCCTGCGCCTCACGCTCTCGCGCTTCGGCATGCAGGAACGCGGCGGTTCGCTCCCCTTCAGCTTTCAGGATCTGCGACTGTTTTTCCCCCTCGGCGCGCAGAATCGCAGCCTGCCGCACCCCTTCCGCCGTCAGAATATCGGCGCGTTTGGTCCGTTCGGCTTTCATCTGCGCGTTCATGGCCGCAATCAACTCCTGCGGCGGACGCACATCTCGAATTTCGATACGGGTGATTTTTACACCCCAGGGATTGGTCGCTTCATCGACAATATGCAGCAGACGGGTATTGATGTTATCGCGCTGCGACAGCATTTCATCCAACTCCATGCCGCCTAATACGGTACGAATGTTGGTCATGGTGAGATTGAGAATTGCCAGCTCAAGGTTGCTGACTTCATACGCTGTGCGCGCTGCGTCGATCACCTGAAGGAAGCAGACGGCGTCGATGGTGACGTTGGCATTATCTTTTGAGATGACTTCCTGAGAGGGGATATCAAGGACGCGCTCCATCATGTTGACCTTGCGGCCAATGCGATCCATGAAGGGAACAACTAACGTCAGGCCAGGTTGCAGCGTGCGGGTATAGCGCCCAAAGCGCTCAACCGTCCACTGATAACCCTGTGGCACAATTTTTACTCCGGCCCAAACGGTCACCAACGCGAGTACGATGATGACTGGCATCACGGTCAACATAATAACCTCCAGGTTGTCACTGTTTCGGGCCGAGTCGCTTCGGCCCGATTACTACCCCGTACTGATTAGTACAGCAGCGAATAAAGCTGGCGACGATAACGTGCAGCCAGGGCATCACCGGTGCCGAGTGCGGCCAGAATTTCCTGCAACATTTTACGCACCTGGCCGTCACCGGCGTTGAGGTCGCTTTTCAGGAAACCAAATAGCAATTCAAGGGCTTCTTCATTACGACCAACCTGATGCAGCTGTAACGACAGTTTAGCAGCCAGCTCGGCGTTCGCGGGCTCATTCGCCAGTTGCTCCTGCAACAGTTGAATTTCCGGCGTGTCGGCGGCTTTTTTCAGCAGCTCGATTTGCGCTACCAGGCTTTGATAACGGGTGTCCTGATCCTGCAACGGCACCGCATTTAACACCGCTTCCGCTTCATCGCTGCGATTCAGGGTGATCAGAACTTCCGCCAGCAGGAAGCCAATTTCGCTGGCCTGATTACTCAGCTGCCAGGCATCTTTCAACAGCGGCAGAGCCTCCAGCGGTTTGCCTTCTTCCATCAGGGCTATCGCCTGCTGGGCTTTCAGTTCTTCTTCACGCGGCAGCACTTTTTGCAGTAGGGCGCGAATCGCCTCCTCTGGCTGCGGCCCCTGGAAGCCATCGACCGGTTGACCATTCTGGAACAGGTACACCGTCGGGATGGAGCGCAGACCAAATTGAGAAGCCACCATCTGCTCTTTATCGCAATCCAGTTTTGCCAGAATAAACTGACCAGCGTACTCCTGGGCCAGGTGCTCCAGCACCGGCGTCAGTTGCTGGCAGTGCTGGCTGCGATCGGACCAGAAATAAAACAGCACCGGCAGCTGCATGGATTGTTCCAGCGTCTGATGCAGATTGGATTCGTTGATGTCGATAATCAAAGCGTGTGACATGAATACGTCTCTTTGCTGAAAGTGTGTTGAGAATATGGGGGCAAGCTGCCCGGCTTCAAGTTCTAATCAGGCTTGCAGCCTATTTGCTGCGCAAAATGCGATCCAGCATCCAGCCTGGCAGTACTCTTTTTAACAGGCTCATGGTCCAACTCACCAGCGTCACCGGATAACGCAGGCGCGGATGCGCGCTTTCCAGAGCGTGACGCAGCTTTGGCAGGATCGCCTCAGGCGGCAGGGAAAAATGCGCGGCGATGCCGGGATTACGCACCGGTTTGTCGCTTTCCCCCTGATGGACGTTTTCCGTAAAACGGGTATGGATCGGCCCTGGCTCAATCAGGCTGACGCGCACGCCTGTGGTGCGTAATTCCATGCGCAGCGCATCGCTCCAGGCTTCGAGCGCATATTTACTGGCAGCGTAAGCGCCGCGTCCGGGGGTGGAGATCACCCCCAGCACCGAGCTGGTATTAATGATACGTCCACTGCCGCTGGCTTGCAGGGCGGGCAACAGGCGCATGGTCAGTTGATGCGTCCCAAAGAAGTTAGTGGAGAATTGTTGCTCCAGTTGCTGGCGTGACAGGCTGGCGAGCGGTCCATAAATGCCAAAACCGGCGTTGTTGAACAGCCCGTGAAGACGATTTTCTGTCAGCGCAATGACCTGATCCGCTGCGGCATCGACACTGGCCGGATCGTCCAGATCGAGCGTAATGCCGATAAAACCAAGCGCATGCATGCGCGCAACGTCTTCCGCCCGACGGCAGGCGGCAATCACGCGATAACCGCGCATCAGCAGGTCATTGGCGGCCACCAGGCCGATACCGCTGGAGCAGCCGGTGATAAGAATGGTTTTTTGCATAACTTTACCTGTTAAAAATCACGCGCCTGCGTTAATCATGCTTTACTAGCGGAGCCAGTTCCTTCGCCATCACCCCTGCGATAAAGGGCTGTGCATCCGGATTCGGGTGAATACCATCCTGCTGCATCCACTCCGGTTTCAGGTACACCTGCTCCATAAAGAAGGGCACCAGAGGAATGTTGTACTGCTGTGCCAGCTGCGGATAAATCGCGCTAAACGCCTGCGTATAACGACGCCCATAATTTGCCGGTATGCGAATTTGCATCAGCAGCGGCTGCGCTTTTGCCGCCTTTACATCGTCGATAATTTTGCTCAGATCCTGGGCGATATTTTGCGGTGGGAAGCCACGCAAGCCATCGTTACCGCCCAATTCGATTAACACCCAGCGCGGTTGATGCTGTTTTAATAGCGCCGGTAAACGCGCCAGCCCCTGACCGGCGGTATCGCCACTGATGCTGGCGTTGATAATTCTGGGCTGCTGCTGCCACTCTTTGTCGAGCAAACTCGGCCATGCGACGTTCGCGGACATGCGATAACCGGCACTCAGGCTGTCGCCCAGCACCAGCAGAGTATCGGCCGCAGCAAGACGTGACACCAGCAGAAGTAATAACAACAGGAAGGAATAATGCCAGCGGAAAACATTGTTGAAGTTCATCATCTTACTAAGTCCGTCGGTCAGGGAGAGCATCAGCTGACCATCCTTACCGGAGTTGAGCTGGTTGTCAAACCCGCCCAGACCATTGCGCTGATTGGCGAGTCCGGTTCGGGTAAATCTACTCTGCTGGGCATCCTTGCCGGGCTGGACGATGGCAGCAGCGGTGAAGTGCATCTGCTCGGCGAGCCGTTACATAGCATGGACGAGGAGCAGCGTGCGGCGTTGCGCGCGCGGGAAGTCGGTTTTGTCTTTCAATCTTTTATGCTGGTGCCGACGTTGAATGCGCTGGAAAACGTCCAGCTCCCCGCGCTATTGCGTGGCGTCAGCGACCGCGAAAGCCGCGATCAGGCGGTCGAGTTGCTGACGCAGCTCGGTTTGAAAGCGCGGTTGCATCATCTTCCCGCCCAGCTTTCCGGTGGCGAGCAGCAGCGGGTGGCGCTCGCCCGCGCCTTTAATGGTCGTCCTGGCTTGTTGTTTGCTGATGAACCGACTGGCAACCTCGATCGTCAGACCGGCGATCGCATCGCCGATCTGCTGTTCTCCCTCAACCGTGATTTTGCCACCACCCTGATCCTGGTTACCCATGATGAGCAGCTGGCGGCGCGTTGCGATCGTCGTCTGCGGTTGCGTGATGGCAAATTGTGGGAGGAGTCATGATCTGGCGTTGGTTCTGGCGTGAGTGGCGTTCGCCCTCCTTGTTGATCGTTTGGCTGGCGTTGACCCTGGCGGTGGCCTGCGTGCTGGCACTGGGGTCGATCAGCGATCGGATGGAAAAAGGGTTAAGCCAGCAAAGTCGTGATTTTATGGCCGGGGATCGTACTTTGCGCAGTAGCGCGCCGGTGCCGGAAGCCTGGCTGGCTCAGGCGCGGCACGAGGGACTTTCAGTCAGCCCTCAACTGAGTTTTATGACCATGACCTTTGCGCAGGAAACGCCACAGCTGGCGGATGTGAAGGCAGTGGATGACGCGTATCCGATGTTTGGCACCCTGCAAACCGATCCGCCCGGCTTGCGTCCTCGTGCAGGGACGGTGCTGGCAGCCCCCCGATTGTTGGCGCTGTTGAACCTGAAAACCGGCGATCAGATTGACGTGGGCGATACCACGCTGCGTATCGCAGGCGAAGTTATTCAGGAACCTGACGCGGGTTTTAACCCTTTTCAGACCGCACCGCGTTTGCTGATGAACCTGGCGGATGTGGAGAAAACCGGCGCGATCCAGCCCGGCAGCCGGCTGAGCTGGCGCTACAAGTTCTCAGGTGATCCTGCTCCGCTGGCGCGCTACGATAACTGGATCCAGCCGCAGCTCAAGGCGGATCAACGCTGGATTAGCGTGGAAAACTCAGAAGATGCACTGGGGCGATCGATGCAGCGCGCGCAGCAATTTTTGTTGCTCTCCGCCTTGCTGACTTTGCTGCTGGCGATTGCGGCGGTGGCGGTGGCGATGAGCCACTATTGCCGCAGCCGCTATGATCTGGTGGCGGTGCTGAAGACCCTCGGTGCGACGCGTAAGGTGCTGCAACGTTTGATCATCGGTCAGTGGCTGGCGGTATTGCTGATGGCGGCGGTGGCGGGTAGCGTGCTGGGACAGGGCATTGAAATCATCCTGCTGGCGATGTTGAAACCGGTGCTGCCTGCGGCACTTCCGGCGGCCAGTTTCTGGCCGTGGTTGTGGTCGTTGGGGGCGATGTTCGTGATCTCGCTGCTGGTGGGGATACGTCCTTACCGGTTATTGCTGGCAACCCAGCCATTACGTGTGCTGCGTCGGGATGCGGTGGCGAATGTCTGGCCGTTGCGCGTCTATCTGCCAGTGATGGCGTTGGTGGTGATTGGCCTGCTGGCGTTGTTGATGGGCGGCAGCAAGATGTTGTGGGCGTTGCTGGCGGGTGTGGTGTTGCTGGCGTTGTTGCTGGCGTTACTGGGCTGGGGCACTTTGCTGCTGTTGCGACGTCTGGTGGTGCGTAACCTGGCGCTGCGACTGGCCATCAACCGGCTGTTGCGACAGCAGGCAATGACCCTCAGCCAACTGGCGGCGTTTTCACTCTCCTTTATGTTGCTGGCGTTACTGCTGGTAATGCGCGGCGATCTGCTTGATCGCTGGCAGCAACAGTTGCCACCGGATAGTCCCAACTATTTTCTGCTGAATATGACGCATGAACATGTGCCACAGGTACGTGATTTCCTGCAATCGCATCAGATCAAAGCGGAGACTTTCTACCCGATTATCCGCGCCCGACTGACGCAGCTCAACGGTAAGGATGCCGATCCGAATATGGATAACGCCTTGAATCGTGAGCTGAATCTGACATGGCAGGCGGAGCGTCCGGACCACAATCCGCTGGTAGCGGGGAGTTGGCCGCCGCGTGTCGGGGAAGTGTCGGTGGAGACTGAGCTGGCGGATCGTCTGGGGGTGAAGCTGGGTGACACCTTAACTTTCAGCGGCGATACCCAGCAGTTCAGCGCCAAAATTACCAGCCTGCGTAAAGTGGATTGGGAGAGTTTGCGGCCCAACTTCTTCTTTATCTTTCCGCCGGGGGCGCTGGATGACCAGCCGCAAACCTGGCTCACCAGTTTCCGTATGGCGAATAACCCTGCCTTGCTGGCGCAGCTCAACCGGGCATTCCCCACCCTGAGTTTGCTGGATATCGGCAGCATGATGCGCCAAATCGGCCAGGTGCTGGCGCAGGTGAGTCAGGCGCTGGAGATTATGGTGGTGTTGGTGACGATCTGTGGCGTGCTGCTGCTGCTGGCGCAGATTCAGGTCGGGATGCGTCAACGACGTCAGGAGCTGGTGGTTTATCGCACGCTGGGTGCCAGCAAACGACTGCTGCGCGGCACCCTGTGGTGTGAGTTTGCCTTGCTCGGCGTGGTATCCGGGGTTGCGGCAGCACTGGGCGCGGAGGCGGCATTGTGGGGGTTGCAGCGCAAAATCTTCGATTTTCCCTGGGAACCGGACTGGAGCCTGTGGCTGGCGCTGCCGATCACCGGGGCGATTTTGCTGTCGTTGTGCGGCGGCTGGCTGGGGGTGCGTTTGCTGAAAGGGAAGGCGTTGTTCAGGCGGTTTGAGGCGGCGTGATCGCCTGGTCGACATGCCTCCTGGTGTAGCGGCGCGATTTATCGCGCGCCTTTGACCTTGACGCAACAGTCAAAATTCGCGCAATAAATTGCGCCGCCACGGAAGGGTAAGGTCGCCATTGCTGGCGACCTTATAATTACAGCTTCTCTACGGCCCAGGCGATACCGCTGGCATACTCCGCCGGCAGCAATGGCACCAGCGCATTTAATGCCGCGGCCAGACGACCCTGGTCGCTGTCGGTCAGATTGAGGTGGCCGACTTTACGTCCCGGACGCACTTCTTTCTCGTACCAATGCAGATGTACCAACGGCTGATGCAGCCACGCCAGATTCACATCCGTACCAATCAGGTTGACCATTACCGAAGGTGCATACACCACCGGCTGCGGCAGCGGTAAACCCAGCACTGCGCGCAGATGCAGCTCGAACTGGCTGATGGAAGCACCATTCTGCGTCCAGTGTCCGCTGTTGTGGACACGCGGTGCCAGTTCGTTGATCAGCAAGCCCTGCGGCGTAACGAAGCACTCCATCGCCATCACACCGACGTAATTCAGCTCATGCATGATCGCGCTGAGCATCGCTTCGGCCTGTTGCTGCTGCGCCGCATCGGCTTGTGGGAACGCGACGCTGGTGCGCAGGATCCCTTCCTGATGCAGGTTATGGGTCAGCGGATAGAAAACGGTGCTGCCATCCTGACCACGCGCGCCAACCAGCGACACTTCACCGCTGAAGTTGATGCCCTGTTCAACGATGCATTCACCGTAGCATTCATCCGGCAGGGTGTCGGTTTCATTGGCGCGCAGACGCCACTGACCGCGTCCGTCGTAGCCGCCGGTGCGGCGTTTGACGATAGCCAGTTCGCCAAGCGAGCTGAACACCTGCGGCCATTCGCTTTTATCCGCCAGCAGTTGCCACGGTGCGGTGGCGAGGTTCAGTTGATCGAGCAACTGTTTTTGCGTCAGGCGATCGGCCAGACGCGGGAAAATATCGCGGTTCACAAAGGCCGGATGGCTTGCCAGTTCACGCGTCAGCGCGGTTTCAGGCCAGCGTTCAATTTCCGCCGTGATCACGCTTTGTGCGATCGGCAGCGCAGAAGGTTCTGCATCCAGCCCGACCGGATAAACGGCAATGCCCAGCGGTTCACCCGCCTGGCGCAGCATACGGCCTAACTGACCATTTCCCAGTACGCAAACCGGCTTCATGCATCCCCCCGCGGATCCGGGTTGTTCAGCACTTCGTCAGTCTGGGTCTGACGCCAGTTGGCGAGGCGAGTTGCCAGCGCGCTGTCGTGAATTGCCAGAATCTGCGCGGCCAGCAGAGCAGCATTGGCGGCACCGGCTTTACCGATTGCCAGTGTACCTACCGGAATACCACGCGGCATCTGCACAATCGAGTAGAGGCTGTCGACACCGCTTAAGGCGGCGCTTTGTACCGGGACACCCAGCACCGGCACCAGGGTTTTGGCGGCCAGCATGCCCGGCAGATGGGCTGCACCGCCAGCACCGGCGATAATCACCTGGAAACCATTTTGCGCGGCGTTTTCGGCGAAGCTGAACAGTTTGTCCGGCGTACGGTGAGCAGAAACCACTTCCACATGGAAGGGGACATCCAGGCTGTTAAGAATTTCCTCGGCGAACTGCATGGTAGCCCAGTCACTTTTGGAACCCATGACGATGGCGATACGAGCCGGGGCGGCGTTGGATGACATGCGGTCAACTCCTGTGAATATACAAACGAACCTGGCCGGGCGGGCAGGTGAAGAAGGGCACAGAGAATAGCATGAGATGGCAGTAAGGAAAACGGTTGCGTGGCCGGAAAACGGGCAAGATTGCCCGTTAATCAGAACGGAAATTCGCTAAGCCTGACGCCATCGGCGTCGACCTGAATCATCGAACCCTGTTGATGCCAGGCACCCAACACTACGCGCTGGGCATTTTCACCCTGTAAAACAAAATCATGGATCGCCGGGCGATGGGTGTGGCCGTGGATCAGTAGCCGCACCTGTTGGCGGGCCATGGCATCCATCACCGCCTGCTGGTTCACATCCATGATGCTCAGGGATTTGTGTTGATTGGCTTGTTTGCTGTTGGCGCGCATTTTGGCAGCGATACGCATCCGCAAGCTGAGCGGTAAGGCCAGAAACAGCTTTTGCAGCCAGCGCTGGTGCACTTTAGCGCGAAAGCGTTGATAGCCTTCATCGTCGGTGCACAGGGTGTCGCCATGCATAATCAGCAGACGTTTACCGTACAGGGTTAACACCTGTTCCTCTGGCAACAATGTCATGCCGCTGGCACGCGCAAAACGCTGACCGAGCAGAAAATCGCGATTACCGTGGATAAAGAATGTCGGCACCGGCAGGGCCTTGAGCGCATCGGCGATTTGCTGATGCAAAGGGTTGGGATCGTCATCGCCAATCCAGGCTTCGAACAGATCGCCAAGGATGTAAAGCGCATCGCATTGATGCGCTTCCCGCTGCAAAAAATGCAGAAAACCGGCAGTGATTGCCGGTTCTTCTTCACACAGATGAAGATCTGCGATAAACAGCGTGCGCGACATTACTCGCTAACGGTCACTTTCTGGATGACTACGTCATCTTTCGGCACGTCCTGGTGCATGCCGCTGCGGCCGGTGGCTACCGCTTTGATTTTGTCGACCACGTCCATGCCTTCAACCACTTCTGCGAACACGCAGTAACCCCAGCCTTGCAGGCTTTCGTCGCGGAAGTTCAGGAAGTCGTTGTCTGCCACGTTAATGAAGAACTGAGCCGTCGCCGAGTGCGGAGCCTGAGTACGCGCCATCGCCAGGGTGCCACGGGTGTTTTTCAGGCCGTTGTTGGCTTCGTTGCGGATATCTTCTTTAGTTGCTTTCTGCTTCATGCCCGGCTCAAAGCCGCCGCCCTGAATCATAAAGCCGTTGATCACACGGTGGAAAATGGTGTTGTCGTAGAAACCTTCACGACAGTAATCCAGGAAGTTCTTTACGGTTGCCGGCGCTTTGTCATCGAAGGTTTTAATCACGATATCGCCGTGGTTCGTCTGGAAGGTGACCATCATTCTCGTCCTGTAAAGGTTGTCGTCGGTGTCGATTGCCGCGCCTGCCTCAGAGCAGCGGGCATTTTTGTAGACGCATCTTATATCACAAATTGTGATGACGCGTCAGCAAGGCAGCGACAGTTGCTATGCTGGCGTCGCGCTGAAGTAAAAAATACGGCACAATACGCAGCTAGCCTGGAAAGGCCTTTCCCGCACACGTTAAATACGGAACCGTTCAATGCTAAAGATTTATAACACCCTGACGCGACAGAAAGAGGAATTCAAACCCATTCATGCTGGCGAAATCGGCATGTACGTGTGCGGCATCACGGTGTACGACCTCTGTCATATTGGCCACGGACGTACTTTTGTGGCGTTTGACGTGGTAGCGCGTTACCTGCGCTATGTCGGTTATAAGCTGAAGTATGTGCGTAACATCACCGATATCGACGACAAAATCATCAAACGTGCCAACGAGAATGGCGAAAGCATCGAAACCCTGACCAATCGTATGATTGGTGAAATGCATAAAGATTTTGCTGCGCTGGGCATCCTGCCGCCCGATCTGGAGCCGCGTGCGACGCGTCATATCGACGAGATCATCGAGCTGGTTGGCCGCCTGATCGAACGTGGGCATGCCTACGTAGCCGACAATGGCGATGTGATGTTTGATGTACTGAGCGATAAAGATTACGGCGTGCTGTCGCGTCAGGATCTGGAACAACTCCAGGCCGGTGCGCGCGTTGAAGTAGCCGAAGTGAAGCGCAACCCGATGGATTTCGTGCTGTGGAAGATGTCCAAAGCCGACGAACCCGCGTGGAACTCACCGTGGGGCAACGGGCGTCCGGGTTGGCATATCGAATGTTCGGCGATGAACTGCAAACAACTCGGCACCCATTTTGATATCCACGGTGGCGGTTCGGACCTGATGTTCCCGCATCACGAAAACGAGGTGGCGCAATCCACCTGTGCGCACGATGGCCCGTATGTTAACTACTGGATGCACTCCGGCATGGTGATGGTTGATCGCGAGAAGATGTCAAAATCCCTCGGCAACTTCTTTACCGTGCGCGATGTGCTGCAACATTACGATGCCGAAACCGTGCGTTACTTCCTGATGTCCGGCCACTATCGCAGCCAGCTCAACTATGGCGAAGATAACCTTAACCAGGCACGCGCGGCGCTGGAGCGTCTCTACACCGCATTGCGTCATACCGATGTCAGCGCAGTGGCTGCCGGTGGCGAAGAGTTCGACGCGCGTTTTCGTAGCGCGATGGAAGATGACTTCAACACGCCGGAAGCCTATTCGGTGCTGTTCGATATGGCGCGCGAAGTGAACCGCCTGAAAGCGGAAGACAAAACCGCGGCGAATGCGCTGGCGGCAAAACTGCGTCAGCTGGCGGATGTGCTGGGTATTCTGCAACAGGACCCGGAGCAGTTCCTGCAAAGCGGTGCGCAAGCCAACGACGATGAAGTGGCTGAAATCGAAGCGTTGATTAAGATGCGTAACGATGCGCGTAAAGCGAAAGACTGGGCGCAAGCTGATGTGGCGCGCGATAAATTGAATGCGCTGGGCATCGTGCTGGAAGATGGCCCGCAGGGCACAACCTGGCGTCGTAAGTAACGAAAAAAGGGCGAACTTTGATGTTCGCCCTTTTTATTTCAGCTTAGTAGCGGCGCGATTTATCGCGCTTTTTAGAAGCAACAGGCGCGATAAATCGCGCCGCTACGTTTTTTAAGCCACCACGGTAATGCGTTGGCCGGCAAATTCTACCGTCTGACCGGCAAGGATTTTGCAGCGCTTACGGGTTTCGATCGCGCCATCAACGCGCACTTCGCCTTCGTCGATCACCGCTTTGGCCTGTGCGCCGCTCTCCACCCAGCCTTCGAGTTTCAGCAAATCGCAAAGATCAACATGTGGGTGTTTACCCAGAGAAAACGTCGCCATTATGCGTTCTCCTCATCGTGGTACTCTTCGCACGCTTGCAGGGTGTTCTGAATCAGGGTGGCGACCGTCATCGGGCCAACGCCGCCCGGCACAGGGGTGATGTAGGAAGCGCGTTCTGAGGCTGCTTCGAAATCCACATCGCCAACCACTTTGCCGCTTTCCAGACGGTTGATACCGACATCAATCACAATCGCGCCCGGCTTGATCCAGTCGCCCGGAATAAAGTTCGGTTTACCTACTGCCACGATCAACAGATCGGCATGTTCGATATGGTGACGCAGATCTTTGGTGAAACGGTGGGTCACGGTGGTGGTGCAACCGGCCAGCAGCAGCTCCATGCTCATCGGACGGCCAACGATGTTGGATGCGCCAACCACCACAGCATTCAGGCCGTAGGTATCGATGTTGTAGCGCTCCAGCAGGGTGACAATACCGCGCGGGGTGCAGGGACGCAGCTTCGGCGCGCGTTGGCACAGACGGCCCACGTTGTAAGGATGGAAACCGTCGACGTCTTTGTCCGGCACGATGCGTTCCAGTACCTTGACGTTATCGATGCCTGCCGGGAGCGGTAGCTGCACCAGAATGCCATCGATTTCGTGATCGTTGTTCAGCGCATCGATCAAATCCAGCAGCTCGGCTTCGCTGGTGGTTGCTGGCAGATCGTAAGAACGGGAAACGAATCCCACTTCTTCACAGGCGCGGCGTTTGCTGGCGACATAGATCTGCGAAGCGGGGTTTTCCCCCACCAGAACGACTGCCAGGCCAGGCGCACGTTTTCCAGCCGCCAGACGCTGCTGTACTTTTTCCGCAACCTCAAGGCGCACCTGCTGCGCAATCGTTTTACCGTCAATAATTTTTGCTGCCATCAGAGAGGAAATCCACTGTGTAATGTTGAATCGGGGAAAGGCGCCTATTCTGTCAGAAGCGCGTCGCGCTGTCAGGCACAGATTGATCCTGAGGCGCGCTTTTGTCACTTCAGATTGCCCGCGTTAACCCGTATGATGCCCGGCAATGAATTTAGTGGAATGTTTATGATCTGGCTAATCCTTGCGACTTTAGTGGTGGTTTTTGTGGTGGGCTTCCGCCTGCTGACGGCCGGTTCTCGCCATGCGGCTCAGTCCCTGAGCAAACGACTGCAACTGCCACCGGTCCATGTGGAATCGATGCTATCGTTGATGGGGAAAGAGGCGGCAAAGGAGTTCACTGACTACATCACCGGCGACAATGAAAACCATTTGCAGAACGCGGCGGCAGTGCTGCTGATTTGGCAGGTGTGCATTGTTGATGGTGAGGAAGAGAACATGCGGCGCTGGCATCAGATTCTCAGCCGCGCGCATTTTTCACCGGTGATCACCCAACAACAGCTGTTGCTGGCGATGGGTTTTCTGCGCGAACTGGAGCCGGACCGTGAAGAGATGAACCTGATGCGTGAGCGGTTTAACGGGGCGTTTTTACCGGGCGTGGAGCTGGAAGGCAAGGCGGATGAGGAGAGTAATCTGGTGTCGCTGAGCGATTATCGTAAGCGTCATTGACAGGGATTGGTTAGAACATCAGCACTCTGCACTTGGCAGGTGCAAAAACGTTGACGCGACTGCGTGCCAACGTATAATTCGACGCAACCGCATATGCGCCCTTAGCTCAGCTGGATAGAGCACCGGCCTTCTAAGCCGTAGGTCACAGGTTCGAATCCTGTAGGGCGTGCCATCTCCTCTTCTTCCGATATCCTTTTTAGTCTGCGAATTCCCTCTAACTCCTTGCCAATGCTGCATTCCGGGTCTTTTGATTTCTATTCAGTTCCGCTAAAAACTTTACTTTTATGGGGGCATCATTGGGGGCACTGGCCTGTTCAATGGAGTGAGATGCCCCCAAATGAAGCTCAACGTCCGTCAAATCGAGACTGCCAAGCCGAAAGACAAAGCCTATAAACTGGCTGACGGCGGCGGTCTGTACCTCGAAATCTTCCCCACTGGTGGTAAAAGCTGGCGGCTGAAATACCGCTTTGCAGGAAAAGAAAAGCGCGTGGTGTTTGGCCTGTATCCTGCTGTGACGCTTGCGCAGGCGAGGGGCAAGCGTGAAGACGCGAAAAGGATACTGGCTGCCGGTGGTGATCCCGGCGCAGCCAAGCAGGAGGCGAAGCAGGCCAAAATCCTCGCGGTGAACAACAACTTTGAAGCGATGGCGCGCGATTGGCATGAAACAAAGCGGGCTAACTGGTCGCAAGGCTATGCTGACGACATTCTGGAATACCTGCGCAAAGATATTTTTCCCCATATCGGCAAAATGCCGGTCACTGAAATCACACCCATGTTGATGCTGGCGGTGCTGCGCAAAATGGAACAACGCGGCGTGCTGGATAAGCTGAAGAAAACCCGCCAGGCGTGTCGGCAGATTTTCACCCACGCCATCGTAACGGGCAGGGCGCAGATTAACCCCGTGACTGATCTGGCGGCGGTGCTGAAACCCCCGAAGCAAAAGCATTTCCCTTATCTGCTGAATAACGAGTTAGGCGCGTTTATGCGCGCGTTGTGTGGTTATAGCGGCAGTAAGATGACTCAGTACGCTACACGCTTGCTGATGCTGACAGGGACGCGAACGATTGAATTACGCGCTGCGGAGTGGCGTGAGTTTGATTTAAGTAAAGGACTCTGGGAGATCCCCGAAGTACGTATGAAGAAGCGCCGTAAGCATTCGGTGCCGCTGTCTCGGCAGGCTGTTGAGTTGCTGGAGGAGATACAGCAGCTCACCGGGCGTGGGAAGTATGTGTTTCCGGGCAGGAGCAACGCCGGAAAGCCGATGAGTGAAGCCACGATTAATCAGGTGATCAAACGGGTTGGGTACGATGGGAAGGCTACTGGGCATGGGTTTAGGCATACCATGAGCACGGTTTTGCATGAGCAGGGGTATAACTCGGCGTGGATTGAAGTGCAGCTCGCGCATGTGGACAGGAATTCAATTCGCGGGACGTACAACCATGCGCAGTACATGGATGGAAGGAGGGAGATGTTGCAGTGGTATGCGGATTATTTGGATGGGTTGAGGGATGGGGGCAACTAAAATGAATCGGGTTATGGCTGGGGTAAAATACTTATTTTTCTGATGATTTTATGCATGTGAAGGCTGAGGGGAAAGAGTGGTTGCTGATTCCGCTGGAGAACTCTCCTATTCTGTCGCGGGGGACACCTAAGCCGAGAGATAACTGGCAGATGTCCGGAGAAGGGCTGATGATCCTCTTTAGTGCGGACTCGTTAAACTAAGTTTACCGTCAATTGCATGCTAGTAGTGAATATTCTAAACTTAGAAAAAATTGTATGTATGCTTATGTATCATAAATAGTTAATTTTGAAATAATAGTTTTAGCATGTATTTCTGGGGTGATTAGGAAATTATCACCGCCAGTAATACATGCTTTTTAAGTGCTGCCGACTTATAATTGTAAATTATTTACAATGATGGCGATACGTACCCAAGGCCGATTCGACTGACACTAACACCAACGCGTTGAATATAATTTAGCGCATATTCATATCGCAATTTTGCAATTACTTCTACTTCTTTTTTTTCACTCTTTATCTTTAATCCATCAAGCTCAAGTTGTAACTCTAGCAGAGAAAGTTTTCCATCCTGAATTACCGCTCCTTGTTGTGCTACGAATGTACGCCACTCAACTTTCTGAATCGCTGGAGTTGAGGAATCTTCTTTTGGCGACTTGATACCAAGTCCTAATATGTTTCCATCATATTCAACATAGCAGTAAGAACCACTATTAATATGATGTGCTGTTAGTTCATTTGGGTTTGTAACTTTTTGTAATCGTATTGCAGTGAAAGGTCGTAAACTAACATCATTACCTTTCTTGAATGCGATTGTGCTTTGACCTGGTTGTAAGTCGCAAGCTGGTGTTGCACAGACCCACCAAGTATCATCCAATTTAAATACATGTCCGCTATCTAATTGCTCTGTATTTACTTTTCCCAAAACATCCATTCTTGATGGAAGGCAGCAAACGTAACGATTATATTGGCTAATGGCTTTTTTATTGTCGGCATCGTTATCTAAGTTGACACGGTAATGATCTTTGAAAGTGAATCCTGTTTCTTCATCTACAGAGAAAATCTTTTTTCCGAAATCAGCAACATTTTCTTCTACTAAGAATGACAACATTTCAGATTGACGTGAAACATGGTCTTTTAAATTGTAATGACGAAGGAGTTGTAATTGTTCATGGGGAAGCCCTTCCTTTCCTGGTTTAAGTATGGTTTCGTAGAATTTTGCAAGTGCATATTTGTTTTTTAAAGATGCATCCTCTACTTCTGCACCTATTCTACTTATTTCATCTCGATACTTCGCTGATAAAAGGCGAGATGGTGTAGGCTTCCAATCGACAAGAGCATGTTCAAGTTCGGCTAAAAGGTTTTCAGGGCCTTTTTTTACAAAACACGCAAACCCGCGCGAAGTTCGCAACCATTTACAAGCATCAGAAACATTCCACGATAAATCTTTTGGTGGGTTTTCCGTAAAGTCAGCTAGATATTTTTTTTCAAAGGTTCGCATTGCCCAGTGAAAGAAGCATTTTTTTTGCGAACCAATTAAACTTAGCTCATTTGACCATTCAGCTAGACTCGCATAAGCCCCTCTTCCTTGCATGAAATCACTTATAGCCTTTTCTTGACCTCCATCTGGGTGACGTGCTTGAATATATGAAGCCATGTCGAGTTTTTCTTCGATGAGACCACGATCAAATTCATCTGCATTTTCTTTCTCAGTAATTATATCATCGAGGATATTTATTTGAGCAATACATTCTGCATCGTAAAGTGATGTACGACTTCTCATTAAAGCACGAAGGGATTCATACATGGCTTTATCTAGCTCTTCGCTAGTATGGACTACTACTAAATTGAAGTGCTGATTATCCAATACAGAAGAAAGGATTTTTCTGGCTATATCGCCTCCTGTACCTGTTTCTGCACCCTCTAAATTGTAATCTAAAATCAATAAATCGGATTGATGAAGGTGATCAGCAAGTTGTCCTGGAGTCTCACTGCCTGCTGTTTTTTCTGTAGAGCTCGAAGAAACGCCATCATGAATATCAATAATAAAGCCCGGATTTTGACTGCGAAATTCTTTTATCAACTTCATGACTTCACTTGCAATCACAGATTCTTGCCATTTCTTGCTTTTTGACCGAGCTTCTATTTGTCGAGAGTTATCTTCGCCAGCAATTTTTGAATTAAATATTTCTTCCCACGTTGGGTATTGATCGTCAATGATTAATACAGAGCGCAGCGGAGATATAAATGCTTCGCGAACCAAATTGTTAAAAGTATTTGCCTCAGCCAAAATTGGCCCCCTTGAAATTAATCACGAAATTAGCGCCTGCCAATAGCCTAAATTTACGATCTGTGGCGTACTCAATAGAATGGCCACTGGCCATTAAATTTACCCGGCAGAGATATAGCCCAATACCTCTGCCTCCACTGGATTTTCGAGTGAAAAACATTTTAAAAAGATTTTCCTGATCAACCGGATTTATACCGGGTCCATTATCAGAAATAATTACTTTGTCGTCTAAAATTGAAAGATAAACCTCAGCATTTGGAGTGCTAGATGTCACTAACCAATAGACACTATTGTTCACTAGGTTCACAAAAACAGGATATATCCGAGATGGTTGATCAAATATTGAGAATGCTCGGAATTCTTTCGAGGCGTGTATTTTTATTGCTCGGTTATGTAAAACTGACTCAAAAAAACTGATGATATAGTCTTCAATATCTTTACCGAAAATTTGCCGGCGCGTTTTGTTTCCTGACACCTTCAGTGGTGATAAAAACTCAAGTTGTTGACTTAGTGCCTCAAATCCTTCAACAACCAGATTAGTACCAGGAATATCTCCGATTGTACGGATTTTCCTGATACCTTCCCTAACCATACGCTCATTATTGGTCAGTTCATGGCCTAAGATTTCTACTGTAATACCAAGTTGGGCAACTTGATTGAGACGGTTTAAATCATCACGCAAAGTAATATTGTCTGCCGTACCTTGCCGGGCTATCAGTTCAATATTGATATTTTCGCTCATTAACTCAAGTGCATCTAAATATGATTGGAAAGTATCCTCGTTCTCCATATCAAGCTTCGTGTATATTGCCTTCATCTGTTCTAAAGCTTGATCGAGACCAAGAAGTCCTATCCGGACCTGATCAACTAATGGCATAGCTTCGAGATGAAAAGCCTTATTACGTTCATCAAAGAGGGTTGATACTCGGTCTCGTTCTGCTCCTTGTAGAGTATCAATAGATTTACGCCAAGATCTTAAACGCGCTTGTAACTTGCTGGCATGACTACTGAGCTGTTTTTGAGCAATATCTTCTGGTTTTGCAGGATTGATGCTCTGAATTGCGTCTGCTCGCTTCTGTTCTAGAACGTGAATACGCTCCAACATTTCAGTGTACATAGTTCTGAATGTTCTATAATCATCTTCCGCAGAGCCAAGCTTTGCGGGCGCGCCGACTACTCGTAAATCGGCTAAACGCATACTCAACTCACTAATCAACGTCTGGGTATTATCCAAATCCAGTTCATTGTTAATATGGATGTTAGCATTTATTTTCTCTGTCTCATTAACCATTGAAAATAAAATCGGCAAGTTTGTATTTAGTCGTGAGCGAAATTTTTGTGCGTTCAGTTTCGCAAGTTCTTTGCGTTCTTTTTCAGCTCTATCCTTTTCATTTTGAGCTCTAATATCAGGGAGTAGTTCTTTTCGAAGGTCGGAATTACTGCCGAAATATTCGTAAGCAGCACGCTTGAGTATGTTTTTTACAACCTCTCGAAGCACTTTAGTAGCACGGTTATCAATAAAACCTTCTCGCCCAGCTTTGTCACGTAAGTTTGGGTTCAACTCTCTTGAAATTGCGATCCGTCCAAACATACGTCTAGCATTCCAATATTCTCGACCAGCATTAACGCTACGTTGCCTTTCAATCTCAAAGAAGTCGTTAGTTTCACGCCCATAAGGCAGAACGCGCAATCCGTTACGAAAGATCAGGAAACCACTATGTTGCTTAGCAAGTCCCAAAAAGCGAGTGAAGTTCTCATTAGAAAGGGTTGAACTATCTCTCATTAGTTCGAATGTTGCTATATGAAGACTGAATGGCCCAATAAATGTGGTAGGCCCTTTAGGGATAGTTAAATCTTTAGGAGGATAAATTACATAATCTGTTCCAAGCTTTCTCCATTCTCCAAAGGCTTTTACTTGGCCTCTAAAAACACCATATTCATCAATGTTTCCAGATAAAACGTGCTCCATTTCTTCTGTAACTTCGCGGTTAATAGCTTCTCTGTCATTTTCAATGATGGTTGATGAGAACGTCTCCGACCATGTCTTCACTTCATATGAAAATCTAGGGTCAAACGCATTGAACTCACTGGCATCAGCTGCAACATAGGGATCAGTAAATGCAGAAAGGGTACTGAAAAAAGAATCTCGAATATTTTTAATATTTGAATCTAATTCGATAGAAGGTAATTGCGCTTTGAGATCATAGTTGATGTCAGAAACAATTAATGCAGTACCATGCTGTCTTTTTTCATTCCAAACCAACCAAGGTTCAAAATGGCGTTTTTCGAATCGTGCATTGATGATTGTGTTAGTTATTAGTTCGGATGGCTTTTTTGCTTCTGGATCATCCTCCAATATAACCCGATCATAAGTTTCCCAAGCAAGCTTGAGCCGATTGGCGCGTTTTTCGTCTGAAATGTTACCAGAAATATTATCTTTCAAACGTTCGAATAAATCTGGTAGCAACTGAAAGAGATCAGTCCTTTCAGCGAATTGGGTTACAGGTATTTCAATATCAGATAAGACCAAATAGGGATTTTCAAAAATGCGCCAATCAATAAGTGCAGCAACGAAGTCTGTTTTTTTTCGTTTGCTGACAATTAAGAGAAGTGGTCCAAGATTTGCTGAAGACAGCCGGCCAATCCCCTTTTGACCCTGCTTGGTTCGTTTTGGCAAGCCATCTCTGTCATCATCATCTGAAGTATTTGTATCGTATTTTGAATCTGTGCCTACCACGAGCCAACGATTGATAAACTCATCATAGTTCATGCCGTGGCCGTCATCGAAGACGGCTGCTACCGGCTCAGGATCATCGAAGATATGGAGGCTTACGTCGCGTGCATATGCATCATAGGCATTTTTCCAAAGCTCCGAAATCGCTGTGGGACAGTCGGCGATTTGCTCGCGTCCTAAGTGATCAACCGTTCTGGCTTGTGTACGAAAGGCAAGAGTCTCAATCATACTTTCTCGATTTGGTATTCTTGGACGCACGAAAGGACATTAGCATGCGTCTGGTCTAAGGTTTTATCAATTAAATAACTTTTAATATGTTTGATCAAGTACTTACCTAGCTCAACAGGAACAGCGTTACCAATTTGTCGTCCTGCCGCAGTTAATCCCCCGGTAAAGGTGAAATTATCTGGAAATGTCTGGATTCGGGCTGCTTGCCGCAATGTTATGCCATGATGTTCGGTTGGATGTACGAAACGACCTTTTGATGGATTAATACATGCAGTAGTCATCGTTGGGGCGGGTTCAGCAGGATCAATTCGACCATAAACATCTTTGTGCCCATCATGTTGTTCATGGCATGGAAGAATTCGTCCTGAATCTTTGCGACTACCACCATTCGGTGGTGTATTACTAAATGCTTCAATCAAATCAGGCCCATGGTTCATATGGATGTCATTTTCATCATTAGCTGGGGCTGGTTTAAAAACATTAGCGCATGGTACCCACAGTTTCTGTCCAGATTTAACTTTTCCGGGTGCAGAGTGAGTTGCTTGAGGGGGCCATATAAAATTTTGCACATCTGCTGCGTCTCTGACACCTAAGATGAAAACCCGTTTTCGTCTTTGCGGTACACCAAAATCTCTGGCATCCAATACAACAGGTCTGAAAACGTGATATCCAGCCTTAGAGCCTTCCTCGTAAAACTTTTCGAGAAATTCTTTATGACGTTCCCATAGTATACCTGGAACATTCTCCATGAGGAAAACGCGTGGGCGAAATGCTTTAACAAAACTAAAGTATGAAAGAACCAACTGGTTACGTGGATCATTGACCCCGGCATCAAGTATTCGATGCGTCGAGAACCCTTGGCATGGAGGTCCTCCCAAAAGAAGATCGCATTGAACATTTCCAAGAATTTCATCACGTACTGACTCGGGAACGTACTCAAGTATGCTTTTATCTAAAACCTTTGCATTTTTTGCCGCATCATACTTCAGTATGTTTTCTTTGTACGTTTTTACAGCATAGGCGTCATTTTCAATAGCAACGGCAATTGTGCAACCAGCCTGTACAGCTGCAAGTGAGAACCCTCCTGCACCTGCGAATAGATCGATGGCAATAGGCTTAATTTCACGATTTTTTTTATTCATTCGAGTGTTAACGCTCAACTGAGTTTAGTTTGTTGATCAGTTTATGGGGTGGTCATTTCAAACACAATGTTAGCGAAACAGCCTGGGTAACTTGTACAGCTCATCAGCTTCAGCTCCGCAGTTTGTGCTAAGCGGCCCAAATGTTTCTTACATGAAGTCTAACAATGGGTTCTAAGGTAAGGAAGCTTAAATAACCGGTTTCAAAATGGATGGAACGAAGATGCTAGACGTTAGTTTTCAAAGATGTCTGTTTAAGTGGCAAGAACCCAAAACTTCCCCCACTTAGCCCCCACTTTGCAGGTGTTTCACCGTTCCCCCACTTCATTTTTTGGTTTTTTTGTAACCTATTGTTTATTATTGGTTTTATTATCCTCCCCCGCTTGGCGTATATATACAGGTGGGGAGTGGGGGAAATCAGCTCAAAAAGTGATGACTGATACTTCTTCCCCCACATGTGCCCCATTTAATCCCCCACTTTAAGACCCTGACAAAGTGGCCTGACAAGCTCACCATCGCAAATTATCAGACCGTCTCTTACTAGTTTTTCCAGCCAGCGGTTGAATTTCTTGGAAACGTCGAACCCCATTTTCCTCATGTCATCACGAAGCAAAGCACGAGTGCATGGTTCACCGTTGGCAGTGCGCAAACGAATGGCTTTCCAGAGCGCCAAATGGTTTTCAGTCAAACGTGAAATTCCAGCCAACTCAGCATTGCCTTCATCATCCGACTCATTGACCGGTCTTCCTTCATCCTTCAGGACAAGAGAACTGATCTGATCGCCATCGTTATCGATATAGAGATCGACCGGAAAAAGGTCGTATGCCTGCCGTGGTGGTTCCTCGGCATCTTTCATCTTGGTGCAACTGAGGATTAGCGCACCACCTTCACCTTCCCGACGCACGTTAAATTCAACATCCAGAGCCTCCCTGAACGCACTGGAACTGCGCGCGCCTCTGTCTTAATCCTTACCGGAATGATGAATAATCAACACGGTGGCCTGCGTTGCTGCCTTGATGAAGTCACAACCCTGAATAAACGCGCCCATATCTTTCGCCGCGTTTTAATCGGAACCGCCAAAGCAGCGGGCGAGGGTATCGAGGATAATCAACCTTACCGGCATGCCGGTTGCGGCTTTAACGTCGTTGGCCGCTTTGATCACCTGTTCAACGCTTTCCGGGTTGGCAGGGAAGATGGCACAATCCACGCGGTACAGCGAATCGATAGGGCTTCCGCCGTTCAGCGTTTCCCCCCATGCCTGGATACGGCGGGGAACACCGATACCGCCTTCACCAACCACGTAAATAACCGCACCCTGTGTCACCGGCTTACCTGCCCAGGGTTTCCCGGTGGCGATATGGCATCCCCAGGATACCGCCAGGAATGATTTATATGATCCGCTGGCACCATAGGCGCTGGTGACGGATGAGCTAGGCAGATAACCTTTAATCAAATAGTCCTGCCGGGTATCGAAACCATCAGAACCTTTGCGCAATGGCAACGCGGTACTTAACTCCATGTAAGTTTGCTCCATGCGGGTGAGTGGGATTTCAGTACATTCAGGTTGATACATCTGTTCCTGAAAGGCAGTTTTGACGGCATCAATGCCGTACTGCTGGCGATAATCATCCCAGTCGCAGGCAATTTCGCCGGGTGGGAAAGATACCCAGCCATTCACAGTCCGAGCAGCCTGCACTGCCTGCTCCATACCGGTATTTGCAGAGCC
This sequence comes from Pantoea phytobeneficialis, assembly GCF_009728735.1. Classification (NCBI taxonomy): domain Bacteria; kingdom Pseudomonadati; phylum Pseudomonadota; class Gammaproteobacteria; order Enterobacterales; family Erwiniaceae; genus Pantoea; species Pantoea phytobeneficialis. Next base: position 1,159,138 of record NZ_CP024636.1, read on the forward strand.
ATCAGAATGCAGGTCATGATCGCCCGCCAGGATCATGCAGCTTTCGGGATAACGGTTTTTCAGGGCCAGCGCGACATTACGCAGGTTATTGGCCGACATCGCAGCAACCACCATATTGTTAGCCACCTGGCTGAGGGTTAATGCCGTGGCGTAACCTTCAGTAATGACGATGTTTTTGGTTTCGTGGGATGTGTTGAGCGCGATAAACGCGCCTTTTATCTGCGAACCTGGCAGCAGCCGTTTTTCTCCTCCCGCATTGATCAGCAAAGTCTACTTATTGGTAATAGATTGACTGTTCCTGGTAGGTACATTTATTAGCGTAGCTGCTGATGTTAACGCTTAACTTTTATCCGATGTCCCCATGAGTTGTTGTGTCGTCAGGTGCTTTCAGATATTCATTGAACTCATCAATATTAGTCTTTTTTAGTAACTGTTTAGTGTATTTCACTTCAATATCATCAGGCATTATCTTTGCCCACCAGTAGAAGAAGAACCCAACTTCAAGGATAATAAATGAGCTGAATAACCAATTCAGATTTATGGATGGAGATGTTTTGAAGATGATGCTCATGTAAATAGTGAGGAAAACAAGGGCAACGGATAACAGGATACCTGTTGACCTTCTTTTTGTGAGTGCACGGTCATTGAGGTGAAATTCATTTCCGTTGCCTTCAACAAAAGGCACGGTTTTATGTAATCCATGCATTTCTTCCTCTGTACACTTTGAGAATAAATAGCAATATAGATTTCCATATTTATCATTTATCAGATTGGTTGCGATTTTCACAGCACGATATTTCATCATTCTTTTTATCATGACCATTTCTTTTGAGTCTGCATATCCAGACTCTTCGAGCAACTTTTTAGCAAGATTTAATTGCTCAGTTCTATGGGTGGAGTATTTGAATAACAACTCAAAAAGATCTTTGAATTTTAAAACAAAGATAACGACAAAAACAAATATGATGAAGTCGATATTAATCTTCTGAATCTTATCCCATATTGAAAAAATATCATCCATAAAAACTCTCCAATATATGTTAGTGACTGTTGGTTTTAAGAAGTCGGTATGTGCTGATACATGGGTGAGCACAATAAACTTATATATAGCACGAAAGTATGTGCGGGCACCATTGGCATAAAATGATATGACCATTCACCTCGTGCTTTACGATACAGATTTTGAGTTATGAAGTTTCTCACCGAGGAAGTGTAATAAGCAGTGGGATGTATTCAGGATCGTAACTTGACGTTGTAACTGGTTGTACTAACTAGATTAGCCCCTTAGATCACCAGACACTTCGCCTCTCTTAAAATAAGAGGTAGTCTTGGAACTATGTTTAACACCAGTCAGAATAATAAGATGGTTGAAGTGTTATCAGGACCTGAGCGACGTCGGCGTCGTACTCCGCAGGAAAAAATTGCCATTATTCAGCAGACTATGGAACCGGGCATGACCGTGTCTCACGTCGCACGACTGCACGGTATCAATGCTAATCAGATCTTCAAGTGGCGCAGGCAATATGAAGACGGCTCACTGACCGCCGTGACCTCAGGCGGAGAAGTC
>NZ_CP024636.1:1160804-1307620 GCF_009728735.1 Pantoea phytobeneficialis
AAACGCGGGCGTTCGCCCGGATGCTGGGGCTTGAGCCATGTACGACCGCAGTTCGTAGCCCGGAAAGCAATGGCATAGCAGAAAGCTTCGTGAAAACGATAAAGCGGGATTACATCAGTGTGATGCCAAAACCGGACAGCCAGGTAGCGGTGATGAACCTGGCGGAGGCGTTCAGTCATTACAACGAACATCACCCGCACAGCGCGCTGGGATATCGCTCGCCGCGGGAATATATACGCAGAAAGTTATCACAACCGTAAGAGAGAAAAGGCGTCTGGATATATAGGGTCAAATCCACTAACAGGGCAACCCATAGATATTTTATAAACACTTACGGCAGATTTTGAAGTTGAACTAACTTGTTCTATTAATTCATAAAATTATTTGTATCGAGTATGCGTGCTGGGTATTAATAGGGTAAAATCGTGCCACTTAAATCAATTATGAAGGATTCAGGATTGATGCATGCGTATAAGTTAGTGACACCGGGTTTAGCAACATTCGGTGATCTCTCATATCTTGATATTGAGTTTACCTTTTCTGGCAATTTCGGGCGTAAAGCCACATATCGTCTGGCGTTCTGCCCACCTTCATTAGACCCAGTAGCTGCTGAAACGATGCACAGAATGATTGGCCCTGAAATCCTTGTGTTATGTGTATCAGTGGTGAGCTTTGCAGATATCGTCCAACTTGAAAGAGAACAATGGCAACGGGAGAATCCAGTATCAGGGGAAGTACCTCTTAACATGTTTGATAAACCGGCAGATTCGTTCGATTTAGACCTGTCAGAGCTGCAATATCTTTACGTTACGTTGGTTGACTTCATGTTGAAAGTTGCTGACAATTTCAGCATTCAGGTTTTGTTTTTTACCGCAGAACGCGAAGAACTACACGCCACATACTCCAGGTACGTGAAAAGACTCACCAAAGAGCGTGGCTTAACTTACATCAATGACGGAGCTGCTTATGCGATACGAACACAGCACTACCCGCGATAAGGGTAAGATTGATTTCAAAGCGATCCATGATAGCAAAGTCGAGATGATGAAACGCTTTATGGCCGCTAAAGCTGAAGCAGAGCGCAAAGGTGAAGTGGTCTACAAAGCTCTTTAATCTTTTGCAATGCGTCATAAGTGAAAAGACCTGTTCAGGTCTTTTTTTATGTCCAAACAGTCATAAGTGCATGTTTAATGCCTCAACGCGTGGAGCCAACTATCCAGAAAATTCGGGCAGCAAGCTCTTTCATCATTCTGGCTAAAGTCGGGACGTGTCGTATATATGCTTTCCTGTTTGCCAGCAGGATATGACGGACATTGATTCTCAAGAACTATCTCGATTCTGTGAACTGGAAAAGCATTAAACTGTTTTCTCAAAACAGAAAATTACACCAATAATGATGAGCAAAGAACGTGTGGAGATTTGTCATGACAGCAAAAATTAAATTCAAAAGCCCCGCATTTGAAGCAATTCATAGCGCAGCAGCCGGTATGTTGAGAGCGGGTGTGATCTCACAGAAAACCATGCGCAGCTTTGATGCAACCTGCAAAAGCACTGGCTAAAATAATGATCCGGCAGTCGTAACATTGATCCAAATAAGTAAGGAGGTAAGTATGCATGGACCAGAACCGTCTGATAAGCATCCTATGAAGGAATTTCCCCAGGTTTGCTTTATTAAAAATACGATTAATAATCCCAATATCATCGTTGGTGATTTCACGTATTACGACGATCCAGAAGACTCGGAAAACTTTGAACGTAATGTTCTTTATCATTTTCCATTTATTGGCGATAAGCTCATCATTGGCAAATTTTGCGCGATTGCCAAAGGTGTTCAATTCATAATGAACGGATCCAACCATAAACTCTCTGGTTTCTCCACTTTTCCGTTTTATATCTTCGGTAATGGATGGGAAAAATCGATGCCAAAGGCAGGGGATTTGCCTTACAAGGGGGATACGGTAATTGGTAACGATGTGTGGATTGGATATCAGGCATTAATCATGCCCGGCGTGAAGATAGGCAACGGCGCGATTGTCTCCTCGCGTTCAGTGGTGACTTCCGATGTACCTGCTTATGCGATTGTGGGCGGTAATCCCGCGAAGTGATTAAACAACGTTTTTCCGATGAAACCATAGAGGCGCTGCAAAAGCTGGCGTGGTGGGATTGGCCTGTAGAAAAGATCACTGAAAACCTCTCTGCAATAATGTCCAGTGACATTGAAGCATTTCGCGATTGATGGCATCTGCTACCAGGCGCGCTGAATGTCCCACTTTTGGCAGTGTGTTGTGTGCGATACCAGCTATCGCACAAAAAATCGGGGGCACTTCCGGGGGCATTTAAAGTAAATTGAACAGAATTTACCCCCATAAATCATCAAGCTACACCTTACTTTTCAATCCTGTAGTGGAAAAATGTCCCGCAGATGTGAGCCATGAATATCAGTAGCAAGACCCACCAGCATGATGCGAGCCTGTTCCACCATGCGGATGCGTACCTTTAGGACATGCCATAGCTGAGGTTGAGAAAGCGAACACCGCGGTTAGCATGATTAGTGCTGCGATCTTATTCATTTTTATTCCTGTCTTTTGTTAAGAGGTGTGTAATCCTTTCGCACTCAGGCTAATTCTGACAGACTTTTTCGCTGCTACTGTCACACCAGATATTAGTCTATCCGGGCTTCTTCCCCTGGAAGAAGCTGTTTTTCCGCTGTTTTTTTTATGTTCGACAGGAATACCGCGCCATCGGTAAAGCGGTCATATAGTTTGCTTGCAAGTGGTGAGTCTATAGCTTTAAGTGAGGGATAGAGCTGACTTCGCCAGATGTTATAAATAAAATCGTAATGAATACCTAATGCGTTGATGTTGTATAAATTCTTCTCGCGTTCCGAAGGCGGCTTCCTGTTATCTGTAAATTTAAGCACATCTTTCTTCTCTGACTCACGACCTAAATTCTTTGACTGTAACACTGATGCCAGGTAGTTGATCACCAGATCGAAATCTTTTTTCGATGTAATATTAAGTGTTTGCATAACATCTTTAACATTCATCTTAGTCTCATCCATTTCATTGCGCTCCATTATTGGTTTCCTTTAAACCAACAAGTTGGGCAAGAGAATTCCTCGTTTGTTCATAATTTGACCTGCCTGTTTATGTGACAGAACCCTGGATTTTGAATGTTTAACCAATGCCCTTTAGGCATCATATCCAGCAGCTTCATTAAGCCTTTCAGCGATAATACGGCCATTATTAAAGCCCTGCCGGATGGCCTCCGAAACGATGCGGAGTACTGCTCCTGAATCTATTTTTTATAGCATGGATAATCAGTAATATGCACACCAGAATATACCGCTGTTTTTCTCATTATCCCCGTTAGAGGTTGCATGATGTGATTTATGTGTTATGGTAAATGGATGTTGAATTATTTGAGGGTGGATTCAGGGCTTCGCAAATAACTGAAAGCGAAAGCATCTGGAAGGAAATAACAATGATGATTTCAGGTTGCCTTGGTTTGCTTTTAAAATTTCCCACTGTCTTTATTTACTTCATGTGCCGTTATCAGCTACGCGCTATCCCATCAGGTTGTTTGTCATCATTCAATTCTCTTTCTGTATGGAAAGATTCTCCCGCCATATCATAGTCAGAAAAAAGGCCATTATTATGACCAGAAAAAAATTAATATTATTACCCGTCGCTGCTTTATTCTCTTCATCTGTGGTTTTTGCCGCAGATTTACCAGGGAAAGGAGTAGACGTACACCCGGTACAGAGTACATTGCCTGAAGAATCTTTCCAGACTGAGTTAATCAACCGGGCATTGGAAAAGTTGGGTTATGATGTCAAACCCACTGAGGAAGTGGACTATAACGTTGCGTATACCGCTATCGCTGCCGGAGATGCAACTTACATGGCGGTAAACTGGGAGCCGTTGCAGAAGGACATGTACAATGCTGCCGGTGGTGATAATAAATTTTATCGCGAAGGTAGCTATATAACAGGTGCAGCACAGGGATACCTGATTGATAAAAAAACGGCAGATAAGTATCACATTACAGATATTTCACAGCTTAAAGATCCGAAAATAGCTAAATTGTTTGATGCGAATGGCGATGGAAAAGCGGATCTGGCGGGTTGTAATCCTGGCTGGGTTTGTGGACAGGTGATTGATGCACAAATTAAAGCTTATGGTTTAAGTAGTACAGTGCAGCAGAATCAAGGAAATTATTCCGCCATCATCGCAGATACCATGACGCGCTATAAGTCTGGGAAACCAGTTCTGTATTTCACCTGGACGCCATATTGGGTCAGTGATGAATTAAAACCAGGAAAAGATGTTGTCTGGTTGACCGTGCCTTTTTCTGTTACGCCAGGTTCTCAGAAAAATGAAGATACTGCATTGCCTAATGGGAAAAATTACGGTTTCAAACCTAATAATGAGCATGTTGTTGCTAACAAAGAATGGGCGGCTAAAAACCCTGCAGCAGCGAAATTGTTTGCCATCGTGAAATTACCCCTTGCTGATGTCAATGCACAAAATCAACGTATGCATGAAGGTGAATCCTCTTCAGCCGATATTCAACGACACGTAGATGGTTGGATCAAGGCACACCAGGCTACTTTCGATGGTTGGATCAAACAGGCGAAAGCAGCGGTGCGATAACCAGACTATCCCGACCTGTTCTCAGGTCGGGATTAACGTTGTCGCTGAGAAACACGCTCCCCCGCTGTCGGCTCCAGCCGCACCATATCCCACACCCCAATCAGCGTAATCAGGGCAATCACCCCAAACCCCACTTTAAACCCTATCCCTGGCACCGCCGTGTAACCAAACTCATCCCCCAACACCGTCCCCAGCCGGATACACAGTGCTCCCAGCGTTACCCCCAGCCCGCTCGCCAACTGTAAGGAGGTACTAAACAGCGTATTCGCCGAACTCATCTCCTGCGCGGGCACCTCGGCAAAAGCCAGTGAGCTGATCCCGGTAAACTGCATCGAACGACTTAATCCGCCCATAAATAGCAGTACCAGCGTAATCACATGCGGTGAAGCCGGCGTCAAAAACGCACACAGCAGCAGCGTCAGCACACAAACCATACCGTTTCCAATCAGTAGCTTACGGAAGCCAAAATAGCGAATCAGTGGCGTGGTGGCGGGTTTCATCGCAAGGTTACCGGCAAACACCGCCAGCACCAACGAACCGGCTTGAAAGGCATTCATGCCGAAACCGATCTGGAACATCAGCGGCAGCATAAAAGGAGCAGAGCTGATAGTGGCGCGTAGCAGGAAACCACCACGCATGGTGATGCGGAAAGAGGGCACGGAAAGCGATGACAGACTAATCAGCGGCGCTTTGCTGCGGCGCAAATGGCGGATGCTCCACACCAGCGTTGCCAGTCCAAGTGCAATCGTCACGGCTGCGGCAGTCAGGCTGGCGCTTTGCTGGCTCAACATTTCCAGGCCAGCCACCAGGCACAGCATGGTGACACCGGTAGCGATAAAACCGGTGACATCGAATGGGCGATGCTGGTGAGCCGAGTCATTTGGCATCATGCGCAGCGCCAGGATGATGGCGATAATCCCCAGCGGCACGTTGAGGAAAAAGATCCAGTGCCAACTGGCGTAGGTAGTGATAAACCCGCCGAGCGGCGGCCCAATGATCGGGGCGACCAGCGCGGGCCACGTCAGGGTGGCGATGGCTTTGATCAGCTGATCTTTAGGCGTGGTGCGCAGTACCACCAGACGGCCAACCGGCACCATCATGGCACCGCCAATGCCCTGCAAGATACGCATCAACACAAATTCAGTGACGTTGTGCGTCAGGCCGCAAAACAGTGATGACAGGGTGAAAATGGTTAACGCGAGGCTGAAGACATTACGCGCACCAAAGCGTTCCGCCACCCAACCGTTGGCCGGGATCAGCACCGCCAGCGTCAGCAGATAGGCGCTGATGCCGATGTTCAGATCGATAGCGGAGACGCCAAACGCTTTGGCCATGTCCGGCAACGCGGTGGCGATCACCGTGCCATCAAGAAACTCCATGAAAAATGCGCTGGCAACCAGTAGCGCCAGGCCGGAGATGCGGCCCGAGCGGGAGACGTCTTCCCCGGTTGAATCAGATAAAGCCATGCGGTGCCCTTAGCATAACAACGCCCAATCATTTGGGAGAGGTGTGATAGGTTTGTAAAGTTGTTATACCAAAAAAACAAAACGCGGATGAATACCCATGTCAAACTTGTTGGCTAAATATTGATATTCGACAACAATTTCCTTCACGCAATTTCCCCTACAACCTGTTCAGCAAGCAGCCCTTGAGATGTTAATATCGAGGCATTAACACCCCCGGATGAGGTCAGAATGAGTCAGGTCGCCACCGCGAAGCAGCGTGAAGTGCAGCGTATCGTTGATGCGCTCTCGCTCGCTATCGCGCAGCATCGTCTAAAGCCAGGCAGGCGGTTAGTCGAGGCGCAAATTGTCGAGGCGCTAAAAGCCAATCGCAACCATGTGCAGGCGGCGCTACAACGTCTGGCGTTGCAGCATATCGTGACTATCGAACCCAATATCGGTGCGATGGTGGCGCATCCTGAAGCGCAGGAAGCGCGGGAGATCTTTATTGCCCGGCGGGCGATTGAGAGCGCGATTGTGGCGTCGATAACCCCCACGCAGATGGCGCAGTTTGCCGATGATATCGATGCGCAGCAAAAGGCCGAACATGCCGCCACCGGGCAGCAGGATCGTCGTGATATCGTGCGTGAGTTGAGTGCCTTTCACCTGTTGTTGGCAAAAGTCAGCGGCAACAAAGTATTGAGTGAAATTCTGTCAAACCTGATGGTGCGCAGTTCGCTGATTGTCGCGCTGTATCAGCGTAATGATGTGCCGTCATGCCAGTGCGCCGAGCACGGTGCGATCCTTACGGCGTTAAAAGCGGGCAACACCGAAGAAGCGCAGCAAATCATGCTGGCGCATCTGAATGAACTGGAAGCGGAACTGGATTTAACCGAAGTGGTATCCGAGGAGCTGTCGCTGAGCCAGGCACTGCTGTAAACGGGGTACGAGCGGTCAGTCGCCCTCATCCCGACCTTCCCCCGTAAGCGGGAGAAGGAGGGGGGCCACATACCCGTTAAGGTCTATTGAGCACAGCCTGCGGGCGGTTGAAGGTTTGTCTGCCACGTTTAAAACCGGCGATTGGCGGGGCAATCTGCGCCACAATCTGCCCGGCGTGTGTCACATCAAATATCACCATATCGGCCAGGCAGCCCGGCGTCAGGCCATAGTCGGTTAAGCGCAACAGCTTTGCCGACTGGCTGGAGATCCAGCTCAGGCATCGCAGCAAATCTCCCTGGGTTCCCAATTGACGCACGTTGGCGAACAGGTTGGCCTGGCGTACCAGTGAGGCATCGCCAAACGGGGTAAAGGGATTGGCGATATTGTTGGTGGAGAGGGAACACACCACGCCACAGCGATCCAGCTCATCCAGCGGTGCGACGCCGCGCGGTTGCAGGGCAAAGCGATCGCGCGCGGTGAGAAACAGGTCGGTGGCGGGCAGGGCGGTGACCTGCACCCCCGCATCAGCGAGCCTCCGGCCTAATGCACGCAGTGGTTCGATATCCAGAATCGATAACTTGGTAACGTGCCCGACGGTAACCCGACCGCCCCAGCCTGCACGTTCTGTCTCCTCAATCACGCTATCGATCAGCCGGTTTTCTGGCGACAGATCGAAATCGAGATGAAAATCGAGATCGACATCATAGCGTTGGGCTAAGACAAACAGCCGCTGGATCTGACCAATTGGATCGCTGTCGGTATACGGGCAGCCGCCCAGCAGATCCGCGCCCGATGCCAGTGCTTCGCACAGCAGCGTCTCGGTGCCTGGATTATTCAGCATCCCTTCCTGCGGAAATACGCAAAGTTGCAGATCCAGCGCCCAGGCGTAATCTGCCTGCAAACGGCGAATGGCGCGAAAACCGGTCAGACCAATCACCGGATCGATCTCGATATGGGTACGCATGCGCGTGGTGCCCTGAATAATGGCTTGTTCCAGCACGCGGGCACCACGTTGATAAACGTCCTCCTCATTGAAATCGGCTTTGGCGCGCGCGGTTTCACGTATCGCCTCCGCCAGCGTACCCTCCTGCTGGCGGCAGCGATCGATGATGCAGGCTTTATCGAGGTGGATATGGGTTTCCAGCAGACCGGGCAGCACCAGCGCACCCGCCAAATCCAGCGTCTCCGCCGGTTCATTATGTGCAGCGACAAAATGTTCGTTGGCGATGTACAGCGTTTGCAACGCCTCTGCGCCCGGCAATCGGGCATTGATGATGTTCAGCCGTTTCATGCGTTCCCTGCTCCCAGCCAGGCTTCTGCCAGATCCGCCTGTGCCAGCAGATCCTGTGCGCGTCCGGCTTTCACCACTTCACCCGATTCCAGCACCAGCGCACGGTCGGCAATGGTCAGGGCGAGATTTGCCATCTGATCGACCAGCAGCAGCGTGACGCCTTCATTACGTAACCCGGCCAGCGCGTCATACAGTTCGCCAATCATCGCAGGTGACAGGCCGAGGCTGGGTTCATCCAGCAGCAAAATCGAGGGGCGCGACATCAGGCCACGGCCAATCGCGACCATCTGTTGTTCGCCGCCGGAGAGCAGCCCAGCCTGGCTGTGCAGGCGATCGCGCAGGCGCGGGAAGCGGCGCAGGATCGCCTCCACTTCCGCCTGCGGATCGAGCCGTTCGCTACAGGCATACTGGCCGATCAGCAGGTTATCCAGCACCGTCATTTGCGGGAACAACTGGCGTCCTTCCGGCACCAGCGCCAGACCGCGAGCGGCGATTTGGGCGGCGTTGAGTTCTTTGATCGAATGATCGTGCAGATAAATGGCTCCGCTGTGTGCCGGATGCAGCCCGGCCAGCGTTTGCAGAATGGTGGACTTCCCGGCTCCGTTGGCGCCAAGAATCGCCACGGTTTCGCCCGGATTGACGGTGAAGCTGACATTACGCACCACCGGCGCAGCGCCATAGTCGAGCGTCAGTTTATCCACCACCAGCCCCGGTTCGCCGCTGTTGCGCAACGGCATCACGCGAGGTTTGCCGCGATACTCGGTGCCGCCGAGATAGGCAGCGATCACCGCCGGATTGCGCTGCACCTCTGCCGGACTGCCTTGTGCCAGGGGTTTACCGGCATCCAGCACTTGCAGACGATCGCTGACCGCCATCACCAGCGCCATATCGTGTTCAACCACGATCACCGCCAGACCAAATTTTGCCAGTCGGCGCAACAGCGGGATCAGGGCATCCGTTTCTTCCCGACTCAGTCCGGCTGCGGGTTCATCCAGCAGCAGCAGGGCAGGATCGAGCGCCAGCGCACGGGCAATCTCCACCAGCCGACGATCAACATGCGGCAGATCTTCTGCCGGGGTATGCACCGAACCGCGATAACCAACCAACGCCAGCAGTGCCAGCGCGACCTCCCGTTGCTGCTGCGCCGGGTGACGCCACGGCAGTCCCTGGCGGCCACGCTGCTGGGCCACCAGCAGGTTTTCCAGCACGCTCATTCCGCCGAACAGTTGGGTGGTTTGGTAGGTGCGGGCGATCCCGGCGCGTGCGACGCGCCAGGCAGGCTGACCACGCAGTTCCTGTTGCAGGCGAATGCTGCCGCTGTCGGCACGATAAAAGCCGCTGATCATATTCAGCACCGTGGTTTTTCCGGCGCCGTTTGGCCCCATCAGGCCGAGGATCTCACCGGCACGCACTTTGAAGCTGACATCGTTGGCCGCCTGGACGCCACCAAAACGGATGCCGATCCCCTCGACATTCAACACATCATTGCCGCCACGCTGGAAGTGACGTTGCAGCAGGGCTTCGTCGGGTGTTGCAGGGGCGAATTGCGCAGCGGGTTTCGCCAGCCAGCGCGCCAGCGTACCGAGCAGGCCACGCGGTGCCAGCCACAGCACGCTGAGCAGCAACACGGCAAAAATCAGCAGGCGATATTCCGCGAACGAGGACAGTAGCTCCGGCAGCACCACAATCAATAACGCGCCCAGCAGTGGGCCGAATAGCGTACCGCTACCGCCAACCACCACTGCCAACACAAACAGGATCGACTGTGCGAAGGGGAAAGAATCCGGGTTGATAAACATCATCAACGGCGCAACGAAAGTACCGGCGGCGCTGGCGAGCATGGCAGAAAGCGCGAACGCCAGCGTTTTACTGACCACCGGGTTAAAGCCCAGCGAACGGGCAGCAATCTCACTGGCCTTGACGGCACGCATCGCCAGTCCCCATTGGCTGCCTTGCAGGCGGGCAAACAGCGCCAGAGCTGCCAGCATCAGCACGGCGCAGCATAAGGCCAGTCCGATATTGGGATCGAGCGGGCCAAAGTCGGGCATCGGGATGCCCATCAATCCATTCGAGCCGCCGGTCACCTCACGCCATTCAATCAACACATGGCGCACCACCAGCGCAAAAGCGATGGTAATCATCGCCAGAAACGGACCGCTGACGCGCAGCGCCGGGATGGCCAGTAAACCGCCAATCACGCCACACACCACCATCGCCACCAACATGGCGACGCCGAGCGGCACGCCATTCATGGTCAGCGCCGCCGAAATGTAGGCTCCGAGCGCGTAGAAGGCGATGTGGCCGAAGGAGATTTGTCCGCTTAGCCCCAGCAGAATATTCAGCCCGACCACCGTGGTGACGGCGAGGGCAAACAGGGAGAACACCAGCAGCGCATAGCTGCCGAGCACGAAGGGCAGCAGCAGGCTGATCAGCGCCAGCGCAGCGAGGGGGAGGGTTTTAATCATACTTTGACCCTTAATTTTTGCCCGAACAACCCGTTCGGGCGCAGCGCCAGTGCCAGAATCACCAGCGAGAAGGTGAAGATTTGTGTGAAGGCGGAGCCAAACCACAGCGTAACCAGCGCTTCACTGAGGCCAAACAGCAACCCGGCGATCCAGATGCCGCTGCTGCTGGCAAGACCGCCGAGGATCGCCACCGCGAAGGCTTTCAGGCCGAATAAGGTACCCATATCGCTTTGGATGCTGAACAACGGCGCGATCAGCAGGCCAGCCAGCGCGGCAAACACGGTGGAGAGGGCGAACGCCACTGCCACCACGGTATTCACCCGAATGCCCATTAACTGCGCAGCGCGCGGGTTCTGTACTGTGGCTTCCAGCACTTTGCCGATGCGGCTGTAACGGCGGATCACGGTCAGAGCCACCACGATCACCACGCCGGTCAGCGGGATCAGCAGGTTGATTAGCGACCATGAGCTGCCAAAGAACGTAAAGGTAACGTCGGTCACCGGGAACTGGCGTGGCTCTTTGCCGAAAGTAAACATCGCCAGGTTATCGACGAGGATCCCGCCCGCCACCGTCGCCATCAGCCAGGCTTCCGAATTGCGTGCCACAAACGGTCGCACCAGCAGGCGCTCAATCACCACGCCATACAAGGCGCAGCACAGCAACGTGGCGGGCAGAGCCAGCCACAACGGCCAGCCGAAAGTCACGTACAGGCTGTAACCGAGGGTTGCGCCCACCATCATGGCGCTGCCCTGAGCAAAGTTCAGGGTGCGGGACACAATCCAGGTGATATGAAAGCCGAGCGCCAGCAGGGCATACATGCTGCCGAGGCTAAGTCCGGTGGACAGGGCGGTACTCCACATTATCCTTCTCCTTACTGGGTAACTGGCAGGATCTGCTCGCCTTCAAACCGGGCAAACACGTAGTCTTTCGGTCCCAGGGCATCGTGTTGCTGCACGGTGAACGGTTGCTGATAATGTTTAATCAGGCCGTCATATTCCTTGATGGCGTAGAAACCATTGCGAATGGCGGTGCCATCGAGGCTGGTGGCGTTGTTCAGCGCCAGGGCGGTCAGGTGCATGGCATCGTAAGCATTGGCGATGCCCACCGCCGGTGTGACATCTGCCAACCCTTTGATTTGTGGATACTGTTTTTTCAGTTCATCCATCACCTGGTTGCCTTTGGCCGAGTTATGGTCGGTAAAGACAAAAGTCTGGATAAAGGTCACCTGATCGGCACCCGGGCCAGCCAGCTCGCTGAAGCGACCGCCAGCGGGTCCCCAGTGTGAAACGACCGGTACCTGCCAGTTCATCTTGTGCAGCGATTTCACTACCTGCGCCGAAGGTCCGACGTTGCCGACCATCAGCAGAGTATCGGCACCGTCATTTTTCAGGCGGGTCAGTTGCGGCACCAGGTCCACATCACTGTCTTCGATACGTTCAACCCCGGCTACCGGGATGTTGTTTTTCTGCAATGCCGCGCGGAAACCCTTCTCGTTCGATTCCCCCCACGGATTGTTTACCAGGATCATGCCGGCTTTTTTCATGCCTTTCTTTTCGCTGGCGTATTCCACCAGTGCTTCATCCACCAGTTCATCCACTGCGGAGACGCGGAACACGTAGTTCTCCTTCGCACCGTTATGGGTGATGCCGGTGCCTGCGGCCCACAAGCCGACAAAAGGGGTCTTCAATTGATTCGCCAGCGGTACGATCGCCAGCGAGACGGGGGTGTCCAGGCCGCCGAACAGCACGGCAACTTTTTCACGCTGGATCAATTCGCGCGCAGCCAGCATCCCTTTGCCGGGGTTGCTTTCATCATCACGGCGCACCAGCTCCAGCGGATGGCCTTTCACACCACCTGCCGCATTGATCTCGTTGATGGCGATGGTCAGCCCACGGGTCAACGCCTCGCCCGATTTAGCCGATTGACCTGACAATGCCGTGACCAGACCGACTTTGATCGGATCGGCTGCCAACACGCTCGCTGACATCATGGTCATCAGGGTGGCGGCAGCGCATAAACGCCAGTTTTTCAGTAACGATTTTCCGGACATCACTCACCTCATGTGGATTGCTAGCAATAATATTTTTATTTCTAGCAATTACGATGCCAGTTTGTTATTGCTTAAAAACAGGCGGTTTATCCCGCAAGTTAGCGGCAAAGTTGCGCCATTGTGGTGCTGATGCGCCAGGGTTGTGCAAATTCACATCAGGAGGTTTTATGTCTGAGATTGAGCAAGCGGTTGAGGTGGTTAAGGGGTTTTTAGCAGCATCTATGGCTCCCGATGCGGTGCTGGCAGCGACCTTTATGCATCCGCAGGTAAGCATCACCTTTACCGGGAAACGTGAGTTTCCCACCACCAAAGGCATCACGGACTTCAACGGTGCACGCTATAAATGGGTGAAGAAGTCCGTCGGACAATTTGACTGGATGGATCGCGGCGATCACGTTGTGGTGTACTCCAACGGCACCCTGTATGGCGAGTGGCCGGATGGTCGACCCTTTGCCGGTAATCGTTATCTGGATCGTTATGAAGTGCGAGAGGGATTGATCGTGAAAATGGACGTGTGGAACGACAGCGCCGAATGGATTCTGGCACCGGAGATTGGGCGCGTGGAGTAGTCATGATCCGTAGCGGTGCGATTTATCGCGCGTTTTTTTCGTAACCAAAACCCGCGCGATAAATCGTGCCGCTACGGCATGTGCTTTTAATTAATGATAAAGCTCCGCTTTACCCACTGAAGAAAACAGCTTCATTTTATGTTCCACTACCGCGCGTGCCGAAGCCATTGGTTGAATAAACAGGCTGCTTGGCTCATGGCTTGGTGATTTCATGGATTCTTCCAGCGCCACGAAGAAGGCTTTTTTCATATCGCTGGAGATATTGATTTTGCCGACGCCATATTGAATCGACTCCGCCACTTCGCTGTCTTTGTTACCGGAACCGCCATGCAGTACCAGCGGAATCGACAGGCGTTGCTGGATCGCTTTCAGGCGATCAATATCCAGTTTGGGTTGCATACCTGGCGGATAGAGGCCATGTGACGTGCCTATCGCCACCGCCAGGGTATCGACGCCAGTTTCTCGGGCAAAACGTTCAGCCTGCGCGGGATCGGTGTAGAGGATTTCATTGTGTCCACCTTCTGCGCTGCCCTGCGCCACACCAATGGTGCCGAGTTCGGCTTCGACAGACACATTCACCGTGTGCGCCACCTCGGTCACTTTGCGGGTGATGGCGATGTTCTCCTCCAGCGGGAACGCAGAGGCATCGATCATCACCGAGGTGTAGCCGGTGCGAATGGCGCGCATCACCTGTTCCAGCGACTGGCCGTGATCCTGATGGATAACCACTGGCACCGATGCATTGCTCGCCAGTTCGCGCAAATAGACAATAAATGCATCGCCGACGAATTCATGCTCATCCGGGTGTACCTCTAAAATCACCGGAGATTGCAGTTTTTCCGCGACCTCAATCACCAGGCGCGCAAATTCGGCGGAAGCAATATTGAAGGCGCCGACGCCAAACTTATTCTGCTGCGCAACCTGGAGTAAATCTTTCATATTCATCAACATTACTTAACCCTCTTGTGGAAGTTCCTGACAATCTTTTTTGACAAAACGGAGAATCAGCGCGGTCAAAATGGCACCGGCGGCGATGGCGCAGGCATAGGCAACGACATGGGTGATGACATTCGGGATAAACATCACGAAGATGCCGCCGTGCGGGGCGCGGGAACCGCAACCCAGCGCCATAGAGAGCGCGCCTGCCAGACCTGAACCGGCCACAATCGCGGGGATCACGCGCAGCGGATCGGCCACGGCGTAGGGGATGGCCCCTTCAGTGATAAATGACAGGCCCAACACCCAGGTGACTTTCCCGGTTTCTCTCTCCTGATGGGTGAATTTCTGTCTGAACAGCAGGGTGGCCAGCGCAATACCCAGCGGCGGCACCATCCCGGCGGCCATACAGGCAGCAATCGGTTCATAGATTCCGGAGGACATTAAGCCAATGGCAAACATGCAGACGGTTTTATTTAACGGGCCGCCCATATCAAACGCCACCATCATGCCAATCAGCAGCCCCATAATCGCGGCGTTGGTATTGCCGAGATTTTCCAGAAAGGTGGTCAGAGCCTGAAGCAGCACTTTGATCGGTTCACCGACGACAAAAATCATCAATGCGCCGGTAATCAACACGCTGAGCAATGGCACGATCAGAATGGGTTTCAGGCCCGCCAACGCTTTGGGCAGGTTGACATATTTCACGATGGCGAAAGTAACGTAACCAGCGAGGAAACCGGCCAACAGCGCGCCGAGAAAGCCCGACCCGGTGTGAATGGCCAACATCCCGCCGACGGCACCCGACACAATCCCCATATTGCCGCTGATCGATTTACTGATCCCGAGAGAAAGTATCGGTAGCATCAGGGCAAAAGCCGCGCCGCCGCCAATATCAGAAAACATCTTCGCCAGTGGACTGAAATGCGGATCGCCTGGTGTCGCCGCGGTAATACCGAATGAAAAACTCAGGGCAATTAAAATACCGCCGGCGACCACAAACGGGATCATCAGGTTTACGCCAGTAATCAGATGGACATAGATTTGTGATAACCATGACCGGCTTTGATCCGTTGATTCAGATTCGCTATGGCTACGGCTATTTTTGAGTTCCAGTAACTCTGATTTTATTTTTCCTGACAGAATATCATTTAATAATCCCTGTGCATCTTTTGCTGCACGGGTAACAGGCACTCGAATAATTTTCTTGCCACTAAAGCGCGAAAGGTCAATCACTTTATCCGCAGCAATTAATACCGTGTCAGCCTTTTTAATATCGTCCGAGGTCAGGATATATTCACTTTCAACCGCACCTTGTGTTTCGACAAGGATATCGACACCCATCTTTTTGGCATTCTTTTTTAAATTTGCTTCGGCAAGATAGGTGTGAGCAACGCCTGTAGGGCAGGCGGTAATGGCTATGATGTTCATTATGCTCTCCTGATGAAAATTATTATTCTTCGCTATGATTGACGATCAAATCATAAAGCTCCTCCTTAGTTTGCGAATTGATAAGTTTATCCACAGTGTCATCGTCACCGAGGGCGATCGATATTTTAGCCAGTACCCGGATATGACCTGCACCGCTGTCAGCATCTTTGACAGCAAAAAGAATAACCAATTTGACGTCGGAACTGTCCATCGTTTCCCAGTCGACAGGGGAGCTGAGTTTGGCAACCGCAATACGGGTTTCTTTCACCCAGGATGATTTCCCATGCGGGATCGCGATCTGGTTTTCAAATCCAGTGGAACCCAATTCCTCGCGCGCCAGTACATCATGGATAAAACCGGCCTTATTGGTGATTACCTGCTCGGAGTAAAGGCAATCTGTCATTTTCTCAATAACTTCGAGTTTGTCTTTAGCAACCAAATCGGTCAGCACACAGGAACGGCTTAACAAATCTGCGACCACAATTTTATCGAGCATCACATTTCTCCTTACGGGTTATATCGGTTCCCAGGCATTCAACAACGCGAGCAATATCATTTCTGGAAAAGAGCGCCGAAACATAGGCGACAGGCAATTCAATATCGTCTAAGCGAATGGTGGAAATAATCAGATCGCAGTGCTGGCTTTGCAGTGTCTGTTTGAGACGGGCGCCAGGGACAATGTCGATAATCTCCCATTCGGGAAAGGCACGATTAATACGGCTGGATAACAGTTGTGAAGTGCCGATACCACTGGAGCAGACCAGAATGACCCGTTTTTTTGCTTTGGTTTTTTCCAGCGCGTTCTGAATATAGATAGTCAGCCAGGCAATTTCGTCGTCAGAAGGCAGAGCAAGATGCTGCTCCTGATGGATCGCGAATGCGGTTTGTTTCACCGCCGTAAATACCTGATTAAATTCGTTACGGATCTCTTCCAGCAACGGATTATGGATAACAATCCCGTAAACCAGACGGTTCAACATCGGTTTTATATGGGAAGCCAGCGCTTTTTTTAATCCACTATCACGGGAAAAATCGATATCCAGTGAGGCGGAGAGTCGGTTAACCAGCAAACCGGCATATTCCATCGCGGTGCAATCATGAGGGTTATTCTCAGTTTCTGTCACGGTGACAGGGTGCATGCCAGATGAAATAATATATTGGTAAATATAATTGACTTCGATAGCCGGAAAACGGGTTTGGTATTCATTTTCCAGCCAGAGGATAGCATTTTCGGCAATGCGCCATTCCCGGTTATCGTAACGAATAAAAACCGTTTGTTCCGCCATATTTCTGCCGGGATGTAAGTTGCGGCGCAGCGTGACCAGCAGATGAGAAAATAAGTTCGTGTAATAAGGCTCACTGATTGAACCTTGCAACTCTTCCTCAATGAGGGCAATCAGGTTCATACAGTTGGCAACATTTTCCTGACCAAACTCAGTAATAAGTTGCACCCTGGAAAAACGGTCGATGCGGCTGTCGGTCATCTGATAATTGCTCAGCACGCTATGGGTAATAATCTCTTTCAGTGCCATTCTGATGTTATAATCGGTTCCGGAAATAAAAGTTCCTGAATGGTCTTTTCTGATCGCAAGGGAAAATTTTTCGATCCAGATTTCAATCTTTTTCAAATCTTCAACGATAGATGAGCGACTGATAAAATATTTTTCCGCCAGTGCACTGATGGATAAAGGATCGGGCGAATCTGAGAGTAAATCGGTGGTCATACTGATCAGCCGCTTACTTTTCAGAATGCCGAGCATGGCATCATCGTTAGTATCATGTGGTACGGAAAGGGTACTACTGACATCTAATTTCAATCCCAGTCCCGGTTTGCTGATAACTTTATTGTTTCCCAGGTAATACAAGTTAATCACTTCCACATCACGACGGATGGTACTGATAGAAATATTGAGCTGTTGCGCCACCTGAGTCATCGGCAACCAGCTATTCTCCAGTGCCAGTAAGTTAACTAACTCTATTTGTCTTTTGTTGAGCACTGTCATTGTTATCCTCTGCGCAGAATTTATGTCGGTGCTGGCTCTGTGGTTGTTATAGCCAGAAATCAGGAGGGGAGAAATACCAAAACATGAACGGAATATGTTCAAAATGATGAACACAGTTAAATCAGAATAATAATGTCAGGGCATTGCCGGGTAGACGCTAATGGATGATGGCGAATTTATTGCCAGTGAGATCACAGAAATATTTCGACAAGGAATTAGAATTGGGAGTTACTTCACAGAATATAATTCCGTAACGGCACGATTTATCGCGCGGGTTTTTGACAACCAAAAAATGCGCGATAAATCGCGCCGCTACGGAAAGGAGGACTAGCTGCTGGCGTTTTGCCCCTCCAGGCTGATAAACAGATTTTCCGGCACGCTGAAAATCACCTCCAGCGCATCGCCGCGGTGAAGCGGGGAAGAGACGAGTGGGTATGGATGCTCGTTGAGTTTCAGGCTGCTCTGAGCGTCATGTTCTCGCCACGATCCGACACCTTTCAGTGCCAGGCCATCTTTACCCGGTGTCGCGAAGATGCGCAGGGTTTCAACATTATTATCCTTGAATACAGAACTCTTAATTACGTTAGGTACTATCATCTCCGTGATTTTTTTATTATTACAACCAATAAGAATCAAACAGCACAGCAACGCACCCAACACCGGCCAGTTGTTCATTTTCCTTGCCCTTATCAATTAACTACCGGGTCAAATATGCATCACGAATTCAGCTTAAATACTGATTGCCCGCAATCTTTATGGCGGGAGTTAACTTTTTCAACTTTCGTTAAGGTTTCGTTTAATGTCTTCTGCGCGATGGATCCAGGCTGGATGGAATATTAAAGATCAACAATCCTGTGACAGGAAAGGCGATTTCCTCATCAAAATAAAACAATAAAATAAATATAAATTATTGTTTTTTAATATTTTATTTTGTTTTGGCGTTAGAGGTTAAAAATGGTTATAAAATCTGAAAATCTCTAAATATTGTCGGATTAGAATTTTCTTATCGTGATAATAATTTACCTTTGTGACTAGCTTTGGGTGAATTACCTGCGGATTTAAAACTGAGAAAAACATGATATTGGTCATCGCGATGGCTGGAGATTTTATTAAAGTGTGATTTTTATTTTGGTCATAATTTATTGATTCAGTCCCACGGGGTAATTATGAATGTCATTCCTTTTACCATGAGGCGAACGGATTCCGCCGAGCGTCCCTGGTATCAACAAGACAGCGCAGCCGCGTTCTCTGCATTTAACAGTTGTCCACAAGGATTAAGCGGTGAAGAGGCGCAGCAGCGACTGCATACTCAGGGTCCAAATATTCTGCCGCAGAAGCGCGAGAAATCGGTGTTGATGCGTTTTATCGCCCATTTCAAAGATGTGCTGATTTATATTCTGCTGGCGGCGGCGCTAGTTACGGCCATGATGGGCCACTGGGTCGATACCTTTGTCATTCTCGGCGTTGCTGTCATCAACGCACTGATTGGATTTATCCAGGAAAGTAACGCCGAGAAGTCATTGAAAAGCATTCAAAATATGCTGTCGAGCGATGCCATTGTGCTGCGTGAAGGATTACAGGCTACCGTTGCCACGCAGAATATCGTGCCGGGTGACGTGGTCATGCTACGGCCTGGCGACAAAATCCCGGCCGATTTGCGCCTGTTTGAAGTCCATAATTTGCGGGTTGAAGAGGCGATTTTGACCGGTGAATCCACCGTGGTGTCAAAAAGCACCGCGGCGCTGGAAGGTGAGAAATCCCTGGGTGACCGGCTCAATCTGGCGTATTCGGGCACTACGGTAAGTTCTGGAACGGCGATGGGTGTTGTGATCGCCACCGGTGGCGATACCGAGTTAGGCCATATCAATGCGATGATCTCCTCAATTGAGGAAGCCAAAACACCGCTGCTGGTGCAAATCGATAAATTGGGTAAAGCGATTTTTGCCATCATCCTGTTGATGATGGTGGCGCTGTTTGTTTTTGGTTTTTTGCTGCGCGACATTCCTCTGGGGGAACTGCTGCTGTCGGTAATCAGCCTCGCGGTGTCAGCGGTGCCGGAAGGGTTGCCGGCCATTATCTCCATCATTTTGTCGCTGGGTGTGCAATCAATGGCGCGCAATCAGGCGATTATTCGCAAGTTGCCGACGGTGGAAACACTGGGTGCGATGTCCGTTATTTGTTCAGACAAAACCGGCACTCTGACCATGAATGAGATGACGGTGAAAGCGGTGGTACTGGCGGACAGCCAGTGGCGTATCAGCGGCAACAGCTATGAACCACAAGGTGAGTTTCATCCTGTTATCAGCGCCAGTGGTCATGCTGCGGGAGAAGATAGCGTGTTGCAGGCCTTTCTCGGGGCTGTTGATCGCTGCAATGAAAGCCAACTGCGCCAGGACGAACAGGGCCACTGGGGCATCATTGGTGGCCCCACCGAGGGTGCGCTGAAGGTGCTGGCCGCGAAAGCGGGCGTGAAGTCTGATGCGATTGAAGTGGTTAGCAAGCTGCCGTTTGATTCTCTCTACAAATATCAGGCGGTGAGTGCGGTGATGGATGGGAAACCTTGCATCCTGCTGACCGGTGCGCCGGATGTGTTGCTGGCGCTGTGCCAGCAGCAGCAGGGGGAGCAGGGCGTTACGGCGATCGATCGGGATTACTGGGAGAACGCCATCTCGACGTACGCCAGCGAGGGGTTACGTACCGTGGCGGCGGCCTGGCGCTGGTTGCCGACCGTGAAGCATCGACTCGACCATGAGGATTTGCGCGAGGGTATGACGTTGCTGGGGTTGGCATGCATGATGGACCCGCCACGCCCGGAAGCGATTACCGCTATCCGCGACTGCCAGCAGGCGGGTATCCGCGTGAAGATGATCACCGGCGATCATCAGGAAACGGCGATGGCGATTGGGCAGATGCTGGGTATTGGCAACAGCACCGCTGCGGTGACGGGTTATCAACTGGAACATATGGATGATGCCGCATTGGCGCAGGCAGCACAGGAATACGACATCTTCGCTCGTACCAGCCCGGAGCATAAGTTACGGCTGGTGAAAGCGCTGGCAGCGAGCGGGGAAATTGTCGGTATGACCGGCGATGGCGTCAATGATGCCCCGGCGCTGAAGCAGGCCAATGTCGGTATTGCTATGGGGATCAAAGGGACAGAAGTGACCAAAGAGTCAGCTGATATGATCCTCGCCGATGACAACTTCGCCACCATCGCGGCAGCGGTGAAGGAGGGACGTCGGGTGTATGACAATCTGAAGAAAACCATCCTGTTTGTGATGCCAACCTGCTTTGCTCAGGGGTTGCTGATCATCATCGCTATCTTAATGGGTAACCTGTTGCCACTGACGCCGGTACAGATTCTGTGGATGAATATGGCGACCTCTGCCACGCTCTCGTTTGGTCTGGCGTTTGAGCCTGCGGAACAGAACATCATGCGGCGGCCACCACGCAATGTGCGCAGCAATGTGATGGATGGATTTGCCATCTGGCGTGTGCTGTTTGTGGGGCTGCTGATCTCAGTCAGTGCTTTTATGCTGGAAGCCTGGTTGCAACCGCGTGGTTACAGCCCGGAGTTTATTCGCACCGTATTGTTGCAGATGCTGGTGACCGCGCAGTGGGTGTATATGCTTAATTGCCGCAACAGCGAGGGCTTCTCACTGGATGCTGGTTTGCTGAAGAACCGGGGAATCTGGCTGGTGACGCTGGTGTTGATCCTGCTCCAGGCGCTGATCATCTATGTTCCGCTGATGAATACCCTGTTTGGCACCCAGCCGTTACCGCTGAAATACTGGTTTATCGCGTTGGCGGTCAGTGCCGGGATCTTTGTGCTGGTGGAAATTGAAAAACGCCTGACGCGCGGCTGGCGCACATCAGGCGACAAGGTGATGGCGAGTTAACGTTTAAGTCGGGTGCCAGACGGCACCCGCTATCAGTCGCGCTGCTTCCCTTCCTCAATAAACTCTTCATCAATCTCTTCCACGTTGTCACGGTTATCACGTCCGGAAAGCAGGTTCCAGCAGGCGATAAACAGCGCGGCAATTAACGGACCGATGACAAAGCCGTTGATACCGTAAACTTCCATGCCACCCAGCGTGGCAATCAGAATCAGATAGTCCGGCATTTTGGTGTCTTTACCCACCAGCAGCGGGCGCAGAATATTGTCCACCAGACCGACCACCACCACAAAGAAGCTAACAAGGAACAAGCCTTTCCACAGCGCGCCGGTAGCGAAGAAGAAAATGGCGGCGGGCACCCAAATGATCGCCGAACCAATCGCCGGAATGAGCGAGAGAAACGCCATTAACGCGCCCCACAGCAGGCTGCCATCGATATCGGTGATCCAGAATGCCAATCCACCCAATACCCCTTGTACCACGGCGACCACCACGGTGCCTTTCACCGTCGCGCGAGACACCGCCGCAAACTTCAACAGCAGATGGTGTTTGACATAGGTGGAGAGTGGCAGCGCCTCTAAAATCAGGCTTACCAGCCAGGCACCATCTTTCAGCAGGAAGAACAGCAGATACAACATCACACCAAAACCTACAGTAAAGGTGAAGGTGCCTTTACCGATGATGAACACGCTGCCCGCCATATACTGGCCGCCCTTCAGGGCAAAGCCGGAGAGTTTTTCCTGGATTTGCGTGGCGTTGTTCAGATGATGTTCAGACAGATAATTACGTGCCCACGCTGGCAAATGTTGGAACAGGTCGGCAAAGACCGTCGGAAACTGCGATGAGTTGTTTTGCAGTTTGGTGTAGACGGTATTGAGCTCCACCACCAGCGATGAGGTGACGATAGCCAGCGGTGTGAAGACGATCAGGCAGATGATCAGCAATGTCACCAGCGAGGCCAGGCCGTTACGATCCCCCATTTTTTGCCGTAACACGGATTTCAGTGGATGGAAAATCACCGCCAGAATCGCTGCCCATAAAATGGCGGAGAAGTAAGGGGTGAGCACGTCAAAAAACGCCACCGTGACAATCGCCAGGATGACGATGAAAAAGCCGATATTCAAACCTTTAACTTGCATCAATACGTCTCTTTAAAAAGGGGAACGCATGAACTATAGAAGGTCTGGTGATGAGCGTCACATATTCGGCAGGACAGCTGCGTGATTTATCGCGTGATGTGGAATCTGTTGATGTCCTGATTTGTCCCTGTAGTGTCTGCCTGCGATCTGGTCATAAACGATTGCAGCGGCGATGATGGATTTTTTCGTACAGGAGAACACCATGCTGGAACTTCGTCCTAACTGTGAATGCTGCGATAAAGATTTGCCGCCGGAGTCAAGAGAAGCGCATATCTGCTCGTTTGAGTGCACCTTCTGCATTGATTGCGTCACCGGGGCGCTCGATGGACATTGCCCGAACTGTGGTGGAGAGCTGGTACGCCGCCCGATACGACCCGCAGCTAAGTTACTGCGTTATCCGGCATCGACGACACGCCATCTGGCAACAAGGTAAATACCAATGATGAGGTATTCAACAGGTAATTATCCGTTCCGGTATACAGAAGTAAAAACAAAAGAAGTCTCCGCTCGCATTTCCCGGGCAGAATAATCTGATCGCATGAGTTATTTCTAATAACGCTAATATTGAATTATGTATTAATCACGGTTTGGTATTAATTGGTTTTTTGTGGGACCTTACGGCTTTCGCCAGATGAAAATTATCCATGAAAGCTGTGTTTCGTTAAGAAATGCTGATAGTCAAGAGAGTGGTTTTTCTTTACCTGTTTGATTTTGATTGTTTTTTTATGCGGAATGACCTGAGGTGTCTGATAATGTCTTGATAGCAAGAAATATCTTGTTGGCTACTCTGGTCAGAGCACAGACCTTATTTAAAAGAATTTTATTCTGTGCAGAGGATTATTTACCTCAGCATCTAACTCCTTACGTATTTTTCTGAAAAAAAGTCATTTTTAAAAGAATTTTTCATTTTGAAATGGTATTGTTTACCGGCAATGCTAGTGATGTGGCGTTGTGTGCTTCAGTTTTACCCTCGCTTTTGTAGGGTTACCCCTCTTTATGCAATAAATGGAAATTGATTCCTCCCGATCTTCGCGATCGGGTTTTTTTCATTGATTACTCTCCCCGTAGAATGCTGCATTTTCGGTCCATTTAATGTCACGCCTGACACAAACGTTAAGAAAGCGATAATTCGAGGTAATATATTGTAAGTCGGTAGTTTTTTAGGAGTTTTGGAAATGCGCTTTAGCCTCCATATCATTAATAGTATCGCTTAACGGCGCTATCACTGCCGTTATCCCTGGAGGTAACACCATGAAAAAAACAACATTGACTTTAGTCGCTTCGCTTATTGCATGCAGCACATTGATTTCCAGCGTTTCCTGGGCTGACGGCCCCGGTGACCAGCGCTGGCAGCAACACGGTGGTAATCAACATCAGGACCACGGTAATGGTCCGGATCGTGGTGGTAATCGTGGCCCTGACCACGGCAACAACCGTGGCCCTGATCGCGGCGCAGATCGTGGTCCTGGCCGTGGCAATGATCATTATGCTGGACGTCCGATGCCGCAAGGCCATCACGGTGGTGATCGCTTCGCCTGGAACGGCCATGATTTCCGTCGTGGTTACCCGGCGCCGCCGGAATTCCGTGGCCCGCATTATCGTGTCGATGACTGGCGTGGACACGGCCTGTATGCACCGCCACGCGGTGAATATTGGTCGTATATCGACGGTAACTACGTCCTTGTAGCCGCAGCCACCGGTATCATCACCGCGATTCTGCTGAATAACGCCTTCAACTAATCCTGCCGACGGATGGCCATTGCCATCCGTCTTTTCGCTGTTTTCTCCTCCCCGCCAGGTTATCCTCTATAGCGATCTGTTTTCCTTTCAATGCGCTAAGGAGTCATGATGGCCGTGGTAAAAATGGTGGCGGTAGATATGGACGGCACCTTTCTCGACGACAAAAAACAGTACAATCGCGCACGTTTTCACGCCTGTTACACCCAACTGAAACAACGTGGCATCAAATTCGTGGTCGCCAGCGGCAACCAATATTATCAGCTCAAATCCTTCTTCCCTGAGATCGCCAGCGAGATCGCCTTTGTGGCGGAGAATGGCGCGTGGATTATTGACCGGGATGAGGAGTTGTTCTGTGGGGCGTTTTCGCGTGATGACGTTCATGCGGTGATGGATACGCTACAGCGTGGTCACTATCCCGATCTGAAGTATTTGATTGCCGGTCGTAACAGCGCTTACTACTTCACCGATGCCGATGAGTCATGGTTGACGAAAATGCGGCACTATTGTCATCGCCTGAAGGCTATCGATAGCCTGAGTGATACCGGTGACGATAAGTTGTTTAAATTTGCGCTCAATCTCTCCGACGACTATGTGTCGATTTTGATGGCCGATATTGAACGCTTGCATCATGGTGCCGCAGCGGCGACGTCCAGCGGGCATGGGTCGGTTGATTTGATTGTGCCGGGTCTGCATAAGGCCAATGGATTACGCCTGTTGCAGGCGCGTTGGGGCATTGCTGATGAGGAAGTGATGGCGTTTGGCGATGGTGGCAACGACCTCGAAATGTTGGTGCAATCTGGTTTCAGCTTTGCCATGCAGAATGCGCCACAGCGTGTGAAGCAGGCGGCACGTTATCAGGCACCGTCCAATAATGACGAGGGCGTGTTGCAGGTCATTGAGCAGATGCTGGCAGGGCAGGGGCCATTCCACGCCTGAACGCATATCCGGGACGAAACGGCGCGATAGATCGCGCCGTAACGGATCATGCGATCTGCCAGGCTGCCGCGATCATGTCAGTCAACGTCTCTTTGGTGTAGCTGACCCAGCCGTTTTTACTGTTGGCTCGCGCCACAATCCACTCAACTTCCGTCGCTGTCAACGTTGGGCCGCCCTGCCAGAACGGCATGATGGCGTGCTGTTGCAGCCAGGCTTTTAACGCCAGTGCCGGTGGTGCCGGATCATCCGGCAGCAGTTGTTGCGCCAGTTGCGCCATCAGTCGCTGCTGCTCGGGATGTTCGCTTTCGGCCAGCACATCGAGGAACGGAAACAGCAGACGTCCACAGACTTCGCCATGATGGAAAGGCTTAATCGCCCCCAGCTCCCCGGCGATACCGTGAATCACCCCCAATCCGGCGCTACTCAGACAGACACCGCCCAGCCATGACGCCATCATCATCGCTTCGCGGGCATTATCACCTGCCTGATCGGTGCGATTCAGTGCGGGCCAGGCTTGAAAGAACAAGCGCAAGCCGCTCAACGCCATCTGCTGGCTGAACAGATTGCCCTTGCGCGATAAATAGGCTTCAAACAGATGGGTAAAAGCGTCAATGGCGCAGGTGGCCAGGACAGGGTCTGGCGTCCCTTTGAGTAAATCGGGATCGAGAATTGCCACCTGCGGCACAAACACCGGGTGGCGCAGTGAGGCTTTCACCTGGATATGTTGTTGGTCAGTCACTACCGCGTTTTGTGTCGCTTCGCTACCGGTGCCAGCCGTGGTCGGAACCGCAATCAGCGGCAATGTGGCAGGCTGTACCGGCGTATCACCTACTTTCTCCAGATAGCGCGCGGTGGGTAGCGGATGTTGCATCATGGCGCTAAAGGCTTTGGCTGCGTCCAGCACGCTGCCGCCACCGATCGCCACCACTCGATCAACATGGCCGCGCCAGCGATTGACCCAGCCATCAATTTCATCTGGCGAAGCCTCATGGCTGACGATCTCATAGCCGAGGATGTTCTCGTTGAGCGCTGCCCCGAGGCGCGCCCAGGTAGGGCCGTTCAGAAACGAGCGACCACAGAACAACAATGTCGGCTGCGGATTGGCGGCCAGCAACGGCACCAGCCGATCAATACTGCCTCGGGCAAACAGGGTTTGTTGATTACTGTACAGCTCGATCAGATTCTCACTCACCTGCACATCCTTTTTCATGGGCGGAAAGACCTTAGTGTAACCAAATCACTTCCTGCTGCCGGGGCAAACATTCTGATAACCAGTGGGTAAAAAGTTGATCACCTTCTCAAATCCGAAATTCACCTGGCGCGGCAGGTGATTTCTTCATCGTGTTACCCTTAACATGATACCGGTAACAAGATGCGACGCTATGTAACAACATATCAAACGCTGCTTTATCCATCGTCCTCAGGACTTATCACAACAAACCGCTGCCGGTGAAAGATCTGGCAAAAAGTGGAGAAAAATTATGCCATTACTCTACGTGGCTATCGGGGTGGCGTTATTGCTGCTGCTGATGATTCGTTTCAAACTGAATGGGTTTATTGCGCTGATTCTGGTGGCGCTGGCCGTCGGTATGATGCAGGGCATGCCGGTCAACAAAGTGATTGGATCGATCAAAACGGGTGTCGGCGGCACGCTGGGTAGTCTGGCGCTGATCATGGGTTTTGGTGCCATGCTGGGCAAACTGCTGGCTGACTGTGGCGGGGCGCAGCGCATTGCGACCACGCTGATCGCTAAATTTGGTCAAAAACATATTCAGTGGGCGCTGGTACTGACCGGTTTTACCGTCGGTTTCGCACTGTTCTATGAAGTGGGCTTTGTGCTGATGCTGCCGCTGGTGTTCAGCATCGCGGCCTCAGCGCGCGTTCCATTGTTGTTTGTCGGTGTGCCGATGGCGGCTGCGCTGTCTGTCACCCACGGTTTCCTGCCGCCGCATCCGGGGCCAACCGCCATTGCCACCCTGTTCAATGCTGACATGGGTAAAACGTTGTTGTTTGGTACCCTGCTGGGCATTCCTACCGTCATTCTGGCGGGACCGGTGTATGCACGTTTCCTCAAAGGCATTGATAAACCCATTCCGGAAGGACTGTGGAACCCGAAAACCTTCAGCGAAGCAGAAATGCCGGGTTTTGGTGTCAGCGTTGCGACGGCTCTGGTACCGGTGATCCTGATGGCTCTGCGTGCGGTGGCGGAGATGGTACTGCCGAAAGGCCATGTGGTGCTGCCTTACGCCGAGTTCTTTGGTGATCCGATCATGGCAACGCTGATTGCGGTGTTGATTGCGATCTTCACTTTTGGTTTGAACCGTGGACGTAGCATGGATGAGGTGATGGGCACGCTGAGTGACTCGATCAAAATCATCGCGATGATGCTGCTGATTATTGGCGGTGGCGGGGCATTTAAGCAGGTGCTGGTGGACAGCGGCGTGGATAAATACATCGCCAGCATGATGCATGAAACCAATGTCTCTCCGATTTTTATGGCGTGGTCCATTGCGGCTGTCCTGCGTATTGCGCTGGGTTCTGCCACCGTGGCGGCGATTACGGCAGGCGGTATTGTGGCTCCGCTGATTGTCACCTCCGGTGCAAGCCCGGAATTGATGGTGATTGCCGTTGGCTCGGGCAGCGTGATTTTCTCCCACGTCAACGATCCGGGATTCTGGTTGTTCAAAGAGTATTTCAACCTGACTATCGGTGAAACCATCCGATCCTGGTCAGTGCTGGAGACCATCATTTCGGTCTGCGGTCTGGTGGGTTGTTTGCTGCTGTCGATGGTGATTTGATGTGGAAACGCTGAGGCGTTAAGCCTCAGCGTGGGGCGGCCTACTGCGCCAGGGCGCGGAACGCCGCCAGCTCATCTTCAGGCATACCTGCCTGCAATGCCGCCTGGCAAATTTTTTCCCAACTGTTGCTGTCGAGCGGAATGCCGTCGCGCTCACGTTCCAGACGATTACTCTCTTCCCATTCGCCCGGCACCTGAATCGGGGCATCGCCACTTTGTGGTGAGCGTTTCACCCAATTGAGGAAAGCCTCCGCTTCCTGCTGCATCGCCGGGGCATCGAAGGCTTCCGGGTTGACGATGATGGTGGTCATGCAGTTGAAGATGGCGTCATGACAGGTCACCAGCGTCTCTTCATGGGTGGTGCGGCCACCAGAGAGCGCACCGCCGAGGATTTCACACATGGTCGCCAGCGCATAGCCTTTATGCAGGCCAAATGGCAGCAGTGAACCATACGGCTCCTGATGCATCACGCCCGGTTCGGTGGTGGCTTTGCCCTGATGATCGATGAGATAGCCTGCGGCTACCTGCTGCTCTTTGTTCCAGGCGACACGGGTTTTACCGAAGGCAATGCCACTGGTGGCGAAATCCAACAGCAATGGTTTGCCATTGCTTCGTGGGAACACGGCGCAGAACGGATTGGTACCGAAACGGCGGTCGCTGCCGTTGAATGGCGCCACCATCGGGTCGCCCGCGACGTTGACGAAGTGAAAAGAGACAAACCCGGCAGCCGCACACTGTTCCGCCCAGTGACCAATACGTCCGATATGGTGTGAATCATGCAGGCCCACAGCAGCGATACCAAATTTACTGGCGCGTTCAATCCCCAATTGCATCGCTTCCCATGCGGCAACCTGACCAAAGCCGTTATGGCCGCTCAAGGTAATGACTGCGCCAACATCCTTTTCGATAGTGGTGTGCTGGTTAAGTTGTAAAAAGCCCTGCGAGAGCGAAACCATATAACTGGGAATCATGCCTACGCCATGCGAATCGTGGCCGGCCAGATTTGCAGCGACCAGATGATCGGCCACCAGTCGTGCTTCGTCGGCGCTGCTGCCAGCATGCAACCAGATAGCCTGCACAAACTGATGAAGAGGGGAAGACGGAATACGATGAAGGGCACTCACGCGGTTGATCTCCTTGAAAAATGGAGACTCCATCCTGCGACGATTGCGTAATAACGGCAAGTGAGGATTATGCAAAGCAAAGGGCCACAAACCGTGGCCCAAAAACTCAGTGCGGTTGTTCAAATCCCGCTTTTACCATTTGATCTCGCAGCGCGCGAGTAATCTCACGGTTACCACCGGTGACAGGATAAATGACATTGTTGACGACATCGTCAAGATAATGCTCTTTAAACTCCTGCATGGTGAGCTGCGTGCCACCTTCATCGTTTATGGCAATGCTGCCACTGATATGATTGCCATAGTCCTTTGCCTTAAGGCTATAACGTCCCATGCTGGTATTTATCGTGCTCATAGAATCTCCTTGTTACTTAGGCAGTGATAACAATTGAGGCCTGCTACAGGCGCTGTAAGTTTAGACAGTGCTGAGGCGGAGAACGAAGCGGCAAACTTAAGAAAAATCTTCAGCTGCGATCCCGGTCGCAGAAATAATCTTCAGGTAAACGAAACGACAGCAAGATGGCGTGACAGGCATCGCACCTGGCAGCAGGGGTAGAATTTTCATCTATACTGGAGTGAGCAGGCGCTATTTATGACGTAACAAGGAGCTGAAAATGAAAATAATCCTGTGGATCATCGCTATCATCTTCATTGTTGGACTCTTGACGATTACTGGCGTGTTTAAATTGATTTTCTGACGCTATCTGGCACCTGCGGGTGCCGCTTCAGACTCAATCTGCATTGGTGAATGCCGCAGGAAAAGTACGAGGTATCGGCAGAACCACATCCCGCAGATTTAGCGGTTTGCGGCAGGCAGCACAGCAGGCTCCGTGATGCTGCTCTCGGGTTAGCTTGGTACCGTTCAATGTATAAAAGAATCGTGCGCATCCACAACGGCTACAACGGATAGTCATCAGCATTCCTCCTCATCTCCTTCCTGGAACCCTGAGATTTATCTCATTCCCCGCATCAGTTCAAACAATAAATTTCGTTAATTTATTTACGTTATCAACAATCAAATTCAGCTTGCTGAAAATTAAGCAATTTTAAGCAATTGCCAACAGGGCAGGAGTGCACATTTTATCAATGGCGATAATGCTGGTTTCGTTTATCTCTTGTTCCAGTTATCTCATCGCATTATCGGTAACATGCCCCTTCATGCGTCTGACCATGCAGACGATCCCTGGATCAATCCAGATAATGCCTGGAGAGTATCAGGTCCATTTTTATTATGCTTTTCAGGTAATAGCATTAATTTTGGGCAGATTTCAGATAAGTGCCTGATGTCTTGCCATCATAAGAATTGTGTTACAGGAATGATTGTTGTGAATCGGTACGTTTCTACAGCCTTTGCCGGCTGTTTTTTGATCGTTGCGGGCGTTTCTTCTGCTCAGGCTGACACCACCACGCAGGCTATCAAGTCTGGCTGGAATACTTTCACTGACAATGTGGCCCAGACATGGTCGCAGCCACAAAACTATGACTTCTACTTGCCTGCCATTACCTGGCATAACCGCTGGACCTATGATCAGGAACATATCGACAGGTACAATGAGCGGCCCTGGGGCGCTGGCGGTGGTATTTCTCGTTGGGATGACAAAGGGAACTGGCATGGCCTCTACCTGATGGCGTTTAAGGACTCATTTAACAAATGGGAACCGATCGGCGGATACGGTTGGGAAGCTACATGGCGTCCTCTGAGGGATGATAATTTTCACTTTGGCGCAGGCTTCACGGCCGGTGTAACGGCCAGGGATAACTGGAACTATATCCCGATTCCGGTTTTGTTGCCGATGGCTTCAGTGGGATATGGGCCTGTTACCTTTCAAATGACTTATATTCCAGGTACTTACAACAATGGAAATGTCTATTTTGCCTGGTTGAGATTTCAGTTCTGACCTGGGAAGACGGATGAAAAGTGTAAAGGCTGACGAAAAAGGCGATATTTATCACTTTTTCATCAATTCGCACTGGACAAATGTCACCGCAATTGCTGTACTAGGCGCCGACACAGTTTAGTGTCCATTTTTCATGTAAAGGTAATATAGATGTCCAAGATCAAAGGTAACGTTAAGTGGTTTAATGAATCTAAAGGATTCGGTTTCATTACTCCTGAAGATGGCAGCAAAGATGTATTCGTACACTTCTCTGCTATCCAGAGCAACGGCTTCAAAACTCTGGCTGAAGGTCAGCGCGTTGAGTTTGAAATCACCGACGGCGCTAAAGGCCCATCTGCTGCTAACGTTATCAGCCTGTAAGTTAACACGCAGAATTCTAAAAACCCGCCTTCTGGCGGGTTTTTTTATGCCTGCCACCAAATAATGGCCCAGGCAATGATGGCGAAACTGCTGATGGTGATTGCCAGCATTTCATCCATTGTACGGGGTATCATACTCTTCATGATTTCTGCCTCCTGTAAGCTCCAGGTCAGGATGGCAAAGCAATATTAACGCATCCTTAAGCCCTGATGACAGGCGCATGATAGGGCACGATCTGCGGGATAACTCACAGATAATTCTCGTAACATCCCCATAACAATCCTTACTTGCAGCTTTTTTGCTGACAACGCTATATAACAGCTGGAAATGGATTAATGAGGAGGCTGGATGAACATACGTCAGGCACAGGCGAAAGACAGTTTTGCTCTGAGTGCCCTGCTCACTGAACTGGGTTACGCAGGTACGGAAGAGTTTATTGATTCACGTTTAGCACAGCTTTCCAGCCATCCGGATGAAGTCTTGCTGGTGGCGGAGCATGGTACGCAGGTCCTCGGATTTCTCTCGCTTCATTTCATTCCGCAACTGGCGCTGGCCGGCGATTTCGCCCGTATCAGCTACTTTTGTATCGCGGAAGGTGAGCGCAGTAAGGGGAGTGGTCAGCAATTGCTTAACTATGCCGAACAACTGGCGCGTGAGCGCGGCTGCGACCGGATGGAGGTGCACTGCCACGCATCACGCCTGAAAGCTAACCAGTTTTACGCGCGTGAAGGTTATGTCGAATCCCCACGCTATCACATCAAAGATCTGGGTTAAGGTTAATTTCCCGTCCGGATGCAATCACCAGCGCGTCAGCAATACTGTCAAGTTGTTGCAAAGGGAACATGGCAGTGCTGACGCGGATAAATTGTTCGGCATTGATACTGTAACGTTCACCTGGCACGGCGGCGATTCCTCGGGCCGCCAGCGTAATCATGGCATATTGTTCTGACGCTACCGGAATATACAGGCTCAGGCCATCGCGATCGGTCAGCGCCAGCCCGCGTGCCAGCAGGGCGTTCAACAACTGCTGACGACGTTCACGATAGATTGTTTTCGCCTGCGCCACTTGCTGCTGGGTGGTGGTGTCTGTCAGCATCCACGCCACCGCATCCTGCAAAATTCGGCTGGTCCAACTGACGCCGAAGTTACGCCAGGCCTGAATACGCTTCACCAGTTCTGCGGGGGCGGAGAGTACGGCCAGTCGCAAATCCGGGCCATAGGCTTTGGAAAACGAATGCACATGCACCACGCGTTCAGGAAAGTGGAAACCCAGGCTCCACACCGGCCAGCGTGACAGATCACCAATTCCGTCATCCTCAACGATTAGCGTTTTGCTATTGGCTAACACGCGCGCGAGTTCAGCGCTGCGTTGCTGCGTCACGGTATGCCCGGTGGTCGAATGGGTGCGGGGTTGGTAGATAAACATCGCCGGGGATTTATGCAGGTGTGCGGCTAAGGCAGAAGGGATGGGTCCCTGTTCATCGCACGGCAGCGGCAGAATTTCTGCGCCAATGTTGTCCAGCATATCCAGCAAACGGGTTGCGGTGGGATCTTCGAGCACCACCCTGTCGCCAGGCGACAGCAGCGTCTGCACGATGACATTCATGGCATCAAAACCGCCATCCGTCGCCAACCATGACTCCGCCGGGTAGGGCCAGCGCGGCTTAATCGCTGCCAGCAACTGCGGTGAAATGGCTTCACGATGGTAACTATTCAACTGGGGTGATTGAATGCCTGCCAGCATCGCTGCATGCAGATTCGGCAGCAGCGCCGGATCGGGGGAGGCCATCGCCAAATCTGCCTGAATGTTATCGCCGTAGTTGCCGATTTTCTCAAAACGAATCGGTCGCGGCATCACCGTATTACCGCACACCCAGACGCCGCTACGCCCTTTACCCGCCAGCACTTTTTGTTTTTTTAACTGTGACCAGGCTGCTGAGACTGTCGCCGGGCTCACTCCCAGCAGTTCCGCCAGCTCGCGCACCGCGGGCATTTGCATACCTACGGCAATCTGACCATCGCGAATTAAGGTGGAAGCGGTGAGCGTGATGCCCTTTACCGACGCATCGGTAATTTGCGCGCTGAACCAGTCGATATCTACCGTTTGCGTCATAAGAAAAACCTTTGTTCAGTAACAAAGTATTTATTGTTCAGATTAGTATTCCCGATTTAGTATCAAATTCAAGCACTATTTGCTGAATAACTAAACGCAGCGTGGCTGCACACGGGGAAACGACGAATATGGTAACCATCAGACTGGCGGTTCGTGACTGGGATTACTTCACACCGCTGGCACTCGGCGACATCAAGCCGGAAGGATTTCAGCTGGAAATTGACCGCGTCGGCACGCTGGTTGATAACCTTGGCACCAGCGAAAAATATGACGCGGGTGAAGTCTCGTTCAGCCGTTATGCCCAGGCGCGTGCCAAAGGTGATACCTCGCTGCTTGGTCTGCCCCATTTTCTGATGCGTGGCTTCCGCCAGCGCTGCATCATCACCACGGCGGATAGCCCGATCACGACGCCGGCCCAGCTGAAAGGGAAGAAGATTGGTGTCACCGGCTGGCAGGACTCCGGCAATACCTGGACACGCACCGTACTGCGCGAAGCCGGGGTCGGCATTGATGACGCATACTGGTTTGCGGGCCGTCTGACGGCGGATCATCCGATTGTTGATCGTCTGGCAGGTTTTGGGCGTCCGGGACGCATTGAAGTGGCTCCGGGTGAACGTCCTCTGATTGAACTGCTGAAAGCCGGTGAGCTGGATGCCGTCTTCACCCCCTTTATGCCGGAAGGTTTCTTCCTGCCGGGATCGGGCCTGCGCCAGTTGCAGCCGGATTTCGCCAGCGCCGAGCGTGATTACTTCAACCGTGTGGGCTATGTCCCGGGCATCCATATTCTGGCAATGAAACCGGCGCTGGCAGCGGAACATCCGTGGCTGCCGCAGGCATTGAGTGAGATTATCGATCGTTCGTACCAGCTGTGGATGAAGAAACGCGAGAAATATGCCGACACCACGCCGTGGTTACTGGATGATTTGCGACGTACCGCGCAGGAATTACCGGCCGACTGGAATCAAAACGGATTTACCGCTAACAAAAAGATGATTGCGGATTTCGCCAGTGAGCTGTTCGAACAGGGCTTAACCAAAACATTGCTGACGCCGGAAGCGATTTTCCCGGCGGCGGCTCAGGGGGAGTGATGATGAAAGTTGCGATGGGACAATTTGCGGTCAGCCGCGAATGGCAGGAAAACACCGATATTTGCATTGGTTTGATGAACAAAGCGTTGGCGGGTGGCGCGGATTTGCTGGTGCTGCCGGAAGGTGTGCTGGCGCGTGATATCGCCGACCCGGATCTGGTACTGAAAGCGGCGCAACCGCTGGATGGTCCGTTTGTCACACAACTGCTGGCCGCCAGTAAAGGCAATAATCTGACGACCATGATGAGCGTGCATGTCCCGACTGAAGGACAGAAAGCGCTGAACGTGCTGATTGCTATCCGCAATGGCGAAATCATTGCCGAATACCAAAAACTCCACCTTTACGATGCTTTTGCCATGCAGGAGTCACAACGCGTCAATCCTGGTCATGTCATACCGCCGCTGGTTGAGGTTGCCGGTATGAAAGTGGGCCTGATGACCTGTTATGACGTGCGCTTCCCGGAGCTGGCACGCCGCCTGGTGCTGGATGGTGCTGATGTACTGGTGCTGCCCGCAGCCTGGGTGAAAGGGCCACTGAAGGAGATGCATTGGGAGCTGCTGACCACCGCCCGCGCGCTGGAGAATACCTGCTACATGGTAGCGGTAGGCGAATGTGGCCCGCGCAATATCGGTAACAGCCTGGTGATTGACCCACTCGGCGTGGCGATTGCGAAAGCGCCTGAATCAGCGGCATTGGTGTTCGCCGACCTCGATCCACAACGTATCGCTTACGCACGCAGCGTTTTGCCGGTTCTTGAGAACCGCCGTTTTGCCCGACCTGAATTGAATACACACTGACAGCACTGGGAAACTCGAGCATGAAAAAAATCACAACCGCAATCGCGCTGGCTTTAGGGCTGACGGCATCGTTCGCCCAGGCTGCTGACGCTATTCCAAGCCAAAAAGTGGATCAGGCGCTGCATGACCGTCTGCCTGCTGAGATTAAAAGCGCGGGCAAAATGATCGCCGTGAATAACGGATCTTTTCCTCCGTATGAGATCGTCAATGGCCCGCACTCAATGGACGGTGCATCTGCCGATCTTGCCAACGCGCTGGGTCAATTGCTCGGGGTGAAAATCGAACATGCGACCGTCAGCGGCCTGTCTGGCGTGCTGACCGGGATTAACTCTGGTCGTTACCAACTGGCGATTGGTCCGATTGGCGATTACCCGGACCGCCAGGAAAAAGTCGACTTTATCGATTTTGTGCAGGAGTTTGTGGTGTTCGGCGTGCAGAAAGGTAACCCGGCGAAGATCAATGGTCTGGAGGATACCTGCGGCAAGCGTATCGCGGTGATGGCGGCGGGGTCTGCTGAACAGGTGATCCGCAAGCAATCCGATGCCTGTGTGGCGGCGGGTAAACCGGCGGTTGTGGTGCAATCCTTTACCGATCAGCCTTCTTCGATTCTTGCCGTGCGTTCAAAACGTTCTGATGCCTTCTTCTCATCACAGGCACCGCTGACGTACTTCGTTGAGCAGGCGAATGGTCAGTTGGAGTTGTCCGGCAAAGGCCAGAAAAACGGCTTTGGCGATATCTTCCAGGGCACCGTTGTGCCGAAAGGTTCTGAGTTAGGTAACGTGGTGCTGGATGCTTATAAGGAGCTGTTCAGCAACGGGACTTATGCAGCCATCATGAAGAAGTGGAAGCTGGACGGAAACATGTTGCAGGCACCGGGGCGTAACCTGGCGAAAGGGGCGGCAAAATGAGTTTGAACACCAACGATTCGCGAGCCAGGGATAAGGCCGACGTGCAGCAGCGCGACGTGGCTTTTGCCCGCAGCGCGCCCACATATGGACGCTGGGTCTCATGGATTGTGGTGCTGGTGATCGCCTCCAACTTTCTCTGGCTGGTGGCGACCAACCCAAACTTTGAGTGGTCCGTGGTGTTGAAATGGTTCACGGAAGCCTCGGTATTGAAGGGGTTGCAGGTCACGCTTGGACTGACGGTGGTGTCGATGATCCTCGGCACGTTGTTGGGTCTGCTGTTGGCGGTGTGGCGTCTGTCGGAGAACAAACTGTTAAGCGGCATCTCATCGCTCTACATCTGGTTTTTCCGCGGTACGCCGTTGCTGGTGCAATTGATCTTTTGGTACAACCTGTCAACGTTGTTCCCGACGCTGTCGATTACCGTTCCCTGGACCGGTATTACCTTTGCCAGTTGGAACACCAATGATCTGATCACCCCGTTAACCGCAGCGATTGCCGGGCTGGCATTGAACGAAGCGGCCTATATGGCGGAGATCATTCGTGCTGGTTTGCTGTCGGTGGATAACGGCCAGGTGGAAACCACCCAGGCCTTTGGTATGAGCCGGACGCGGGCACTGCGTCGCATCATTATTCCGCAGGCGATGCGTTCCATCATTCCACCGACCGGCAACCAGCTAATCAGCATGATCAAAGCCACCTCGCTGGTGAGCGTGATTGCGATGGGCGATCTGCTTTATTCGGTGCAGGCGGTGTACAACCGTACCTTTGAAATCATTCCGATGCTGATGGTGGCGGTGATTTGGTATCTGATCATCACCTCGATTCTGAATGTCGGTCAGTCGGCGATCGAACGTTACTATGCTCGCGGAACCAAACGCACGGTGGTCGCGCCCAAACGCCGCACACAGGGCGAGGATATCGGTCGTGGTGCCCTGGTGCAGAAGGAGGATGTATGAGTCACGTTCAGCCGCTGGTGCGCGCCCGCAATGTGCAGAAAAGTTATGGTGACAATGAGGTGCTGAAGGGCATCGACCTCGATGTGTTTCCGGGGGAAGTGGTGGTGATCCTCGGGCCGTCGGGTTCGGGTAAATCGACCTTTCTGCGCTGCATTAATCATCTGGAAGATATGAACGCCGGTTCAATCATGGTCGGTGAGGAACAAATTGGCTATGAGCTGAAGAAAGGTATTTTGCATCGCCTGTCGCCACGCAAGATTGCCCACCAGCGCCAGAAGATTGGCATGGTGTTTCAGCAGTTCAATCTTTACCCGCATATGACGGTGTTGCAGAACATCATTGAAGCGCCGATTGGCGTGCACAAGTTTCCGCGTCAGCAAGCGTTACAGCATGCCCGCGAGTTGCTGGCTACCGTGGGGTTAAGTGATAAAGCCGATGCCTGGCCGCGCCATCTGTCGGGTGGTCAGCAACAGCGTGTGGCGATTGCCCGTGCGTTGGCAATCAAACCCGCGCTGATGCTGTTTGATGAACCCACTTCGGCACTTGATCCTGAGCTGGTGGGTGAAGTACTGGCAACCATGCGCACGCTGGCGGATCAGGGGCTGACGATGATTGTCGTCACCCATGAAATTGGCTTTGCTCGTGAAGCCGCTGACCGGGTAGTATTTATGGACGGTGGCGTTGTGGTGGAGCAGGGCAGCCCGGAGCAAGTGATAGGTAATCCGCAGCACCCGCGTACCCAGGCGTTTTTGAGCCGTTTTATCTGATCAAGGATTGGGGACACCCTGTAGCGGTGCGATTTATCGCGCAATATCCGGTGCACGATTTATTGCGCGATAAATCGCGCCGCTACAAATGTGTGCCGTCCTGATCTTAATCTGTTACAGATTGCAGTTGAGCCGCTAAGCTTTCTGCGCGTAAATAACAGTCACCGTTTTTCGCTAAGGTTGAAAGGTTAATTATGGAAGGTATCAGTATTGCCAAACTGCTGATCATCGGTGCTCTCATCGTACTGCTCTTTGGCACCAACAAGTTACGTTCACTGGGTGGCGATCTGGGTTCCGCAATCAAAGGCTTCAAAAAAGCCATGAAAGATGATGAATCCACCGCAACCAAAAGCACTGCTGAAGAAGCACCAGCAGAACGTGTCACCCATAAAGAGTAATCTTTACGGTTAACGTCAATAAGTGTAAAAATTTATTACGTTATAAAAAAACCAGACTGTCGCCAGTCTGGTTTTTTGTTTTGTGTCGCGCCGCGACGAATTTACTTCACTTCCAATCCTTTAGCCTGCATGTCTGCATGGTAAGAGGAGCGCACAAACGGGCCACAGGCCGCGTGGGTGAAGCCCATTGCCATCGCTTCTTCTTTCATCTCATCAAACTCTGCCGGGCTGACATAACGCTGTACTGGCAGGTGGTGACGACTTGGTTGCAGATACTGACCCAGCGTCAGCATGGTGACGCCATGACGACGCAGATCGCGCATCACTTCAATGATTTCTGCATTGGTTTCGCCCAGACCGACCATCAGACCGGATTTGGTCGGCACGTTCGGATGCGCTTCTTTAAACCGTTCCAGCAGCTTGAGTGACCACTCGTAGTTCGCACCCGGACGCACCTGACGGTAGACGCGTGGCACGTTTTCCAGATTGTGGTTGAACACATCCGGTGGGGTGGCGGTAAGGATTTCCAGCGCACGATCCATGCGACCACGGAAATCGGGTACCAGAGTTTCAATCTTAATTGACGGGCTTTTTTCGCGAATGGCACTGATGCAGTCGGCGAAGTGCTGGGCACCGCCATCGCGCAGGTCATCGCGGTCCACTGAGGTGATAACCACATAACGCAGCGCCATATCGGCGATGGTTTGTGCCAGTTTTACCGGCTCGTTGGCATCAGGGGCATTCGGGCGACCATGTGCCACGTCGCAGAACGGGCAGCGACGGGTACAGATAGCCCCAAGGATCATAAAGGTAGCGGTACCGTGGTTAAAACATTCTGCCAGGTTAGGGCAGGACGCCTCTTCACAGACCGAATGCAGGCCATTCTTGCGCATCGCAGCCTTGATGCCCTGAATACGGCTGGAATCCGCAGGAAGTTTGATCTTCATCCACTCCGGCTTACGCAGAATCTCCTCGCGTTCGGTGACCACGGTTTTCACCGGAATCAGCGCCATTTTGTCGGCATCGCGATACTTGACGCCACGTTCCATCTGAATTGGTTTACTCATAAATCTGCAGGTTCCGGTCGGGATTGCGATTTGAAAGCTTCCTCACTCAAACTGAGAACCAGGCTTTCAACTTTATTTGAAAAAATTGCAAAAATTATATCATCTCGCAGCGCGGGAATCAGCCGCTGTGTATGCCGTTAGGTTACAAAATTGTAAATCCGCACTGACGGACAAGGTCAACCCGGCACATCGGCATTTAACCACTCACTTTGTGCAAAACCCGTCAAACGGGCAAAGTGTTGCACCAGGCGCGGTTGCACATCAGCGGTGGTCACGCCGGGCTGAAACTGTCCCAATTGCGCCATGCGCATCCCGGCATAACCACAAGGGTTG
The DNA here is from genome assembly GCF_009728735.1 of Pantoea phytobeneficialis. Lineage (NCBI taxonomy): Bacteria > Pseudomonadati > Pseudomonadota > Gammaproteobacteria > Enterobacterales > Erwiniaceae > Pantoea > Pantoea phytobeneficialis. The sequence continues at coordinate 1,200,900 of NZ_CP024636.1, forward strand.
ATACGCAGGAAGGGGGCCAAATCCATCGCCACATTCAGGGCCAGACCGTGGAAAGAGCACCCCTTACGGATGCGCAAACCGAGCGAACAAATCTTCTCTTCTCCAACGTACACGCCGGGCGCATCGGGGCGGGCGTGCGCGGTGACGCCGTAATCGCCGAGAGTGGCCACCACCGTCTCCTCCAGCGCCGTCACCAACTGGCGAACGCCCAGTTTGCGACGTTTAACATCAATCAGCACATACATCACCTGCTGACCTGGCCCGTGATACGTCACCTGACCACCACGGTCGCTCTGAACCACAGGAATATCGCCGGGCATCAGCAAATGTTCGGCTTTGCCTGCCTGACCCTGAGTAAACACCGGGTTGTGCTCCACCAGCCAGACTTCATCCGGGGTGTCACTGTCGCGTTGATCGGTAAAGCGGTGCATGGCGTCAGAAATGGGTTGCCAGTCGCGCTGACCCAGTTGACGAACAAGAAGCGTATTGGCTGACAAAACGAAGTCCGGTAGAGAAGTGAGAGGAAAAGTATAACGCTGGCAAAGAACCCTTTGCCAGCGTCAGCATTACAACACCATACGTACGATATCGATATTGCCCAGTTCTTCGTACAGGGTTTCAACCTGTTCAATGTGGGTGGCGATGATGGTGATGGAAACGGAGTGATAATTGCCTTTGCTGCTTGGCTTCACATCCGGCTTGTAGTCGCCAGGCGCATGACGCTGCACCACTTCAACCACTTGATCAACCAGCTCCGGTTGCGCCAGACCCATCACTTTATAGGTAAAGGGGGTAGGGAATTCGAGCAGTTCATTCAGTTTGGTTTTCATATTGACTCCGGTGCATAAAAACAGGCTCCCGCCGGGGCGGGAGCAATAATATTAACTTATATAGGGGCAAAGTGGCGTTTTTTCAATCGCGCCTTAGCCGAACCAGTGGTGGAACATCAGTTTGATGTAATCGATGATGCGACTGATGAAACCGCCTTCCTGGACTTCGTTCAGCACCACCAGCGGGCGCTGTTCAATGGTTTTACCATCCAGCTGGAAGTTGATGCTGCCCACCACCTGGTTTTTCTGCAACGGTGCGTGCAGCTCGGTGTTGTTCAGCACGTAGCTGGCTTTCAGATCTTTCATACGGCCACGCGGAATGGTCAGATAAGCATCTTTTTCCACGCCAAGCTGGACGCGATCGCTGTTGCCGAACCATACCGGCTCGGAGGCAAACTCTTTACCGGCCTTCAACGGTGCGACGGTTTCAAAGAAACGGAAGCCCCAGGTCAGCAGCTTTTTGCTTTCGGTTTCACGGCCTTTGTAGGTATGACCTCCCATCACCGCAGAGATCAGACGCATCTGGCCTTCGGTAGCAGATGCCACCAGGTTATAACCCGCCGCATCGGTATGGCCGGTTTTGATGCCGTCAACGTTCAGGCTGGTATCCCACAGCAAGCCGTTACGGTTCAACTGACGGATGTTGTTAAAGGTGAACTCTTTTTCGTGGTAAACCGCGTATTCATCGGGTACGTCACGAATCAGCGCCTGACCAATCAGCGCCATATCGCGGGCTGAGCTATACTGGCCGTCTGCATCCAGGCCGTGCACGGTCTGGAAGTGGGTGTTTTTCAGACCCAACGCCTGAACGTAGTTGTTCATCAGGTTAACAAACGCATCCTGGCTACCAGCGACATAATCCGCCATCGCCACGCAAGCATCGTTACCGGATTGCAACACAATACCGCGCGTCAGCTGCGAAACCGGTACGCGATCGCCCGGTTTCAGGAACATCAGTGAAGAACCTTTAAACACCGGGTTGCCGGTGGCCCAGGCATCTTTACCCACGGTGACGATGTCATCCTGATGGATTTTTCCTGCTTTTACCGCCTGACCAATGACATAGCTGGTCATCATTTTGGTCAGACTGGCCGGGTCGCGGCGTGCATCGGCGTTCTTCTCGGCCAGCACTTTGCCCGAGTTATAGTCGATCAGCACATAGGCTTCAGCATCAATGTCCGGCACGCCCGGAATCATGGTTTTGAGGTTTACATCATCCGCGAAGGCGGCATGGCTGAGAGAGAGGGCGACCAGTGATCCCACTGTCAGGCGTTTCAGAAAACGAGAAGGTTTCAGCGTATTCATGTTCAGGACTACAACATCCGTGGGTTTAGAGTGAAAAAAGTGCCTTACTATAGCAAACACCTGATCTGGCGGCATCTTGCTTTGCAAAACTGTTGTAACCAGGCATAACTATGCCTGGTGGGTATTATCACATTCCGTTACGGGAAGTGGTGATAAAAGAACTCATTTGTGCTTCGTTGCTCAGACGCTGTTGCAGCGCTGCCGCTTCGGTACGGGTTTTAAAGCCACCCAGTTGCACGCGATAAACGTTACCGTTGGCTTCAACGAAACCCTGTACGCCAAAACGGTGACCCAGGCTGGCGGCTAATTGGTGCGCGCGGGCGGAATCATTGAGGGCGCCGACCTGCACCACATAACTGCCTGCGCTTGCCGGTGCGGATGAGGCCGCTACCGGTGCCGCGGCAGCAGGGGCTGGGGTCGGTGTTGCGACCGTCGGTTGCGGTTCGCTGCCTTCCAGCACGCCACTGGCTAGTGGCTGAGGTGCGCCAAGGAAACCGTTACTGTGAACGGGCGCACCCATGTTGTCACTGCTTTGCAGGGTGTTGTTATCGACCGCACGGACATCCTGCGCGGGCGGTGCGCTGACTGCGCTGGTGCTTCCGCCCATCATCACCGTACCGCCACCCAATTCTGGGCGAGCGGGCAAGGCGTAGCTCTGCTTCGCTACCGTCGTGCCGATGGTGCCAGGACCGGACAGCGTGCCATCCGGTGCGACATTGATATAGTCAACGCGAACGCGGGTATTGTTCGAGATGTTCAGACGGTCAGCGGCGGCGCGTGACAAGTCGATAATGCGCCCTGGGGTATATGGCCCGCGATCATTGACGCGCACGACGATTTGGCGACCATTCGCCAGGTTAGTAACACGTACGTAGCTTGGCAGTGGCAGGGTTGGATGCGCGGCGGTCATGGCATCAGGATCAAAAGTTTCACCGATCGCAGTCCGATTGCCTTTGGCTTCATCACCGTAGGAGGTGGCTAAACCAACTTCGCTGAAGTTAGCGGGGTTTTTAACGATACGATAGCTTTTGCCATTGACGCTGTAATCCTGACTGGTCGACGGATTAATCGGTTCATAGCGTGGTTCCACCCCAGGAATTTCAACCACCGGGCCATTGTAGGCCGGTTGTGGTGGGGCGGTATTCTGCGGTTCCTCCTGGGAGGAACAGGCAGCCAATACCAATGATGCCAGAGCAATCCCAAGCCAGTCCTTACGCATGTGCAGCCTCTTAAACGCTTTTAGATAACATTTTTCGATGAGTATGGATCGACATCACAATGCCAAATCCGGCCATTAATACAATCAATGCCGATCCGCCGTAGCTGACCAGGGGCAGCGGTACGCCAACCACCGGTAAGATACCACTAACCATACCAATGTTAACGAAAACATAAACGAATAAAATCAACATCAAACCACCAGCCATCACGCGACCAAAAGTGGTTTGTGCCCGCGCAGCGATAACTAATCCGCGCATAATCAGCAGCAAATAAAGCACCAGCAGGACCAATACGCCAACCAGCCCCAATTCTTCAGCCAGGACGGCAAAAATAAAGTCGGTATGGCGTTCCGGTAAAAACTCCAGCTGTGACTGGGTGCCATGCAACCAGCCTTTACCGCGCAGTCCACCGGAGCCGATGGCAATTTTGGACTGGATAATATGGTAACCGGCCCCCAGGGGATCGCTTTCCGGATTGAGCAACATCATCACGCGTGCGCGCTGATAATCATGCATCAGGAAGAACCACAGCACCGGGATGAAGGCTGCCACCAGTACAACGGCGACGCCAATCAATTTCCAGCTCATGCCCGACAGGAACAACACGAACAAACCAGAAGCCGCGACCAGAATTGAGGTGCCGAGGTCCGGTTGCGCCGCGACCAGCAGCGTCGGGGCGAAAATCAGGATCAGAGCGATACCGGTATTCTTCAGGGTTGGGGGACACACATCGCGGTTGATAAAGCGTGCCACCATCAACGGCACCGCGATTTTGGCGATCTCCGAGGGCTGAAAGCGTACCACACCCAGATCCAACCAGCGTTGTGCCCCTTTACTGATCTGTCCAAAGGCATCCACCGCAATCAGCAAGATGACGCAAACAATATAGAGATAGGGTGCCCAACTCTCGTAAACGCGGGGGGGGACCTGGGCCAGCACAATCATGATCACCAGCCCCATGACAATCTGGCCGATTTTACGCTCCATCATGCCCGGGTCCTGACCACTGGCACTCCAGATAACGATGGCGCTGTAAGTCAGCAAGCCGAGGATCACCAGCATAAAAAGTGGGTCAATATGGATGCGCATCCAGATTGATCTTTTCTGCGGGCTATCATTCATGGACATTGTTAATCACCTTCATAACCAGGTGGCGTCGGCGCTGCTTCTGGCAGCACCGTATTGTTATCGCCTAACATAATGTGGTCGAGAATCTGGCGCATCACCGAACCGACAGCCGGGCCTGCGCCGCCATTCTCCAGAATCATGGTGACGGCTACGCGCGGTTTATCGTAAGGGGCAAAGGCGGCCATCAGTTTGTGATCGCGCAGATGCTCAGCAATTTTGTGTGCGTTATAGGTTTCGTTCGCTTTCAGACCGAAAACCTGCGCCGTACCGGATTTAGCCGCAATCTTATACGGCGCGTCGGCAAAACTTTTATGCGCAGTGCCGTTTGGGCGATTGGCTACGCCAAACATCCCATCTTTAGCAATCTCCCAGTAGCCGGAGTGAATATCACCAATCGGCTCATCCGGGGCCTGGCGATACGGCACCATAGTGTGACCTTCACGGGTGGCACGCAGCAGATGCGGCACTTTGATCACACCATCGTTAATCAGAATCATCAGTGCTTTGTTCATCTGCACCGGCGTTGCGGTCCAGTAACCCTGACCAATGCCGACCGGGATAGTATCGCCCTGATACCAGGGTTTCTTAAAGCGCTTCAGCTTCCAATCTCGTGTCGGCATGTTACCGGGACTTTCCTGCGGCAGGTCAATACCGGTGCGATGGCCGTAGCCAAATTTGGTCATCCACTCTGACAGGCGATCGATGCCCATATCATAGGCGACCTGATAGAAGAAGGTATCGGCGGACTCTTCCAGCGCTTTGGTGACGTTAAGACGTCCGTGTCCCCATTTTTTCCAGTCACGATAGCGCTTTTCCGAACCCGGCAACTGCCACCAGCCGGGGTCAAACAGGCTGGTATTGCGATTGATCACCCCGGCGCTGAGCGCCGAAACCGCGACATAGGGTTTCACCGTTGAGGCTGGCGGATAAGCGGCCTGTAACGCGCGGTTGTACAGCGGGCGGTTTTCGTCATTAAGCAATGACTTGTAATCTGCGCTGGAGATGCCTTCAACAAACAGGTTCGGGTCATAGCTTGGCGTTGAAACCAGCGCCAGCAGTTCACCAGTACGTGGATCGCTGACCACAACTGCCGCTCGGCTCCCGGCCAGCAGCGTTTCGATGTACTGCTGCAATTTCAGGTCAATGGTGAGGTAGATATCTCGCCCGGCCTGCGGCGATTGTTCATGCAACTGGCGAATCACACGCCCACGGTTATTGACTTCAACTTCTTCATAGCCGGTGGTGCCGTGCAATACGTCTTCGTAATAGTTCTCGATACCTAACTTGCCTATATCGTGGGTAGCGGCATAGTTCGGCCATTTGCCTTCCTGATCGAGGCGGGCAACATCGCGGTCGTTAATTTTTGAAACATAACCGACGACATGGGTGAGCGTCTGACCATAGGGATAGTAACGGCGCTGATAGCCTTTTACTTCTACGCCAGGAAAACGATATTGGTTAACGGCAAAGCGGGCCACCTGCACATCACTGAGCGCAGTTTTTACCGGGATCGAGGTAAAACGACGTGACCGTTTCCGCTCTTTCTCAAAAGCATCGAGATCGTCATCGGTGAGGTCGAGTATCGGTCGCAGATCCTGCAACGTTTGCTTCAGGTTATCGACTTTTTCCGGCACCAGTTCAGCCTGATAAATGGTGCGGTTCAGTGCCAGGGGAACACCGTTACGATCGAAGATAATGCCGCGACTCGGTGCGACCGGTACCAACTTGATCCGGTTGTCATTGGAACGGGTACTGTAATCGGCAAAACGCAAAATTTGCAGGTGGTACAAATTGACCACCAAAATGCCTGAAAGCAGGAAGATGCCGAAAAAGGCGACTAAAGCACGTCGGACAAACAGTTTTTGTTCGGCTGTGTAATCGCGAAAGGCGTTGGTTTGTAATTTCATCCGCTGTGTTTAATATCCGGTGTGGCCTGGTGTTTATTCACGATGATAAGGATGATTGGCGGTAATGCTCCAGGCTCGGTACAAGCTTTCAGCCACCAGCACACGCACCAACGGATGCGGCAGCGTCAGTGCCGACAACGACCAGCTCTGCTCTGCCGCGGCCTTACAGGCCGGTGCCAAACCTTCTGGCCCGCCAATCAACAGGCTGACATCGCGCCCATCCTGTTTCCAGCGTTCCAGCTGTTGTGCCAGCTGTGGGGTTTCCCACGGCTGTCCGGGTATATCCAGGGTCACAATACGGTTGCCTTTCCCTACGGCAGCCAACATCGCTTCACCTTCTTTTTCCAGAATGCGTTTGATGTCGGCATTTTTGCCGCGTTTGCCTGCTGTCACTTCTGTCAGTTCCAGCGGCATATCTTTCGGGAAACGGCGCAGATACTCGGTAAATCCGGTCTGAACCCAGTCGGGCATTTTGGTCCCGACGGCCACAAGCTGCAGTTTCACCGCTTAGCTCCAGAGCTTTTCCAGCTCATACAGCTGGCGGCTCTCTTCCTGCATAACATGCACAATCACGTCGCCGAGATCGACAACCACCCAATCGGCGGCGGCTTTCCCTTCCACGCCTAATGGCGCCAGCCCGGCAGCGCGTGACTCCTGCATCACATGGTCAGCGATGGAGGTCACATGGCGGGTTGACGTGCCTGTGCAGATAATCATGCAATCGGTGATGCTGGATTTGCCCTGAACGTCGAGTGCGACGATGTCCTGGCCTTTGAGATCATCAATCTTATCAATAACGAATTCTTGGAGTGCTTTACCTTGCAAAAGGTTCCCCTCAAAACAGGTGATTACGGGCAGGCTGAATGCCCTGGAAACGCAGCCAAAATATGAAGCGGCGCAGTATAGCATGTCGCGATCGGTCGGCGAAATATAGATATATTCCGCCCATCTTTCAGGTTGTCGGAAGATACGTGGCGAATATTCTCCCGGCCCAGACAGGGCGGGAATGCCCGGCGTCAACCTGAATTATTCAAGGTATAAGCCAGCACGATCGATATAGTTGATGACCGATGCAGGCAATAAATCCGTACAGGAAACGCCCAGATGACGGCGTTGCCGAATTTCTGTGGCTGAAATGTCGAAAAGCGGCGTATCGGCCAGCCAGATATGGCCAGCCGGAAGACGATGCAGTTGTTGCACATCGCGGGCGAGATGCTGATCCAGCCACTGTTGCATCTCAGGGGTGTCCATCTGCGTCGGATAGCCAGGACGCTTGCACACCAGCAAATGACACAGCGACAACAAGTCCTGCCAGCGGTGCCATTTGGATAACGTTAGCAGAGAATCCTGACCGATGATAAATCCGAGAGGCTGCTGCGCTCCGCGTTCCGCACGTAATGCTTCCAGCGTTGCCACTGTCCATGACGGTGTGTCGCGTTCCAGTTCGCGCGTATCAATGTCAAACAAGGGTCGGTCAGCGATTGCACAGCGTAACATTTCAACACGTTGCCGGGCGCTGGCTTGTGGTTGTGGGCGATGGGGGGGAACATTGTTCGGCAGCAGGGTGACTTTTTTCAGGCCGATCTGCTGCGCCAGCGCTTCAACCGGATGCAGATGCCCAAAGTGGATCGGATCAAAGGTGCCGCCAAACAGGGCATAAAGTTCAGACATCAGCAAAACTCATCGGGAAATCGCGGTGACACAGCAGCAGGGATAAGGTTTCCAGCTGCGGCCACAGATTTTGACCGTAATCCTGTTTCATCGACAGCTCAATCTCCGCCAGCAGATGAATAGCACGTTGCAGACGGCGCGCATCCAGCCGTTGTAACGCCTCCATAAACAACGCCCGCCGATTCTGCCAGATACGCTGTTGATCCATCAGGGTACGCAACGCTTGTTGCGCCTGATGGCGTTGCAAATGCAGCAACGTCAGCAGATCACGTTGCAGGCTGCGCAGCAGGATCACCACTTCGCTGTCTTCTTTCTCCAGCTGATGCAGGATGTGCAGGGCGCGTTTACTTTTGCCAGCCAGCAGCGCATCTACCCAGTGAAACGGGGTAAAGTGTGCGGCATCGTTCACTGCTTCTTCCACGCGAGGCAGCGTCAGCTTGCCATCCGGCCATAATAACGACAGCCGTTCCAGTGCCTGCGCCAGTGCCAGCAGATTGCCTTCATAACAGTAGCAAAGCAGTTGGATGGCGGCGTCGTCCACCTGAAGCTTCATCGCTTTAGCGCGATTCATCACCCAACGCGGCAACTGGGCCTGCTCGGGCGTCTGGCAGGGCACCAGCACTGCCTGAGTGCTCAGGGCTTTAAACCAGGCGCTGTTTTCCTGCGCTTTAGTCAGTTTTGCCATACGCAGCACCAGCAAAATATCGCTGTGCAACAGGCTGGCAAGTTTGACCAACTGTTCGGCCATCGCCGCATTCGGGCCATTATCCGGGAACAGCAGAGTTAAAGTCTGGCGTTGGGTAAACAGGCTGAGTGACTGACAGCTGGCGAACAAATCGTCCCAACTGGTGTGCGCATCCAGCGCCACGCTGAAATGCTCTTCAAATCCCTGAGTCGTCGACGCCGCTCGAATGGCGTCGGCGCTCTCCTGAATCAGCAGCGGTTCATTGCCGGTGAGAAAATAACAGGCGCGCAGCCCCTCACGGAGCTGCGCGCTGAGTTGTTCAGGATAGATCCTGATCATTGCAGACTGGTAGCTGACGAGGAGGGCACTTCCGGTGATTCTCCAGGGACAATGACCTCAGGTTCTGGCAGCGTGTCTTTTTGGCTTTCCTGTGCGGCATGCACCACCAGCAGCTTACGTACCAGTTGCTCGGCTGCACGTTGACGCATCTCCTGCACGATCTTGTCCTGCTCGGCATCCTTCGCCAGTGCGGCATTCGGGTTGTCGAAGAACGAACGATACACCGTGGTGCTGATCGGGTAGATCCCTTTGCCTGGCAGCAATACCTGCGCGGTGACGGTCATCACCAGCGAGTATTCCGCGGTGGTCCCGCTAATGAACACCGATGCGGTATCACGGCCCTGGCGTTCAGCACCCAGACGCAGCGTCGGAATAGTGGCGCGTGCATCTTTGGTGTCATCAACAATGCGCACATTATTCAGACGCAACTGCTGACGAACGGTTCGAGCCAGTGGACCATAGGGATCGCCGGTAGAGACGATCAACGTTTTCATTTCCGCAGGTATTTGTGTCGTACCACGCGGATGAAAACCACAGCCAGCGGTGATCATCACCGCCAGCAGGACAAACAGCCTGATAATCAGTTGTCGCACAGTTCCTCCTGAACTTAACCCACGACCAGGTTAAGCAGTTTGCCGGGGACATAAATCACTTTACGAATGGTGACGCCTTCCAGATATTTCGCCACCAGATGCTCCTGCGCGGCACGCGCCTGCACCTGCTCCTGGGTGGCATCGGGCGCAACGGTGATTTTGCCGCGCACTTTGCCGTTAACCTGAACCACCACCAGCAGTGAGTCTTCAACCATAGCTGCTTCGTCAGCGACCGGCCAGCTGGCATCGTCGATAGTCGCTTCACCGCCCAGCGCTTCCCACAGGGCATAGCTGGTGTGCGGTGTGAACGGGTACAGCAGACGCGTGACAGCCACCAGCGCTTCCTGCAACAGGGCGCGATCCTGATCGCTCTCCTGCGGTGCGCGGATCAGCTTGTTCATCAGCTCCATGATCGCTGCAATCGCGGTGTTGAAGGTCTGACGACGGCCAATATCATCCGCCACTTTGGCGATGGTTTTGTGCAGATCGCGACGCAGCGCTTTCTGATCGTCGTTCAGGCTGTTCACATCCAGCGCAACGGTGGCACCTTTTGCGACGTGATCCCAGGCCAGTTTCCAGACACGTTTCAGGAAGCGGTTTGCGCCTTCCACGCCTGATTCCTGCCACTCCAGTGTCATTTCTGCCGGGGAAGCAAACATCATAAACAGACGTACGGTATCTGCACCGTAACGTTCTACCATCAACTGCGGGTCGATACCGTTGTTTTTCGACTTCGACATTTTGCTCATGCCAGCGTAAATCACTTCGCGGCCCTGATTGTCGATAGCTTTTACGATGCGACCTTTCTCATCGCGCTCGACGTTGACGTCAACCGGAGAAACCCAGTTACGCTCGCCGTTGGCACCCACGTAGTAGAAGGCATCTGCCAGCACCATGCCCTGACACAGCAGGCGTTTGGCTGGCTCGTCAGAGTTCACCAGGCCCGCATCACGCAGCAGCTTGTGATAGAAGCGGAAGTACATCAGGTGCATGATGGCGTGTTCGATACCGCCAACATACTGATCGACCGGCAGCCAGTAGTTCGCAGCAGCCGGGTCCAGCATACCTTCGTTGTAGTTGGCACAGGTGTAACGCGCGTAGTACCAGGATGACTCCATGAAGGTGTCAAAAGTATCGGTTTCACGCAGCGCAGGTTGGCCGTTTACGGTGGTTTTCGCCCACTCAGGATCCGCTTTGATTGGGCTGGTAATGCCGTCCATCACTACGTCTTCTGGCAGGATCACCGGCAATTGATCTTCCGGGGTTGGCATCACGGTGCCATCTTCCAGCGTGACCATCGGGATCGGCGCACCCCAGTAACGCTGACGGGAAACACCCCAGTCGCGCAGACGGTAGTTAACTTTGCGCACGCCAACGCCTTTGGCGGTCAGCGCATCAGCGATGGCGTTGAAGCCTGCCTGATGGTCGAGCCCGTCATATTCGCCGGAGTTAAACAGCGTGCCTTTTTCGGTCATCGCGGCTGCACTCAGGTCGGGTGCCGTACCATCGAGGTTCAGAATGACCGGTTTGATTGACAGGTCATATTTGGTGGCAAATTCCCAGTCGCGCTGGTCATGACCCGGAACTGCCATCACCGCACCGGTGCCGTACTCCATCAGGACGAAGTTGGCGACCCACACCGGGATCTCTTCGCCGGTCAGCGGATGGATGGCATGCAGGCCGGTGGCCATACCTTTTTTCTCCATCGTCGCCATATCGGCTTCTGCCACTTTGGTGTTGCGGCATTCGTCAATGAAGTCCACCAGCGCCGGGTTGCTGGTTGCAGCCTGCTGCGCCAAAGGATGTCCTGCGGCAACGGCTACGTAAGTCGCCCCCATAAAAGTGTCAGGGCGGGTGGTGTAGACCGTCACTTTTTCGTCGCTGTTGGCAACGTTGAAAGTGATCTCCACGCCTTCAGAGCGGCCAATCCAGTTGCGCTGCATGGTTTTGACCTGTTCCGGCCAATCTTCCAGCTTGTCGAGGTCGTTCAGCAGTTCTTCAGCGTAGTCAGTGATTTTGACAAACCATTGTGGAATCTCTTTACGCTCCACTTTGGTGTCACAGCGCCAGCAGCAGCCGTCAATGACCTGCTCGTTCGCCAGAACGGTCTGGTCATTTGGGCACCAGTTGACCGCCGAGGTCTTCTTATAAACCAGGCCTTTTTCGTACAGCTTGGTGAAGAACCATTGTTCCCAGCGATAATATTCCGGCTGGCAGGTTGCCAGTTCACGGCTCCAGTCATAACCAAAACCCAGCAGTTTGAGCTGGTTTTTCATGTACTGGATGTTGTCGTACGTCCAGGGGGCAGGGGCGGTGTTATTTTTGACTGCCGCACCTTCGGCGGGCAGACCAAATGCATCCCAGCCAATGGGTTGCAGCACGTTTTTGCCCAGCATACGCTGATAACGGGCAATCACATCACCGATGGTGTAGTTACGCACATGGCCCATGTGCAGGCGGCCGGAAGGATAGGGCAGCATAGAGAGGCAGTAGTATTTCTCTTTGCCTTCCTGCTCGGTCACTTTAAAGGTTTCATTTTCGTCCCAGTGCTGCTGGACGCGGGATTCTATCTCTTCCGGGCGGTATTGCTCTTGCATGGCTGCCTGTGGTCCTTAATGAATATCGCTCTAAGCGTACTTTTAGATCCGCATAGCATACCCATAAGGCTGCCCCTCAACAACACTTCGCGCCTTTGCCCGCGCGATTTCTACTGAATGCGCCGCCACATTCACCCTTTTGTGATTTCCTCAACGCGTGGACTTGCCAGTGACTAAACTTAATCAGGGCATTCGCAGCAGAAAGGAGAACAAAATGAATAACGTGGCGCAGGTCTATCGTGCGACGGTAGCGGCATTAACCCAACGGCTGGAGCGTGGCGAGCGTGATATTGAGGCGCTGGTTGCCAGTGCACGTCTGCGTCTGCTGGCGCAGCAGGATTTGACGTCGGCAGAGGTCGATGAAGTGATGCGTGCAGTACGGCGGGATCTCCAGGAGTTCGCACTCAGCTATGAGGAGTCATCCGATGCAGTGGGTGACTCGGTCTTTATGCGTGTTATCCGTGAGAGCATCTGGAAGGAATTGGCTGATATCACCGATAAGAGCCAACTGGAGTGGCGCGAAGTGTTTCAGGATCTGCGTCATCATGGCGTCTATCAAAGCGGCGAAGTGGTGGGGCTGGGGAATCTGGTATGCGAGAAGTGTCATTTCACCCGCGCCATTTATACCCCGGAGACCTTAACCCGTTGCCCGGAATGCGGCCACGATCAGTTCCAGCGCCAGCCATTTGAACCCTGATCCTATTTCGTCGCGGCGCGATTTATCGCGCCACGACGGGTTATGCGTTAGTGCAGGATCTTCGCCAGGAAGTCTTTGGCGCGATCTGATTGCGGATTGTTAAAGAAATCATCCTTGTTGGTGTCTTCAACAATTTTGCCTTCGTCCATAAAGATCACGCGATTGGCGACTTTGCGGGCAAAGCCCATTTCGTGGGTAACCACCATCATGGTCATCCCTTCCTGCGCCAGTTCCACCATCACGTCAAGCACTTCATTGATCATTTCCGGGTCGAGCGCTGAAGTTGGCTCATCGAACAACATGGCCACCGGATCCATGCACAGCGCACGGGCGATCGCGACACGCTGCTGCTGGCCGCCGGAGAGCTGGCCGGGAAACTTGTCAGCATGCGCGGATAAGCCGACACGCGCCAACAGCTTCAGCCCTTTTTCGCGCGCCGCCTTCTTATCGCGCTTCAGCACTTTGACCTGCGCCAGCGTCAGGTTGTCGACGATGCTCAGGTGCGGGAACAGTTCGAAATGCTGGAACACCATACCGACTTTGCTACGTAGCTGTGCGAGGTTGGTTTTCTTGTCGTTGACTTCGATGCCGGTGACCTGAATGCTGCCCTGCTGGATAGGTTCCAGACCGTTCACCGTTTTGATCAACGTTGATTTGCCAGAGCCGGACGGACCGCATACCACCACCACTTCACCGGTTTTCACTTCGGTGGAGCAGTCGGTCAGCACCTGAAAGTGCCCATACCACTTAGATACATTTTTCAGGCTAATCATTTAAACCGTCCTTTTTCTTTTCAGATAACTAACCAACAGCGAAGCGCTCAGGCTGATCACAAAGTAGACCAGTCCGGCAAACAAAATCATTTCTACCTGGGTACCGTCACGCTCACCAATGGTGGACGCGGTGCGGAAGAAGTCTGCCAGGCTGAGTACGTACACCAGCGAGGTATCCTGAAACAGCACAATCCCCTGGGTCAGTAACAGTGGCACCATCGCACGAAACGCCTGCGGCAGGATCACCAGTTGCATCGATTGCCAGTGGGTCATGCCCAGCGCCAGTGCGGCACTGGATTGCCCACGGGCGATACTGATGATGCCGGCTCGGATAATCTCCGAGTAGTAAGCGGCTTCAAACAGCGAAAAGGCTACCATCGCGGAGATCAGGCGAATATCGGTCTTCGGCGACAAGCCCAGTACCTGTTGCAGGAAACTCGGCACCACCAGATAAAACCACAGCAGCACCATCACCAGCGGTACGGAGCGGAACAGGTTGACGTACAACTTGGCAAACCAGCGGACCGGCGTGAAGGGCGACAGGCGCATCACCGCGAGGATGGTGCCCCAAATGATACCGAACACCACCGCAGTCAGCGTGATTTTGAGGGTAATCACCATACCGTTTAGCAGGTAGGGCAGGCTGGGAGGAATTGAACTCCAGTCAAAATCGTACATTATTTCCCTCCCATATTGCCGGGCAGTCGCACTTTGCGCTCCACCAGACTCATCAGCAGCATAATCACCAGGTTAATACCAATGTAAGCCAGGGTGATGGCGGTGAAAGATTCGTAGGCGTGTGCTGAGTAATCCAGCAACTTACCCGCCTGCGCGGCCATATCTACCAAACCGATGGTTGAGGCGATGGCGGAGTTCTTCACCAGGTTAAGCATTTCCGAGGTCATCGGCGGCACAATCACGCGATACGCATTTGGCAGCAGCACGTAGCGATAAGTTTGCGGCAGCGTCAGGCCCATCGCCAGCCCCGCATTTTTCTGGCCGCGCGGCAACGACTGAATTGCGGCACGCACCTGCTCACTGACGCGCGCACCGGTGAATAGCCCAAGGCAAATCACCGATGAAGAGAAGAATTGAATGTTCGGGTCCAGTTCCGATTTAAACCACATGCCAAGGTTCTCCCCCACCAGTTCCGGCGCGACCAGATACCAGAAGAAGAACTGCACAATCAGTGGAATATTGCGGAACAACTCCACGTAACAAGTACCAATCGTTGATAACAGGCGATTAGGCACGGTTCGCAGAATGCCAAAGAAGGAACCTACAAAGAAAGCGATAATCCAGGCGCAGCAGGAGACGGCAATGGTCACCTGAAATCCGGACCACAGCCAGCCGAGGTAGGTCGTGTTGCCGAACGGGGCCGGTTGTAAAAAGATGCCCCAGTTCCAGTCGATACCCATAACGAGCTCCGGTAAAAAAAGGGTAACTTATACCTGTAGGGTACAAGTTACCCGGAAGATTGATGAACGGTGTCTTGCTTACTCTTCTCAGGGGAACGACCTGTGAGAGTCTGTCTGTCCGCACCGTGTTTTCAGCAATCGAGAGGGCAGCAGGGCCGCCCTTATTGTGATTGTTAGTTCATTGCCTTGTCGTTTGGTGCTTTGAACAGCGCTTTCATATCATCCGAGAGATCAAAATTGATGTTCATGCCTTTTGGCGGGATCGGATTTTTGAACCACTTATCAAACCATTTGGCCGCTTCGCCAGAGGTCTGCGCCTGGGCAATGGTGTCATCCATCAGCTTTTTAAACTCAGGATCGTTTTTGCGCAGCATACAGCCGTAAGCTTCATGCGATTGCGGCGTGCCGAGGATTTCCCAGTTATCCGGTTTCTTCGCTTTGGCGCGTTCACCGGCCAGCAGGGCGTCATCCATCATAAAGGCCACGGCACGACCGGTTTCCAGCGTACGGAAGGAGTCACCGTGATCTTTGGCGCTGATAATACGCATGCCCATTTTTTGTGAATCATTCAGCTTGTTCAGCAGAATTTCTGAGGTGGTGCCGGAGGTGACAACCACGGTTTTACCTTTCAGATCAGCGAAATCTTTAATCGGGCCGCCTTTTTTCACCAGCAGACGTGTACCTACCACGAAGATGGTGTCAGAGAAGGCTGCCTGTTGCTGACGTTCCAGGTTGTTGGTGGTGGAACCACATTCGAAATCAAAGGTGCCGTTTTGCAGCAATGGAATACGGTTCTGCGAGGTGATTGGCAGCATTTTGACCTGCAAATCCGGTTTGTTCAGCTTTTTCTTAATGGCTTCAACAATCGCGTTGGAGTAATCCTGCGAATAGCCGACGACTTTTTGCTCATTGTCGTAGTAAGAGAAGGGAACAGACGATTCGCGATGCCCGACGACAATCACGCCATTTTTGCTGATTTTATCCAGCGTGCTGACTTGCTGGTCGGCTGGTGCTGCGGCTGCCGGTTTAGCATCTTCCGCATGAGCCACGGAGGCGAGGCCAGCCAGAGCCAGGCAAAGGCCCAGTTTCCGTAATTTCATCTCCAACTCCTTCGTATTGCTGGTGCACAGCAGATAAACTGCGCAGATTGTGATGTTGTGTGTATTTTTCGCTGCTTTTCTGATTATCCCGTAGCGCAACCGCGCGCAGGATAGTGCTTAACATAGCGAATTGTTAACGCAATGAAACAGAAAAGTTTCTTTTTTGCGAGCCGCTCCGCACCAATAAAAAGCAAAATTTGACCTGTGCGCCACAATGGTGCGCATCATTGCCTTATTACGGTGCTTCATGGCGAGCATTACGCTGACAAAAGCTGATGTTTGCGAAAAACACTGAAATAAATAGCAATGATCGTGCCAAAGCGATTAATGAGTGTAAAAAGCCAGCAGAGAATGTGGTAAAGCCACGGGACGGGAGCGGAAAAATGCGATAAAAAAAGGCGAAGGATGAGCTTCGCCTTGGTAAAACGTGGGAGGTTAGTGACGACGTCGTAACAGCGCCAGCACTACGCCCAGTAATGTCAGTACCCACACCGGCCAAATACCGGCTTTGGCATAGGGGGTTTCACCGGTGGTCGGAGTCACTTTGGCGGTCAGCACATCACGCGTGAACTGCGGCAGCATCTTCTCAACCTCTCCGTTGGCGTTAACCACCGCCGTGACGCCATTATTGGTATCACGTAGTAACGGACGACCCAGTTCCAGCGCCCGCATTCTCGCCATCTGGAAATGCTGCCATGGGCCGATGGAGTGACCAAACCAGGCATCATTCGAGACGGTAAGCAGGAAGTTAGTGTCCTGATGGAAATTGGCGCGAACCTGTTCACCCAATACGATTTCATAGCAGATGGCGGTGGTCAGGTTATAACCCGCCACTTTCAGCGCAGGCTGGATATAAGCGCCACGGCTGAATGACGACATCGGCAAATCGAAAAACGGAGCCAGCGGTCGTAGCAATTCTTCCAGCGGGACAAACTCACCAAACGGCACCAGATGGTTTTTCTGGTAACGGTTTTGGCTTTGATAGCTGTAAGGTTGTTCGCCACCCAACACAATCACCGAGTTGTAATCGTGGTAACGGTTGTCGCCTTCCAGACGTGAATCGACGATGCCAGTGATGAGTGAGCTACCGCGTGCGCGCAGTTCGTCATCCAGCGCGCGCAGGAACGGTTGCTGATTACTTTCCAGATCGGTAATCGCCGATTCCGGCCAGATAATAATCGGCGCTTTGCCCATCCACGGCTGGCTGTAAGAGGTGTAGACCCGCAGGGTATTCAGCAGTTGCTGGGGATCCCACTTCATCGATTGCGGGATGTTGCCCTGTACCATCGCGACATTGACACTGCGTTCCGGCAGCGGTTGATACCACTGCAACATGCGTAGCGGCCACGGCAGCAACAGCAGCAGTGCGGCAGCGATCAGGCTTTTGACGTTGCGTTGATGCAGCGCATACGCCAGCAGACCGGCAATGACCATCAACAGGAAGGTAATGGTTTCCACTCCGGCCAGCGGAGCCAGGCCTTTCAGCGGGCCATCAATCTGGCTGTAGCCAAACTGGAGCCACGGAAATCCGGTGAGGATCCAGCCGCGCAGGAACTCGGTGATTTGCCATAATGCCGGGGCCGCCACTGCCAGACGCCATAATGTGACGCGAGGCCACAGGCGATTAAGCAGGATGGCAAACAGCATCGGGTAGAGCGACAGGTAGGCAGCCAGCAACACCACCAGGAAAACGTTAACCGGTCCCGGCATACCGCCAAAAGTCGCAATGCTGACGTATACCCAGTTGATACCACTGCCAAACAGGCCAAAAGCCCAGGCGAAGCCAATCGCGGCCGCCTGCGCGGTACGACGGTCCAGCAATAACAGTTGCAGGCCACACAGCGAAATCAGCGCCGCGGGCCAGAAATCATACGGGGAAAAGGAAAGGGTGCCGATGGCACCCGTAATTAACGCCAGCAGCAGGCGAACCCGCTGCCGCGAGTAGAGAGAGGCTAAAGCCATAAAGTTATTCGTCATCCAGTTGAGGGAGCGGCGAGTCTTCCGGAATTTTTACATGCACCTGGATGATACGGCGGCTGTCAGCCATGGCGACCTTGAATTGGTAACCATCAATTTCAATGCTTTCACCGCGCGCGGGAAGGTGGCCGAATCCCTGCATCACCAGACCGCCAATGGTATCCACTTCGTCATCACTGAAGCCGGTACCAAACACCTCGTTGAAGTCTTCAATCGGCGTCAACGCACGCACCGTGTAGGTGTGGCGGTTTAACTGACGGATATCACGATCTTCTTCATCGTCATACTCGTCTTCAATCTCTCCGACGATCAGTTCAAGGATGTCTTCAATGGTCACCAGACCGGACACGCCGCCAAATTCATCAATCACAATCGCCATATGATAGCGCTGTGAACGGAACTCTTTCAGCATGCGGTCCACACGCTTGCTTTCCGGCACCACGACTGCCGGACGCAGTACCTTCTCCATGCTGAAAGGTTCTGAGGCGCTGCTCATAAAGGGCAGCAAATCCTTCGCCATCAGAATGCCTTCAACGTGGTCTTTATCTTCGCTGATCACCGGAAAGCGGGAATGGGCCGATTCGATGATCACCGCCAGGCACTCTTCGAGGCTCTGGTTACGCTTCAGGGTGATCATCTGGGAACGTGGGATCATGATGTCGCGCACGCGTTGTTCGGCAATATCCAGCACCCCTTCCAGCATGTCGCGGGTGTCCTGGTCGATCAGTTCTTTTTGCTCAGAATCGCGGATTAGCCCCAGCAGTTCGTCACGGTTTTTCGGTTCGCCGTGGAACAATTGGTTGATTAGCAGGGAAAAAAATCCCTTTTTACTACTGGGTGCATCGCTGTTTTGAGAATGGTCGTCGCTCATGGCGTTTTTATTTAGTTCTCTCTGGTGAGGGAAGGAAACTGCCGGCGTCCACGCCAGCAGCATAATGACCGGAGCCAGTGGCTCAGGCGTCTTCTTTCTCCGAAATGTACGGGTCCGGATAACCAAGGGCAAGCATTATCTCGGTCTCCAGCGCTTCCATTTCTTCGGCTTCATCGTCTTCGATATGGTCGTAACCCAGCAGGTGCAGTGTACCGTGCACCACCATGTGCGCCCAGTGGGCTTCCAGGGTTTTCCCTTGTTCAACGGCTTCTTGCTCCACGACCTGGCGGCAAATAATCAGGTCACCCAGCAGCGGCAACTCAATGCCGGGTGGGGCTTCAAAGGGAAAAGAGAGCACGTTGGTCGGCTTATCTTTCCCACGATAAGTCAGATTTAGCTCATGACTTTCCGCCTCATCAACCAGACGTATCGTCACTTCGCTCTCGGGCTGGAACGGGGTGACGGCAGCTTCCAGCCAACGCTGGAAAGCCGCTTCGTCAGGTAAGCCCTGGCTGTCAGCACAAGCCAGTTGTAGATCAAGAATTACCGCGCTCATGAAGGCTCCTGCGGGCTGGGTTGGGTGGCCGCGAGCGCTTCACGTTTACGCTCTTCGGCCTGTTTATCACGGCGCTTCTGGTCTGCTTCTTCCCAGGCTTCATAGGCGATAACGATGCGCGCCACCACCGGGTGACGTACCACATCTTCGCTGTGGAAGAAGTTAAAGCTGAGTTCATCGACTTCGGACAACACTTCGATAGCATGGCGCAGGCCGGATTTCGTATGGCGCGGCAGGTCAATCTGCGTTACGTCACCGGTAATCACTGCTTTGGAGTTAAAACCAATACGCGTCAGGAACATCTTCATCTGCTCGATGGTGGTGTTCTGGCTCTCATCAAGGATGATAAAGGCATCATTCAGCGTACGGCCACGCATATACGCCAGCGGTGCCACTTCGATGACGTTGCGTTCCATCAGTTTTTCAACCCGCTCAAAACCGAGCATCTCGAACAACGCATCGTAAAGTGGGCGCAGATAAGGATCGACTTTCTGGCTGAGATCGCCTGGCAGGAAACCAAGTTTCTCGCCGGCTTCGACCGCCGGACGCGTCAGCAGAATACGGCGAATTTCCTGGCGTTCCAGCGCATCGACTGCGGCAGCGACCGCCAGATAGGTTTTACCCGTACCGGCAGGACCGATACCAAAGGTAATGTCATGGTCGAGAATATTGGCGATGTATTGCGCCTGGTTGGGCGTGCGCGGTTTAATCACACCGCGTTTGGTCTTGATATTGACCGCTTTACCGTACTCCGGCACGCTCTCCGCACTTTGTTCCAGTACGCGACTCTCTTTAATCGCTAAATGGATTTGCTCGGGTTCGATATCCTGGAACTGACCACGTACGGGTGCCGTATCCACATACAGGGTGCGCAGAATATCTGCTGCGGCGTTGACGCACAGCGTGCGGCCCACCAGTTTAAATTGGTTGTCACGGCGGTTGATTTCGATCCCCAGACGCCGTTCCAGCTGTTTCACATTGTCATCAAACGGACCGCACAGGCTGAGCAGTCGGCGGTTATCTACCGGTTCAAGGGCGATTTCACGAGTTTCGATATTCAAATGAATCCTTTGGGTCACTCAGGGCCAGTTGAAAAAGTGTATCCGAGGCGTGGCAGCAAGGCCCGACGCATCATTACGGAATTATTTATGGGGCAACGCCTGGGCGCAAGCTTCAGGGGAGATATTTGGGCAGCACTGCCAGAATGCAAGTGCTGCCTGAGGCAACAGGCGACAGCGTTTTGTGCGCTGTCGCTCAAAGGTCGGGGTTTCAAGGCTGGAACAGACCTACGCCGATTTCGTTCTCTTTACGCGTACGCGCAATCACCGACGCCGGGCTTTCTACCACACGCAGGCCCATCTCGTCTTCTGTACGTACCACTTTGCCACGTAATGAGTTGGTATAAACATCGACGATTTCCACGTCAACGAACTTACCAATCATGCCGACCGAGCCTTCGAAATTCACCACGCGGTTGTTTGCAGTACGACCTGACAGTTCCATCACGTTTTTACGTGAGGTACCTTCCACCAGGATGCGCTGCACGGTACCCAACATACGGCGGCTGATGCCCATCGCCTGCTGGTTGATGCGGTCTTGCAGGATGTACAGGCGTTGCTTCTTCTCCTCTTCCGGCACATCGTCCGGCAGGTCGGCCGCTGGCGTACCCGGGCGTGCGGAGTAGATAAAGCTAAAGCTCATGTCGAAATTGATATCGCCAATCAGCTTCATGGTCTGTTCGAAATCCTGCTGGGTTTCACCGGGGAAGCCGATGATAAAGTCGGAGCTGATTTCAATATCCGGACGCGCCACGCGCAGTTTACGGATGATCGCTTTGTACTCCAGCGCCGTGTGCGCGCGTTTCATCAGCGTCAGAATGCGGTCAGCGCCGCTCTGCACCGGCAGATGCAGGAAGCTGACCAGCTCCGGCGTATCACGGTAAACCTCAATGATATCGTCCGTGAACTCAATCGGATGGCTGGTGGTGAAACGGATGCGGTCGATACCGTCGATCGCCGCCACCAGACGCAGCAGTTCAGCGAAGGTGCAGAAGTCACCGTCAAAGGTCGCGCCGCGATACGCGTTGACGTTCTGGCCCAGCAGGTTAACTTCGCGCACACCCTGGGCCGCCAACTGGGCGATTTCCAGCAGAATGTCGTCACTTGGACGGCTCACTTCTTCGCCACGGGTGTAAGGCACCACGCAGAAAGTACAGTATTTGTTGCAGCCTTCCATGATGGAAACAAACGCTGTAGGGCCTTCTGCACGCGGTTCGGGCAGACGGTCAAATTTCTCAATTTCCGGGAAGCTGATATCGACGATTGGACTTTTGCTGCCGCGCACGGTGTTGATCATCTCCGGCAGGCGATGCAACGTTTGTGGACCAAACACGATATCGACGCAGGGCGCGCGCTGGCGAATATGGTCGCCTTCCTGAGAAGCCACGCAGCCACCCACGCCAATGATGAGGTCGGGATTACGCTCTTTCAGCGTTTTCCAGCGTCCTAACTGATGGAAAACCTTCTCCTGTGCCTTCTCACGAATGGAACAGGTGTTGAGCAGCAGAACGTCTGCCTCTTCGGCTTCCTCAGTCAGGGTGTAGCCGTGGGTGCTGTTCAGCAGGTCAGCCATCTTCGATGAATCATACTCATTCATCTGACAGCCCCAGGTTTTGATATGCAGTTTTTTGGTCATTGGACTAGCCATTAATTCAGTGCAGGTAAGTGCTGGGCGCGTATTGTAATGCTTTGCTGCTGTTGTGACCAGTATAAGGGTAAGGGCTTTTCTGATCGTGACGTGAATTTCCGGTACACTTCGCACAATGAGCGCTGCGTTAGATATGAGGGATAACGGTAATGCAGGATTCACATTTTGATGTGGTGGTGATTGGCGGCGGGATGGTTGGTGCGGCCCTGGCCTGCGGCCTGGCGCAGCAGCAATTCCGTGTGGCGGTGGTTGAGCGGGCTGAACCGGCCCCTTTTGATGCGGCGCGCGCGCCGGATGTTCGTATTTCCGCCATTGGTGCGTCGTCGGTGGCGTTGCTGCAACAGCTTAACGTCTGGCCGCGTGTGCAGGCGATGCGTTGTGCACCTTACCGCAAGCTGGAAACCTGGGAATGGCAAACGGCCCATGTCACCTTTGATGCGGCATCACTCGGTCTGTCTGAACTGGGTTATATGGTTGAGAACAGCGTGCTGCAACGCGCGTTGTGGGAAAAGATGCAGGAAGATGGGGTGACCTTATGCGCTCCGGCCAGCCTGGATAATGTGCTGCCGCACAGCGGCGGTTGGCATGTGCAACTGGACAATGGCACCACGCTGGATGCCAGACTGGTGGTGGGGGCCGATGGTGCCAATTCTCGCGTGCGCCAATTGGCCGGGATTGGTGTGCATGGCTGGAACTACGCGCAATCTTGCATGTTGATTAGCGTCGAGTGTGAACATGACGCCGGGGATGCCACCTGGCAACAGTTTACGCCGGAAGGGCCGCGCGCGTTCTTGCCGCTGTTCGGCAGGCATGCTTCGCTGGTGTGGTATGACGCGCCAGCACGTATTCGTCAGTTGCAAAGTTTGCCGTTGCCACAGTTGGAAAAAGAGATCCACGCGCATTTTCCGGCGCGGGTGGGGCGTTTTCAGGTGCAGGCGGCGGCATCCTTTCCGCTGGTGCGACGCCATGCAACGCGCTATGTCACCGCCGGGCTGGCGTTGGTTGGCGATGCGGCGCACACCATCAATCCGTTGGCCGGGCAGGGGGTGAATCTTGGCTATCGTGATGTGGATGCGTTGCTGGACACGCTGGTGCAGGCGCGTAGTCAGGCGGAGTCGTGGTCATCGGCGGCGGTGTTGCAGCGTTATCAGCGCCAGCGCCGCAGAGATAATTTGTTGATGCAGGGCGGAATGGATCTGTTTTACTTCGCTTTCAGCAATAAACTGCCGCCGCTGCGTTTCGCCCGTAATCTGGGACTGATCGCTGCTGAACACGCCGGTGCGTTAAAACGTCAGGTGCTGCGTTACGCGTTGGGGCTTTAATCTGGCATTTATGCACATTCCGTAGCGGCGCGATTTATCGCGCAGGTTTTAAAATCAAAAGAGCGTGATAAATCGCGCCGCTACGGGGGATGTGTTTTTACATAAACCCAGAAAACAATAAAGCCCGCAAAAGCGGGCTTTATTGTGCAATTTGGCTGGGGTGCAGGGATTCGAACCCCGGAATGCCGGAATCAGAATCCGGTGCCTTACCGCTTGGCGACACCCCAATAGGTGTTTGGTCAAATTGTCTTTGTATGGCTGGGGTGCAGGGATTCGAACCCCGGAATGGTGGAATCAGAATCCACTGCCTTACCGCTTGGCGACACCCCAATTTTATATGGTGGCTACGACGGGAATCGAACCTGTGACCCCAGCATTATGAGTGCTGTGCTCTAACCAGCTGAGCTACGTAGCCAAATTGTACTGCTTTACATCATATCCGACGATGGCTGGGATACCTGGATTCGAACCAGGGAATGCCGGTATCAAAAACCGGTGCCTTACCGCTTGGCGATATCCCAATAGTCGACTCATATCCACGAGAGTTCATCGGATTGGCTGGGGTACCTGGATTCGAACCAGGGAATGCCGGTATCAAAAACCGGTGCCTTACCGCTTGGCGATACCCCATCCGGCTGCCGAAGACTGGAAATGGTGCGGGAGGCGAGACTTGAACTCGCACACCTTGCGGCGCCAGAACCTAAATCTGGTGCGTCTACCAATTTCGCCACTCCCGCAAAAAAAGATGGTGGCTACGACGGGAATCGAACCTGTGACCCCAGCATTATGAGTGCTGTGCTCTAACCAGCTGAGCTACGTAGCCATCTTTTTTTCGCGCTACCTTCATCGGCGTTGCGGGGCGCATTATGCGTATTGAGCTTTGTAGCGTCAACAAATTTTTTACCGTTTTTCGCCTTAATGCGCCTGTTTGTCTGGCTTATAACCAGGCTGATGATTTATTCGGCAATTTTCGATCAATACAAACGCAACGGATAAAAAAAGGGGCCATTTCTGGCCCCTTTTACTTGATATTAAAAATCTTATTTATAGGCTGACTGATGCACGCCTACCGCACGACCTGATGGATCGTCCATCGATTTGAACGCTTCATCCCATTCAATCGCTTTTGCGGAAGAACAGGCCACCGACGGACCACCCGGCACACATTCAGCGGCACTCGGGATCGGGAACAGTTCTTCAAAGATCTCACGGTACAGATACGCTTCTTTGGAGTTCGGCGTGTTGTACGGGAAGCGGAAGTGGGCGGTCGCCAGTTGTTGATCGCTAACCTGCTTCGCGGCCACTTCTTTCAGGGTGTCGATCCAGCTGTAACCTACACCGTCAGAGAACTGCTCTTTCTGACGCCATGCCACGCTTTCCGGCAGATATGAGGAGAAGCATTCACGCAGGATGTGTTTTTCCATCTTGCCGTTGCTGCCACACATTTTATCTTCCGGATTGATGCGCATCGCGACATCCAGGAATTTCTTGTCGAGGAACGGCACACGCGCTTCCACACCCCAGGCTGACATCGCTTTGTTAGCACGGGCACAGTCATACATATGCAGTGCCAGCAGCTTACGCACGTTCTCCTCGTGGAACTCTTTGGCGTTCGGCGCTTTGTGGAAGTAGAGGTAGCCACCAAACACTTCATCAGCACCTTCGCCAGACAGCACCATTTTGATACCCATCGCTTTGATTTTACGCGACATCAGGTACATCGGCGTTGAGGCACGGATAGTGGTCACATCGTAGGTTTCGATGTGGTAAATCACATCACGAATTGCATCCAGACCTTCCTGCACGGTGAAGTGGATTTCATGGTGCACGGTGCCGAGATGTTCCGCGACCGATTTCGCCGCTTTCAGGTCCGGTGAACCTTCCAGACCTACCGCGAAGGAGTGCAGTTGCGGCCACCAGGCATCGCTCTTGTCATGATCTTCTACGCGTTTTGCCGCAAAACGTTTGGTCACTGCGGAGATAATGGACGAGTCCAGACCACCAGACAGCAGCACGCCGTAGGGGACGTCTGACATCAGATGGCTTTTGACTGACTCTTCCAGCGCGGCTTTCAGACCGGCGGCATCAGTAACGTTGTGCTCAACGGCTTTGTAATCCATCCAGTCACGCTGCCAGTAACGACGGATTTCGCCATCGGTGCTGGAGAGGTAGCTTCCCGGCGGGAATTCTTTGATGGAGCGGCACACCGGCACCAGCGCTTTCATTTCGGAAGCGACATAGAAGTTGCCGTGTTCATCGTTACCCATATACAGCGGGATGATACCGATATGGTCACGACCAATCAGATATTGTTGTTTCACGCTGTCCCACAGAATAAAGGCAAACATGCCTTGCAGGTCATCGAGGAAATCGACGCCTTTTTCCTGATACAGCGCGAGGATCACTTCACAGTCAGAACCGGTCTGGAACTGATAGCGATCGCTCAGTTCAGCACGCAGCGCCTGATGGTTGTAGATTTCACCGTTTACCGCCAGTACGTGGGTGTGATCGGCGTTGTACAGCGGCTGTGCGCCGTTGTTGACGTCAACAATTGACAGGCGCTCATGCGCCAGAATGGCTTTGTCATCGGCATAGACGCCTGACCAGTCCGGGCCGCGATGGCGCATCAGACGGGAACATTCCAGCGCTTTCTTGCGCAATTCAACAGGATCGGTTTTCAGATCCAGCACACCAAAAATCGAACACATAACTGACTCCTGATCTCACCCTGTGGGGATGTTATTTCTACGTTTGTCCGGCAGCATCGGCTGCGTGATGTATAAGAAAATGCGCTATTTGGTGGTGGTAATGCAAGCAAATTCACGATTGGTTGATAAAAAGAATGTTGTCTTCGCAAATAAATTGAATTTTATTCAATCAAATAACCATTTCATTAGATGGCATCTAATGAAATCTCAATTCGGGCTATTTTGTGAACAAGGCAGGGCGCGAAAAAAAGAAACCCGGCGAACTTTTTTGGTGCGCCGGGCCATAAGTTTTGTTGATGGAGAGAATCAGAATAGATCGATATCGGCAACCGAAGGATAAATCCAGTCCGGGCGGAACGGCATGGCATCAATATCGCTGAGTGTGGAAACACCCGACAGCACCAGCACCGTTTCCAGACCGGCCTGGAAACCGGCGAGAATATCGGTGCGCAGGTTATCGCCCACGATCACCGTTTCTTCGGAGTGCGCCTGCATCTTATTCAGCGCAGCACGCATGATATAGGGGCTGGGTTTACCGACATAAAACGGTTTGCGCCCGGAGATCTTCTCAATGCCGGCACACAACGCACCGCAGGCCGGGACAAAATTACGTGCATGGGTATCCGGGTTGGTAGCGATAAAGCGCGCGCCGTTGGCAACAAAGAACGCCGCCTTATGCATCATCTCCCAGTTAAAGGAGCGCGTTTCGCCGACGATGACGAAATCCGGATTGATATCGGTGATGGTGAATCCCGCCTTGTACAGCTCATGAATCAGCGCGCCTTCGCCAATCACATAGGCTTTTTTCCCTTCCTGACGGCGCAGAAAATCGGCCGTCGCCATTGCCGAGGTGTAGAACACCGAATCCGGCACTTCAATGCCAGAAGAGGCAAAACGGTTTGCCAAATCTTTCGCTGTTTGTGAGGGATAGTTGGTCAGCACCACCAGCGGCATCTTTTTTTCAAGGATGCGTTGCAGGAACTCCTGGGCACCAGGAACGGCGGTGTTGTCGTGCATCAACACACCGTCGATGTCACAGATTACGCTTTTAATTGTCATAGATTGCATCCGGTATGGCCTGCCTGGGGCAGGCATCGATTACTCTTCCAGCAGATGTTGCAGCAGAATGCCATTCAGCATCGCGCGTTTTGCCAACGCAAAAGCGCCGATGGCGGAGCGATGATCCAGTTCTGAGCGTACCACAGGCAGATTTTTACGAAACGCATTCAGTGCCTGGGTATTAATGCAGCCTTCAATCGCCGGAAACAGCACTTTATCGGCCTCGGTAATTTCACCGGCCAGCACCACTTTCTGCGGATTAAACAGGTTAATGGCAATCGCGATGGCTTTTCCGAGATAGCGACCGACATATTCGATCACTTCGCATGCCAGCGCATCGCCCTGATTGGCTGCGCGACAGATTTGCGGCATCTGGCAATCGCCGAGAGTCAGCGAGCTGGGATAGCCCTGATTCAACAGATGGCGCACCCGGTTTTCAATCGCCCCATTGGCGGCGATAGTTTCCAGACAGCCGAAGTTGCCACAATGGCAGCGCTCGCCCAGCGGATCGACCTGAATATGGCCAATTTCGCCCACGTTGCCATTGCTGCCAAGAAAAATGTGACCATTGGCGATAATGCCAGCCCCGGTACCGCGATGCAGGCGCACCAGAATGGAGTCTGCACAGTCACGGCTTGCACCGAAGTAGTGCTCAGCAAGGGCCAGGCTGCGGATATCGTGGCCAACGAAACTGGTGACATTGAAGCGTTTTTGCAGGCTGGAAACCAGCGGCCAGTGGCTGACGGCAATATGCGGCATATAGCGAATCACCCCGTTAATCGGGTCCACCAGGCCAGGCAGAATCACGGCAATGGCAATCAGTTCATGAATTTTTCGCTGATGGGCGGCCATAAACGCGGTGATGGCGTTGAATAACGCATTTTCCAGCGTTTCCTGGGTACGTTCCGGCAGCGGGTAATCTTCCTGTGCCAGGGATTTGCCACTGAGATCAAACAGCGTCAGCGTGGCATCATTGCGTCCGAGGCGCACCCCAATGGTGTGAAAATGGCGGGTTTCCGTGATGATGGAGATAGCGCGGCGACCACCGGTGGAGGCTTGTTGTTCCACCTCTTTGATCAGGCCACGCTCAATCAACTGGCGGGTAATTTTGGTGACGCTGGCGGGCGCAAGCTGGCTTACTTCAGCTATCTGAATGCGCGAAATAGGCCCTTGTTGATCAATCAACCGATAAACGGCTGCGCTATTGAGTTGCTTGACAAGATCGACATTTCCTATTTGAGTCTGGCCGCCAGTGGTCATTCAGTGCTTACTCGCTGAGGACGTTCTCTCCGTTGACGAACGTCTTAATGATTTGAAAATCGCGGGTAAAGACAGTCAGGTTGGCGACTTTTCCAGCTTCGACCGTACCCAACTGTTTTTCCACTCCCATCGCCTTTGCCGGATAGAGCGTAGCCATGCGCAGCGCCTCATCCAGCGCAATGCCGCAATGTTCTACACAGTTCTGAACCGTTTCAATCATGGTGATAGCAGAACCACTTAAGGTTCCGTTCTCATCCACGCAAAGGCCATCGCGATAGTATATTGTTTTACCTGCAAAAATAAATTTATCAATCGAGGCGCCTGCCGGGGCTGTGGCATCAGTGACCAGCACCAACTTGTCGCCCTTGATACGCTTCGCATTGCGCACATTAGCGTAGTGGACATGTAAACCATCTGCAATGATGCCGCAGTATACATCAGGCGAATCAAACAGCGCGCCAATCAAACCGGGTTCACGTCCGGCAAAGGTCGGCATCGCATTGTAGAGGTGGGTGGCAAAACTTACGCCTGCGGCGAAACCGCTTTTGGCTTCTTCATAAGTGGCGTTCGAGTGGCCCGCTGAAACAATAATACCCGCATCGCTTAATTTGCGGATCACCGCACTACCGGCATTCTCCGGGGCGAGTGTCACTTTGGTGATGACATCGGCGTTAGCGCAAAGAAAATCCACCAGTTGTGCATCCGGCAGACGAATCAATTCCGGATTGTGCGTGCCTTTTTTGACTTTATTCAGCCACGGACCTTCGAGGTGTAAACCCAACGCCTGGTTTTGATGTTTAGCCAGATATGCGCGCATGGTTTCGATTGCACGTTTCATTAACGCATCGGTGCTGGTGATAAGCGTTGGCAGGTAGCTGGTGCAGCCTGATTTCTCATTGGCGCGCTGCATAATTTCCAGCGTTTCCACGGTCAGTGCATCGATATCATCGTTAAACTGCACGCCGCCGCAGCCATTAAGTTGTAAATCGATAAAACCGGGAGCGATAAACGCACCCGCAACATCCTGTTGCGGCAGGGTGGCGTCGAGCGTATCGCGTGGGCAGACGCGCTCAATCAGGCCATCGGCAATCACTACCGCATGATTGTCCAGAATTTCATGACCGGTAAAAATCCGGCCGTTTACTAATGCGTACATCGTTTCTTTCTCCCGGCTAAGCCCACCGCCATGCTGGCAGCAGGATTTTTACAACGTGGTCTTACACACCTTTCATATTTTCCGCTTCCATTTCGCGGAAATATTTCACGGTTTTCACTTTCAGTTCCATGGTGGCGGGTTCATCACACACCACCACGCCTTTGGCGTGCAGCTGCAAGCAGCTGATGGTCCACATATGGTTAACATTACCTTCTACCGCCGCCTGCAACGCCTGAGCTTTGACATGACCGGTAACCAGAATCATCACCTCTTCGGCATCCAGCAACGTACCTACACCCACGGTCAGGGCATATTTTGGCACCTGATCCACATCACCGTTAAAGAAACGGGAATTGGCGAGGCGAGTCTCGTGTGTCAACGTTTTGATACGGGTACGGGATGCAAGCGAGGAGGCTGGTTCGTTAAAGGCGATGTGACCATCATTGCCCACGCCACCCATAAACAGATGGATTTTGCCCAGAGCGCGGATCTTCTCTTCGTACTGACGACATTCTGCGTCAATATCTTCCGCATTGCCATTCAGAAGATTGATGTTTTCTGGTTGGATATCAACGTGATCGAAAAAATTACGATACATAAAGCTGTGGTAACTTTCCGGATGCTCTTTTGGCAGGCCAACGTATTCATCCATGTTAAACGTGACCACATGTTTGAAACTAACCTGGCCCGCTTTATGCATCTCAATCAGGTGCTTGTACGCTTCCAGTGGTGTGCCACCGGTGGGCAGACCTAGCACGAAGGGACGATCTGGGCCAGGATTAAACGCATTAATGCGGTTAACAATATGGCGCGCGGCCCATTTACCCACCTGGGTAGGTGTGGCTAAAGGGATCAGTCTCATGTCTTCACCTCAGTTAAAGATTGAAAAGTGGGGTCGCCGTTTTCTCTACAGACCGTTCTTAAGCGTAATCCGTTTAAGCTCAACCATACGGGGAAAAGTGCGTCCTGATATTTTTCATCATAAAATAAGTTTGGGGTGATGGCTAGCAGTTAGGGGGTGTAAACGTCATTTTTGGTGATAAAAGTCACAGTTGTTGTGGTTTTAATTTGCGAGGCGAATTAATTTATCTCTACACTTCGCCTCGTGGTGAAAAGTGTCATCTAAGCTACCGGGTGCCGGGATAATAAAATCAACCCGCGCTACGGCAATACGCCAGTCTCAAAGGGGGAGAATAAGGTGAGTATTTTAGGATATCTGCAAAAGGTCGGCCGAGCGCTTATGGTGCCGGTGGCGACCCTGCCGGCAGCGGCAATTTTAATGGGGGTGGGGTACTGGATCGATCCTGACAGCTGGGGGGCGGGTAACGCTCTGGCTGCGTTGCTGATCAAATCCGGTGCCGCGATCATCGAGCATATGTCGGTGCTGTTTGCCATCGGTGTTGCCTATGGCATGTCAAAAGATAAAGACGGTGCTGCGGCGCTGACTGGCTTCGTTGGTTTCCTCGTGGTCACTACCCTGTGTTCACCGGCCGCCGTGTCGATGATTCAGAAAATCCCGTTGGATCAAGTGCCTGCCGCTTTCGGCAAAATCGAGAACCAGTTTGTCGGTATCCTGGTGGGGATTATCTCGGCGGAAGTCTATAACCGCTTCAGCCACGTTGAGCTACCAAAAGCGCTGTCATTCTTCAGTGGCCGCCGTCTGGTTCCCATCCTGGTCTCCTTCCTGATGATCCTCGTCGCGTTCGTTCTGATGTATATCTGGCCGGTGGTGTTTAATGGTCTGGTCAGCTTTGGCGAGAGCATTCAGAAACTGGGTTCTGTTGGCGCAGGTATCTATGCCTTCTTCAACCGTCTGCTGATTCCGGTGGGTCTGCATCACGCATTGAACTCCGTGTTCTGGTTTGACGTGGCTGGCATCAACGATATTCCGAAATTCCTCGGTGGTGCACAGTCCATCGCTAATGGCAGCGGCATTCCGGGGATCACCGGTCGCTATCAGGCGGGCTTCTTCCCGATCATGATGTTCGGTCTGCCGGGTGCAGCGCTGGCAATTTACCACTGCGCGCGTCCGGAAAACCGTGCCAAAGTGGGCGGTATCATGTTGGCTGCTGCCTTTGCTGCCTTCTTTACCGGTATCACCGAACCACTGGAATTCTCCTTTATGTTCGTGGCACCGGTGCTGTATGTCATCCATGCGCTGCTGACCGGGCTTTCGGTATTTATCGCGGCGAGCATGCACTGGATTGCGGGCTTTGGTTTCAGCGCCGGCCTGGTGGATATGGCGCTGTCAACGCGCAACCCGCTGGCGGTCCATTGGTGGATGCTGATCCCACAAGGTCTGGTGTTCTTCGCTATCTACTATGTGGTGTTCCGGTTCACTATCCAGAAATTCAACCTGATGACACCGGGCCGTGAACTGGCTGCTGATGATGAAACTGACGGCTATGACGTCAATGTTGACCACAGCGGCAGTGGCGAAAGCCAGACCGAATCGCTGGCGCGTCGCTACATTGGTGCCGTGGGTGGTTCAGAAAACCTGACCAACATCGATGCCTGTATCACCCGTCTGCGTCTGAACGTGAAAGATGCCGCTCAGGTGAACGACAGCGTGGCGAAACGTTTGGGTGCATCCGGTATTATCCGTCTCAACAAACAAAGCGTGCAGATTATCGTCGGTACCCAGGCGGAAAGCATTGCCACCGCGATGAAAACCGTGCTGACCAAAGGCCCAGTCGCCGCTGCCGCTACCGCGCCTGCTGCTGCACAACCCGCGGCACCACAGCCGCAGGCCGTGCTGAACAGCGACAAAGGCGTGATCGCCACGCTGGTGGCTCCGGTGAGCGGTGAAGTGGTTGCCCTGGACGCGGTGCCGGATGAAGCCTTCGCCAGCAAGGCGGTGGGTGATGGTCTGGCAATTAAGCCTACCGGTAAAACCGTGGTGGCACCGATTGCCGGTACCATCGTGAAAATCTTCAATACCAACCATGCTTTCTGTCTGGAGAGCGAGAACGGTGTTGAGATCGTGGTGCATATGGGTCTGGATACCGTCGCGCTGGAAGGCAAAGGCTTCTCGCGTCTGGTGGAAGAGGGCGCAACGGTGGTGGCGGGCCAGCCAGTGCTGGAAATGGATCTGGATTTCCTCAATGCCAATGCCCGTTCGATGATCAGCCCGGTGGTGGTCAGCAACAGCGATGATTTCGCTGGCCTCAATCTGCTGGCTAGTGGGTCAGTGGTCGCCGGTGAAACCCGTTTGTACGAGGTTAAAGGCTAAACCCTTGTGATAAACCCCAAAGGCAGGAAGCGATTCCTGCCTTTTTTGTTTTAAAACGACCAACAAACGGTTGTTTCCCTTCTGCGCTTTGTGGATCATACTCCGTTACTTTCCAGGACAAATCACCCGTATTGTATTTGAGGATTTTGAGATGAGTGAGGCTGAAGCCCGCCCAACGAACTTTATTCGTCAGATTATCGACGAAGATTTGGCGAGCGGTAAGCACAACAGCGTGCATACCCGTTTCCCGCCTGAGCCCAATGGTTACCTGCATATTGGCCATGCGAAATCGATCTGTCTGAATTTTGGTATCGCACAAGATTACCAGGGACAGTGCAATCTGCGCTTCGACGACACCAACCCGGTGAAAGAAGATATGGAGTTCGTCGAGTCCATCAAGCGCGACGTGCAATGGCTGGGCTTTGAATGGAGCGGAGACGTTTGTTACTCCTCGAACTATTTCGACCAGCTGTACAACTATGCGGTCGAACTGATCAACAAAGGCCTGGCCTATGTGGATGAGCTTTCGCCGGAAGAGATTCGCGAATACCGTGGCACCCTGACTGCCCCGGGTAAAAACAGCCCGTTCCGCGATCGCACACCGGAAGAGAACCTGGCGCTGTTTGAAAAAATGCGCGCCGGTGGCTTCGAAGAGGGCAAGGCTTGCCTGCGTGCCAAAATCGATATGGCATCAAACTTTATCGTGATGCGCGATCCGGTGCTGTATCGCATTAAATTTGCTGAGCATCACCAGACTGGTAACAAATGGTGCATCTACCCGATGTACGATTTTACCCACTGCATCTCCGACGCACTGGAAGGCATTACCCATTCACTGTGTACGCTGGAGTTCCAGGATAACCGTCGCCTGTACGATTGGGTGCTGGACAACATCAGCATTCCGGTTCACCCGCGTCAGTATGAATTCTCACGTCTGAATCTGGAATACGCGGTGATGTCGAAGCGTAAACTGACTCAGCTGGTGAGTGAAAAGGTGGTAGAAGGCTGGGATGACCCGCGTATGCTGACCGTGTCCGGTTTGCGCCGTCGTGGTTACAGCGCAGCCTCGATTCGTGAATTCTGCCTGCGAATTGGTGTGACGAAACAGGACAACATCGTTGAGATGGCCTCGCTGGAGTCATGTATCCGTGACGATCTCAACGAGAATGCGCCGCGTGCTATGGCGGTGCTGGATCCGCTGAAAGTGGTGATTGAGAACCTGCCTGCGGGTCATGAAGAGATCATCACCATGCCGAACCATCCGAACAAACCGGAAATGGGCACGCGTGAGGTTCCGTTCAGTCGTGAGGTGTGGATCGATCGCGCTGATTTCCGTGAGGAAGCCAACAAGCAGTACAAACGTCTGGTGCTGGGTAAAGAGGTCCGTCTGCGTAATGCTTATGTGATCCGTGCCGAGCGCGTAGCGAAAGATGATGAAGGCAATATCACCTGCATCTATTGTACCTGTGACGTCGATACCCTGAGCAAAGATCCGGCTGATGGCCGTAAAGTGAAAGGCGTGATCCACTGGGTTTCGGCGATCCATGCGCTGCCTGCGGAATTCCGTCTGTACGACCGTCTGTTCAGTGTACCGAACCCAGGTGCGGCAGAGGATTTCCTCACCACCATCAACCCGAACTCGCTGGAAATCAAACAAGGTTTTGTTGAGCCGGGTCTGCGTGATGCAGTAGCGCTTGCGCCGTATCAATTTGAACGTGAAGGTTATTTTTGCGCAGATAGCGTTTATTCGCAGCCTTCTAAGCTGGTATTCAACCGTACTGTCGGTTTGCGTGATACCTGGGCGAAAATCGGCGATTAATCCTTTTTGTCGTTTTCCCCATATCCTGATAAAAGGGCGAGAAATCGCCCTTTTTTATTGGCTGTAATTTGAGTTTAGCCATCTTTTATTCTGTGGCTTGCGAAACGTGCTTGTTACCGGGATTTGCAACTAATCTGACTTTAACATAATTAATCAATTTACGAGTGTTAAAAACTTTTTTTCAGGTAGGCTATGCGCTCTCAGACGTTGCTCCGCGGGTTATAAAGGAAAAAAAATGACAAGTCTCGCTCAGGAAGCCAAACACAGCGTAGTGGTATTACATCAACTTATCGAACGTATTTTTAATCAGTCGGATAGCACCGACGACAGCATTGAATTGTTCCTTTCGCACTTTCACCCGGATTTCAAAATGGTGACACCGCAGGGCAAGCAACTGGATTTCAATGCGACGGAAGTGCTGTTCCGTCAACTGCGTGGTCAACGTGAAGGGATGCGTATCGCCACCAGCGAACATGCCATCATCTCGCAACAAAGCAAGGAAGTGACGATTCAGTATCGCGAATTGCAAATGATGAACGGCACTAACCAGAGCCGCATCTCACTGGCGGTGCTGGATTGCAGTACCTCAATTCCGCGCTGGCGTTATTTACAGGAAACGCTGGTGCAGTGAAGCAGCCATAAAAAAACCGGTGCCAGGCACCGGTTTTTTTATACTGCATAGCACATTTTATTGCTTGTCGTGGAGCGTCTCGTCTTCGCGGCAGTCTCCCAACGCACAGTGGCCGTACAAGTACAGACTGTGGTTAGTCAACTTGATACCGTGACGTGTGGCGATTTCGCGCTGACGGGTTTCAATGGATTCATCGCTGAATTCGATCACTTTGCCACAATCCAGGCAGATCAGGTGGTCATGGTGATGCTGTTGCGTCAGTTCAAAGACGGATTTACCACCCTCGAAGTTATGGCGGGTCACGATTCCCGCGTCATCAAACTGGTTAAGAACGCGATAAACCGTTGCCAGACCAATCTCTTCGCCCATGTCGATCAGGCGTTTGTACAAATCTTCCGCGCTGACGTGATGGCATTCGGGTTCCTGAAGCACTTCCAGAATTTTCAGTCTGGGGAGCGTGACTTTCAGGCCAGCCTTCTTCAATGCGGAGTTGTTGTCAGTCATGCGGATATTGTCCTGTTACTTAGCTAGTCACTTGCGGCGCAGGGCCTTGAATGTCGATCACGCGCATTCTCATTTGCGTCTCATTATAGAACTCAAGCAGTGAAATGAAAACCAAGGCAATGTCCTGAAAATCACCAGTGGCTGTAAGGAGAAATGTCACTAACGCCGGCGGGGATCGTGCAGGTCTTTGTTTCCATTTCACTCAGCCTCATTCTGATGCCAGAGGAATAAGCGGATGACCGTTACGGGTATTCTACAGATTTGCGGGAAAAAGTTAAAAAACAGTAGCTATTATTTTTATAGGAAATTCCTTTAACTCAATGTGAGCCAGCGCCCACATTGAGGAGGGCAGGGGATCAGGCTTCAATGATCTCTTTCAGTTGCAGCTCATCGAAAATCTGTTTCACCCATTTATCAACACGTTCGTTGGTCAGTTCAGGCTGACGATCTTCATCGATCGCCAGACCGAGGAAGTGTTTGTCATCTGCCAGACCTTTCGAGGCTTCGAAATGGTAGCCTTCGGTCGGCCAGTGTCCCACAATCACCGCGCCGTTTGGCTCGATGATATCGCGGATGGTGCCCATCGCATCACAGAAGTATTCAGCGTAATCTTCCTGGTCACCGCAGCCAAACAGCGCGACTAATTTGCCATTGAAATCAATTTCTTCCAGAGTCGGGAAGAAATCATCCCAGTCACATTGCGCTTCGCCGTAGTACCAGGTCGGAATGCCCAGCAGCAGGATATCGAATGCTTCGAGATCTTCTTTGGTGCTCTTGGCAATGTCATGCACTTCGGCCACATCTTTACCCAGTTGTTTCTGGATCATTTTTGCAATGTTTTCAGTATTGCCGGTATCGCTGCCGAAGAAAATGCCTACGATTGCCATGAGTTAAGTAACCTCTTAAATCCTGATATATGGGTTGAATGCACAGTTAAGCGAATGATAGCAGACCGGGCAAAGTGGCGGAACTTGTAAAGCCGAGACTTTGTGTTCCTGCGTGCGGTCTGCGTGTGTTACGACAGTTTGAGTTGCGCCAGCAGCATTTGTTCAATCAATTCGCTACGGCTGATGTTCTGCTGCTCTGCCAGAGTATTAAGCGCGTCAACCGCTTCACTGCTCATTTTTAGCTCCACGCGACGTAAACCACGCACTTTGTCGCGTTTTAGCTGGTTGCGCTTGTTAATGCGCAACTGTTCGTCACGCGTTAGCGGACTGGTTTTGGGGCGACCGGGACGTCGCTCATCAGCGAAGAGATCGAGCGTGGTGCGGTCAGTTTGTTCTTTTGCCATTTTTTGTAAAACTGAGTGGGCGCGAACGGCGGAAAGGCGCTGCGCAATTTATACATTATCGGCCCAGCCACGGTGAAAAAATCATCCGCGGCAAATTTTTAGCGCGACATCATACTCCAGCACTCCTTGCGACGCCAACCTTAAACGTTTTGCGGCAAGCTTTTGCTTTTACAGTACAAAAAAGCGGCGAACTGCGCGCAAAACCGCCTCAGGTTTTTCAGCATGGACCCAGTGACCGGCACCACTGATGACATGCGCATGCGCCTGTGGAAACTGGCGCAGCAACGCATCACGATGTTGATTGTCCAGATAAGGCGATTCGCTCCCGCGAATAAACAGCGCCGGATGTGGCCATGCAGGAACCTCATTCCAGCCGGAAATGGTGGCGTAATTATCCCACAGCACCGGCACATTAAAGCGCCATTCGCCATCCTGGAACGATTTCAGAATGAACTGAATGACCCCTTCTTCTTCCAACAGGGTGCGCATCACCTCGGCGGCTTCACCGCGACGTGTCACACCCGCGGCGCTTACGGCACGGATAGCAGCAAAAATCTCATCATGGCGGCGTGTCTGATAATCCACCGGCGCGATATCAATCATCACCAGCTTTTCAATGCGTTCCGGCGCAATGGCACTTAACGTCATGGCAATTTTGCCACCCATCGAATGGCCGATTACGCCAACACGATCGAGGCCGTGGGCGTCAAGAGTGTCAACGATATCTTGCGCCATCGCCGCATAGTTCATCTCGTCGCTGCGCGCGGACAGACCGTGATTGCGTACATCCACCTGCAAGGTGGGACGGGCATCGCGCAGGCCACGCGCCAGCACGCCAAGGTTATCCAGGCTGCCAAACAGGCCATGAATTAACAGAATTGGAGGAGCATCAGGGGCAGATTGTTCAGTTTCCAGACGGGCATTCAAAATCATGGCAAAGTTCTTACGGTTGTGAGCTTCGCTTAGGTTATCATGAATCCACCTGCTCAGGAGCCAACCTGGTGGGCATTAGGGCATATTCCGACTTTTGCCCTGAAACGATGCCAGCGCTATCGGCCGCCTGGGATTTAACTTTATAATCCTCATGTTAGAGCCCGCTCACATTTTGCACGGCAGGATTTTGCTAAGGCCTTTGCAGAAATGCGTGGTTCTGTCATTTGCCAGAATCGTACGGAAAAAGATGAAAACGATTGAAGT
Source organism: Pantoea phytobeneficialis (assembly GCF_009728735.1). Lineage (NCBI taxonomy): Bacteria > Pseudomonadati > Pseudomonadota > Gammaproteobacteria > Enterobacterales > Erwiniaceae > Pantoea > Pantoea phytobeneficialis. Next base: position 1,239,452 of record NZ_CP024636.1, read on the forward strand.
TGACGAAGAACTCTACCGTTATATTGCCAGCCACACCCAGCACATTGGTGAAAGCGCCTCCGAAATTTTGCGCCGCATGCTGAAGTTCACTGCCGGTCAGAGTGCCCCTGCAACCTCTGCTGTTGTCGCCGTTGCGGCCAAAGAAGCCCAGCCGGTCGCAACGCAAGCCCGTCCGCAGGATCGCGTTCGTGCGGTACGTGAACTGTTACTTTCCGATGAGTATGCAGAGCAGAAAAAGGCGGTTAATCGCTTTATGCTGGTGTTGTCAACGCTCTATCGTCTTGATCCCGCAGCCTTTGCGGATGCCACGGCGTCACTGCAAGGACGCACCCGCGTCTATTTTGCCGGTGATGAGCATACGCTGCTGCAAAATGGCACCCATACTAAGCCGAAGCATGTGCCCGGCACACCGTACTGGGTGATCACCAATACCAATACCGGTCGCAAATGCAGCATGGTGGAACACATCATGTTAGCCATGCAGTTCCCGCAGGAACTGACAGAGAAAGTTTGCGGCACCATTTAAACCGAAGCGTCAGGGAGAAGCGCCAATGGCCAATCACCCCCGTGCCGGGCAGCCCGCCCAGCAGAGCGATTTGATTAACGTTGCACAATTAACCTCTCAGTACTACGTCCTGAAGCCGGATGTGGATAACCCTGAACATGCGGTGAAATTTGGTACTTCCGGTCACCGTGGTAGCGCAGGTCGTCACAGCTTCAACGAAATGCATATTCTGGCGATTGCGCAGGCCATCGCGGAAGATCGTAAGAAGAACGGCATCACCGGTCCGTGCTATGTCGGTAAAGACACCCATGCGCTGTCGGAACCGGCGATTTTGTCGGTGCTGGAAGTGCTGGCGGCTAATGGCGTCGATGTGATTGTGCAGCAGGACAACGGCTACACGCCGACGCCTGCTATCTCCAACGCGATCCTTGAGCACAACAAACGCGGTGGCGCACTGGCTGATGGCATCGTTATCACCCCGTCGCACAACCCGCCGGAAGACGGTGGTATCAAATACAACCCGCCGAATGGTGGCCCGGCCGATACGAACGTCACCAAAGTGGTGGAAGATCGTGCTAACCAGCTGATGAAAGCGGGTCTGAAGGATGTAAAACGCCTGCCACTGGATCAGGCGTGGGCCAGCGGTCATATCGTTGAGCAGGATCTGATCCAACCCTATGTTGAGGGTCTGGCACAGGTGATCGACTTCCCGGCGATTCAGAAAGCGGGCCTGAAAATTGGTGTTGATCCGCTTGGTGGCTCTGGTATGGCCTACTGGCAGCGTATCGCAGAGCATTACAAGCTGGATATCACCATTGTTAACGATGCTATCGATCAGACCTTCCGCTTCATGCATCTGGATAAAGATGGCGTGGTGCGTATGGACTGCTCGTCAGAGTGCGCGATGGCTGGCCTGTTGGCGTACCGTGACAAATTCGACCTGGCTTTCGGTAACGATCCCGATTACGACCGCCACGGCATTGTGACGCCGGCTGGCCTGATGAACCCGAACCACTATCTGGCGGTGGCGATCAACTACCTGTTCCAGCATCGTCCACAGTGGGGCAAAGATGTCGCCGTGGGTAAAACCCTGGTGTCCAGCGCGATGATTGACCGCGTGGTGAACGACATTGGCCGCAAGCTGGTGGAAGTGCCAGTGGGCTTCAAATGGTTCGTTGATGGCTTGTTCGACGGCAGCTTCGGCTTTGGTGGCGAAGAGAGCGCCGGGGCGTCGTTCCTGCGTTTCGACGGCACGGCCTGGTCCACCGATAAAGACGGTATCATTCTGTGCCTGCTGGCGGCGGAAATCACCGCTGTCACCGGTAAAAACCCGCAGCAACATTATGATGAGCTGGCGGCGCGTTTTGGCGCACCAAGCTACAACCGTTTGCAGGCAGCTGCGACTTCCGCGCAGAAAGCGGCATTGTCGAAGCTTTCACCGGAAATGGTGAGCGCTGACACGCTGGCCGGTGATCCGATCACCGCACGTCTGACGGCGGCACCGGGTAACGGCGCATCAATTGGTGGTCTGAAGGTGATGACGGAGAACGGCTGGTTCGCCGCGCGTCCGTCCGGCACCGAAGATGCTTATAAAATCTACTGTGAAAGCTTCCTCGGCGCTGAGCATCGCCAGCTGATCGAGAAAGAAGCGGTAGAAATCGTGAGCGAAGTGTTGAAAAACGCTTAAGCACAGCGAAATGAAAAAAAGGCGCGTTCTGCGCCTTTTTTTATGGCATAAACCGATAACCAATGCCGGTTTCTGTCAGCAGATGGTTGGGTTGGGTGGGGTTGGTTTCGAGCTTCTGACGCAGATGCCCCATATAAATGCGCAGATAATGGCTATGCTCCACCGCATTTGGCCCCCAGACCTGGTTCAGCAACTGACGTTGTGTCAGCACTTTTCCGGCATTATTCAGCAGCAAACTGAGCAGACGAAATTCGGTCGGCGTCAGATGCACCTCTTCGCCAGCGCGCAGCACACGACGCGCCGCCAGATCGACCGTCACGTCACCAAAACGCAATACCGGTTCGAACTGGCTGCCCTGATGACGTCGCAACGCCACACGCACCCGTGCCAGCAGTTCACCAATGCCAAAAGGCTTGGTGAGATAGTCATCGGCACCGGCATCCAGCGCATCGATTTTATCCTGTTCGTCCGTGCGGGCGGATAACACAATCACCGGCATGCTGCTCCACTGGCGCACTTCACGGATAAAGTCATTGCCATCGCCGTCGGGCAAACCGAGGTCAAGGATCACCAAATCGGGTTTGCGCGTGGCGGCTTCAATCAGGCCGCGCTGCAACTGCTCGGCTTCCACAATCTTTAGCCCTTCGCCTTCAAGCGCCAGGCGCACGAAACGGCGGATCTCCTTTTCATCTTCAACGATCAAGATGGTGGTCACGCGAACTCCTGCGGCTGAAATGGATAACGGTTCACTGTAGCAATAAATCGCGACGCCGTCCGTGTTGAAGTTTGTTACCCATTGGGAACCTTACATTTACATTCATGTAACTTAATTTCAGTGCGGCGATGAAATGGACAAAAAAAGATCAAAAAAGTGGTCGGATGAGTAGTAAAATTACACAACGAGGCGTAATATTTGTGTCAGATCACATTTTCTCAGACTCACCAGGAGGCAACCATGTATCAGGCATATCCGTTCTACAAAGTTGTGCTGCGCCGCGCGCTGGTGGTGTTGCTGGGGGTGCTGGCGCTCCCTGTAATGCTGTTCCGTGCCGATCGCGCACGCTTTTACAGCTATCTGCACCGTATGTGGTGCAAAACCAGCGCGAAGCCAGTTTGGCTGGCGCAATCTGAAGCGGCTGGCGGCATTTTCTGGTAACGCTGTTCCGCTGTCGTTCCGCCCGGTGTCTTCCCTGAAGCACCGGGTTTTTTTATGCCAATTTTTCACTGCGCATCCCCGCTGACGCTGTGTTTGGCATACATTTCAGCTACACTTAAAACCTCTACAAGATTTTGGAGGTTGTACAAGTATGCGCGAAAAAATTCCTGTCGGTATCAGTGCCTGCCTGCTCGGGGATAGCGTTCGCTTTGATGGCGGCCATAAGCGTTTTGCCTTTGCGACAGACGAACTCAGCCCCTTTGTCCATTTCGAGCCGGTATGCCCGGAAATGGCGATTGGTTTGCCGACGCCGCGTCCGGCGCTGCGTCTGGTAAAAGAGGACGATGCGCGCGTACATCTGTGCTTCAGTAAGGCGGGCGGCGATGAGGTCACGGATCTGATGGCGCAGTGGTCTGCACAACGGGTGAAAGGGTTGCATCATCTGTGTGGCTACATCCTGTGCGCCAAATCACCCAGTTGTGGTCTGGAGCGGGTGCGGGTGTATGAACCGCAAACCAACAACAATCGTAAAGCGGGGACCGGCATTTTCACCGAATTCCTCCAGCGTGAACTGCCGTGGTTGCCACTGGAAGAGGATGGTCGTCTCAACGATGCGGATATCCGGGAAAATTTCATTGGCCGTGTTTACGCCCTGCATGAGTTCAATCAGATGTGGCGCAATGGCCTGACGCGTCATCAACTGGTGGCGTTCCATAGTCGCTACAAACTGCTGCTGCTGTCTCACTCTCAGGATGAATACCGTGAGTTGGGACGTTTTGTGGCGAAGATGGAGTCGTGGGATTCGCTGGATGATTATGCTTTTGAATATCGCAACCGGTTGATGCGTTTGCTGGCGCACAAATCGACCCGACGCAACCACACCAATGTGTTGATGCATGTGCAGGGTTATTTCCGCCGTCAGCTGACCTCGCCGCAACGCCAGGAGCTGGCCCTGCTGATTGACCGTTATCGCTGTGGGCTACAGCCGTTACTGGCCCCGATCACCATGCTGAAACACTACATGGCGGAGTTCCCGCATCCGTGGCTAACCCAGCAGCGTTATTTCGACCCTTATCCGGAAGCGCTGCGTCTGCGCTATGGCCAATAATCTCAGGAGCTTTATGACCACTCATCTTGTCTGGCTGCGCAATGATTTACGCATCAACGACAACAGCGCGCTGTATGCTGCCTGTCGCGATCCGGGTGCGCGCGTGCTGGCGCTGTTTACCGCCACGCCCGGCCAGTGGCAGCAACATCATATGGCACCGAAACAGGCGGCGTTTATTTATCAAAGCCTGTGTTTGTTGCAGGGGGCGCTGGCGGAACGGGGCATCCCATTGCATTACCAACAATGCGACGATTTTGCTGCCTCGCTGGAGTATCTGGCAGACTTTTGCCAGCAGCAGCAGGTCGATCAGCTATTTTACAACTATCAATACGAAATCAATGAACGTCAGCGCGATGCCGCTGCGGAAAAACGTCTCGATGATCAGGGCGTGATTTGCCAGGGCTTTGATGACAGCCTGTTGTTGCCACCGGGGAGCGTGCAGACCGGCAATCACACTATGTTTAAGGTGTTTACCCCGTTCAGCAAAGCCTTTGTCCGTCGTTTGCATCAGGGGCTGCCCGAATGTCATATGGCCCCTCGCGCCCGTGCCGGTGGCCCCATCGCGGTCGAACACGAAATTCCGCCGTTTGACTATCCGCTGGAAGATTTCGACGCCACGCTGTTTCCCGCCGGCGAAGAGGCGGCGCTGCAACAGTTGCGCCATTTCGCGCAGCAACCGGTGGTGGCGTATGCCGCTGAACGCGACAAACCCGCAGTGGATGGCACCAGCAGACTATCGGTGTATCTGGCGACGGGCGTGTTGTCGCCACGCCAGTGCCTGCATCGTATCCTCAAACACCACCCGGACGCGCTGGATGGCGGTCACGCATTTGTCTGGCTTAACGAGTTGATCTGGCGTGAGTTTTATCGCCATTTGATGGTGGCATTTCCCGCACTATGCAAACATCAGCCGTTTGTCGCCTGGACGCGTAACGTGCGCTGGCAGAAAAATCAAAACCATCTGGTGGCCTGGCAGCAGGGGAAAACCGGTTATCCGATTGTGGATGCGGCGATGCGCCAGCTAAATACCCTGGGTTGGATGCATAACCGGCTACGGATGATTGTCGCCAGTTTTCTGGTGAAGGATTTGCTGATCGACTGGCATGACGGGGAACGCTACTTTATGCAGCAGCTGATCGACGGTGATCTGGCGGCCAATAACGGAGGCTGGCAGTGGGCGGCTTCTACCGGCACTGATGCGGCTCCCTATTTTCGCATTTTTAATCCGACGACTCAGGGCGAGCGTTTCGATCCACAGGGTGAGTTTATCCGCCAGTGGTTACCGGAACTGGCGGCAGTACCGGACGCGCATATCCATCAGCCGCACGCCTGGGCGCAGAAAAATAACAAGACACTCGATTATCCTGAGCCAATCGTGGAACATAAGGACGCACGTAAAAAGACACTGGACGCCTTCGAGCGCGCGCGCAGCGCGGCCTGAGAGGTCAGGGAGCCATTATGAATCACGTTGAATTAGAACACATTGTTAACCAGCAGCTGAACAGCAGCACCTTTAGCGACTATGCCCCCAATGGATTGCAGGTCGAAGGTCGTCCGGAGGTGAAAACCATTATTACCGGTGTCACCGCCTGTCAGGCATTGCTCGACGAAGCGGTAAAACGCAATGCCGATGCGGTGATGGTGCATCACGGTTATTTCTGGAAAAGCGAAGCGCCGGTGATTAAAGGGATGAAACGCCAGCGCCTGCGCACGCTACTGGCCAATGATATCAACCTGTATGGCTGGCATCTGCCACTTGACGCCCATCCTCATCTCGGCAACAACGCGCAGTTGGCGCGGTTGTTCAATATTGAGGTGAAGGGCGAGGTGATGCCGCTGGTACCGTGGGGCGAGCTGGCGGAGCCGCTAAGCGGTGAGGCGCTGGCGCAACGCATCGCCCAGGCGCTGGGGCGCACACCGCTGCATTGCGGTGATAACGCGCCGGAAAAAATCAAACGTATCGCCTGGTGTAGCGGCGGCGGTCAGGGCTTTATTGACAGCGCGGCGGCATTCGGTGTCGATGCGTTTATCACTGGCGAAGTGTCGGAACAAACCATTCACAGCGCTCGCGAGCAGGGACTGCACTTCTTTGCCGCCGGACACCATGCTACCGAACGTGGCGGCATCAAGGCACTGGGGGAATGGCTGGCACAAAGCTATGGCCTCGACGTGACCTTTATCGATATCGACAATCCTGCCTGATTTTTCAGCTATTGCGCCCTAAGCTACGGCTGGGGGCGCAAATCGGTTGACACACCTCTGACACTTTCGCATAACTGGTTGCCTTTAAAGCATAAGCGACACGCGTACAGCGGGGAGCAACATCAGTTGGCTGCCCGGAAGAAAGTGAATCAGGAGGTGGGTTTTGCAACGAGCACGTTGTTATCTGCTGGGGGAACGCGCGGTAGTGCTGGAACTGGAACCACCGGTTTCCTTAGCCAGCCAGCAACGCATTTGGGGATTGTGCCAGCGGCTACAGGGTAATGAAAAGGTGTCGGAAGTGATTCCCGGCATGAACAATCTGACGCTGTTGCTGCGCGATCCACAGCGCAATGCATTGGATGCTATCGAGAATCTGCAACGCTGGTGGGAAGAGAGTGAAGCGCAGCGACCGGAATCGCGTCTGGTGGAGATCCCGGTGGTTTATGGCGGTGAGGCCGGGCCGGATTTATCGGTGGTCGCCGAGCATGCCGGTATGACACCACGCCAGGTGGTGGAGCTACACAGCAGCACCGACTATGTGGTTTATTTTATTGGCTTTCAGCCTGGATTCCCCTATCTGGGCGGCCTCGATAGCCGCTTACATACGCCGCGTCGCGCCGAGCCACGCGTGATCGTCCCTGCCGGTTCAGTCGGCATCGGCGGCAGCCAAACCGGCGTTTACCCGCTGGCAACCCCAGGTGGCTGGCAATTGCTGGGACAAACCGCCATCAGCCTGTTTGATCCCCAACAGCAACCGCCAACGCTGTTGCGTCCCGGCGACAGCGTGCGCTTCGTGCCGCAAAAGGAGGGCGTATGCTAAAGATTCTTCGTGCCGGATTGATGACCTCATTGCAGGATCAGGGCCGTAACGGCTGGCGGCAGTTTGGCATCAGCGTCAGTGGCGCACTCGATCAACCGGCCATGCGCACCGCCAACATGTTGGTGGGTAACGATGAAGGCAGCGCGGTACTGGAGATTGTGCTGGGGCAGTTTAAAGCGCAGTTCCAGCGTGACGGTTGGTTCGCTCTGACGGGAGCAGGCTGCAATGCTAACCTGGACGGCAAAGCTGTCTGGACCGGCTGGCGTCTGCCGGTGAAGAAAGGGCAGGTCCTCAGTTTGTCGATGCCAGTGCACGGCATGCGCAGTTACCTGGCGATTAACGGCGGTTTTGCCGTGCCAGAGATGCTGGACTCCGCCAGTACCGATCTGAAAGCCGGATTTGGTGGTTTTGCCGGACGTAAGTTGCAGGATGGTGATCTGTTGCCGCTCGGCAAGGCGACTCGTGACTTCAGCAAGAAAGCCGGGGTGCGGCAGTTGCTGTGGGGCAATCGTATCCGTGCGCTGCCCGGTCCGGAATACAACGAATTCACCCGTGAAGCGCAGGAAGCGTTCTGGCGCAGCGCGTGGAAACTGAGTCCGCAAAGTAACCGCATGGGCTATCGCTTGCAGGGGCGCACGCTGCATCGCAAAGCCACGCGCGATTTGTTGTCACACGGTCTGGTACCGGGCGTGGTGCAGGTGCCGCCAAACGGACAGCCGATTGTGTTGATGGCCGATGCACAGACTACCGGGGGATATCCGCGAATTGCCTGCATTATCGAAGCCGATCTCTATCATTTAGCCCAGATTCGCCTGGGGGAACCGATTCATTTCACCCATTGCACGCTGGAAGAAGCGATGCAGGCGAAGCAGCAGCAACAGCGTGTATTTGATCAGATGAACTGGGGGCTATCACATGAAAATTGATCTCAACGCCGATCTTGGCGAAGGGAGCGGCAGCGATCAGGAATTGTTGCAACTGGTCAGCTCCGCCAACATTGCTTGCGGTTTCCATGCGGGGGATGCGGCAACCATGCTGCAATCGGTGCGCTGGGCGCAGGCGGCAGGGGTGGCGATTGGTGCGCATCCCAGCTTTCCCGACCGGGAAAATTTTGGCCGCACCGCCATGCAGTTGCCGCCAGATATCGTCTATGCGCAGTTGATTTACCAGATTGGCGCACTGAAAAGTCTGGCGGAAAGCGAGGGCGCGCGACTGGTGCACGTCAAACCGCACGGCATGTTATACAACCAGGCGGCAGCCGATCCACAACTGGCGGATACCATTGCTCGTGCCGTCAAGGTGGTTGATGCCGGTTTAATCCTGGTGGGGCTGGCGGGCAGTGAGTCGATTCGGGCAGCGGCCCATCATGGGCTGAAAACGCGCGAAGAAGTGTTTGCCGATCGCGGCTATCTGTCCAGTGGCGCGCTGGTGCCACGCGGTCAGCCGGGTGCGTTGATTGAAGATACTGCGCAGTCAATTGCCCACACGCTGACGATGGTGCAACAGCGTAAAGTACAAAGCATCTCTGGCGACTGGGTGGCGGTGAATGCGCAAACCGTGTGTCTGCATGGCGATGGGGCTCATGCGCTGCAATTTGCTCACGCGTTGCGCGCGGCGTTTGCGGCCCAGCACGTTACTGTGACCAGCGTATAAGTTTCGAACAATTACCCGGCTACACATTCCGTCGCGGCGCGATTTATCGCGCTGTTTTCAGGCATTTCATGGCCTGCCAAAACCCGCACGATAAATCGTGCCGCGACGACCAGGCGCAAGCAAGCCGGGCTTTTTATTTCTGATAAGGGGAGAAAACATGGAAAGCGTGGTGAATCTCTGGCCGTTGCTGGGTATTGGTACTATCGTGCTCGGTTTTGTGCTGCGGTTTAATCCGGTGCTGGTGGTGATTGTGGCGGGTTTTGTTACCGGGTTATCGGCCCATATGTCGCTGGCCGATATTCTGGAAAAACTGGGCTCCGGGTTCCTGAACACCCGTAACCTGCCGTTGATTCTGCTGTTGCCGCTGGCGGTGATCGGTCTGCTGGAACGACATGGCCTGAAAGAAAGGGCGCAAACCTGGATCGCGCAGATCAAAACCGCTACGGCGGGACGTCTGCTGATTGTCTATTTATTTGTGCGAGAAATTACCGCAGCGCTGGGGCTGACCAGCCTCGGCGGTCATCCGCAAATGGTGCGCCCGCTGCTGGCGCCGATGGCGGAAGGGGCGACAGAAAACCGCTATGGTGAAGTGTCGCCGGAAGTACGTCACCGTCTGCGCGCCATGTCGGCCGCCACGGATAACGTCGGACTGTTTTTTGGTGAGGATATTTTCGTTGCCTTCGGTGCCATCATCTTTATGCACAACTTTATGCAGGAGTCGGCTGGCATTCAGACCGAACCGCTGCATATCGCGGTATGGGGCATTCCCACCGCGATTTGCGCCTTCCTGATCCACTCCGCCCGTTTGATCCGTCTTGACCGCCAGTTGGCGCGTGAGCTGGGCGCACTGAATCAACAGGCGTTACAAGCCAAAGGAGCAGAATGATGTTCCAGCAACAATATCTGATGTGGCTGGCAGGCATCATTCTGCTGATTGTCGCCGTATTTTCCTGGCGGGATCGTGCCAATCCTCGGCGTCTGACTACCGGGTTGTTTTGGGCGCTATACGGGATGATCTTCCTGATTAGTGATGGGGTTTATCAATGGATGACGCCACGAACCCTGCATATCGCCGTAGGTGTTGCCGTGGTGGTGATGGCGTTGATTGCCGGTTTTGGCGGCGTGCGCCTGGGCCGGTATCACCAACGCAGCGATGAAGAGAAGCAGGCCAGCGCCAAACGTCTGGGTAACCAGCTGTTTATCCCGGCGCTGGCGATCCCGGTGGTGACGGTGGTTGGCGTGCTGGCGTTTAACAATCTGCCTGGTCTGCAACAGGCGGTGTTTGGCGCAGGGAACCATTCCACCCTGATTACGCTGTTCTCAATGATGATGGGTTGTCTGATTGGCTGGCTGGTGGCACTGAAAATGACCCGCGAAAAGCCGATGCAGTCGATGCAGGAAACGCGACGTTTGCTGGATGCCGTTGGCTGGGCGTTTATCCTGCCGCAAATCCTTGCCACGCTGGGCCTGCTGTTCACCAGCGCCGGGGTGGGTAACGCGATTTCACACCTGACCGAGCAGTATCTGGCTGTCGATAACCGTTTTATCGCGGTAGCCGTGTATGCCATTGGTATGGCGCTGTTGACCATGGTGATGGGTAATGCCTTCGCTGCGTTCCCGATTGTCACCGCCGGTATCGGTATCCCGATTCTGGTGCTGCAACACCACGGTAACCCGGCAGTGATGGCGGCGATTGGCATGTTCTCGGGCTATTGCGGCACCTTGATGACCCCGATGGCGGCGAACTTCAATATTGTCCCGGCTCGCCTGCTGGAGCTGCCTGATCGCAATGCGGTAATCAGAGCACAGGTCCCGACCGGTTTAATGCTGTTGGTGGTCAATATTTTCCTGCTGTGGTTCATGATGTTTTTGTGAGGAAAGAATGAAAACGGTATTAATGACCGCGTTTGAGCCTTTTGAAGGCGAAAGCATCAATCCCTCGTGGGAAGCGGTACGATCTTTTGATGGAAAGGTGATTGACGGCGCACGCGTGGTGGCACGTCAGTTACCGGTGGCGTACAGCCGTTGCGGTGCCGTGCTGACGCAGGCGCTGGAAACGTTGCAACCCGATCGCATTCTCTGTATCGGTCAGGCGGGGGGGCGCAGCGACATCAGCGTGGAGCGGGTGGCGATCAACATTGATGATGCACGTATCCCTGATAATGAGGGGCAGCAGCCGATTGATCAGCCGGTGGTGGTGGACGGGCCGGCGGCTTATTTTTCGACGCTGCCGATCAAGGCGATAGTTGCAGCAACGCGCGAGGCGGGGATACCGGCCTCGGTATCGCAAACTGCCGGGACCTTTACCTGTAATCATGTGATGTATCGCTTGCTGCACTGGCTGGCGACGCATCAGAGCAGTGCGCGCGGTGGTTTTATTCATATCCCATATCTGCCGGAGCAAGCGGTGAAGCATCCCGGTGCGCCGAGCATGGCAGCGGCCAGTGTCATTCAGGCGCTGGAGATGGCGATCCGCGTGACGCTGAAGGTGGATAAAGATTTGCATGTCGCGGGGGGCGCGACCCATTAACAGGAGTCGTCATGCCTGAAGGACCGGAGATCCGCCGAGCGGCGGATCAGCTGGCGGCGGCGATGACGGGCAAACCGCTCACTGATGTGTGGTTTGCCTTTCCGCAGCTGAAAACTTACGAACCGGCGCTACTGGGTGCAACCGTTACGGCAATTGAAACCCGGGGCAAGGCGCTACTGACTCATTTCTCCAATGGTCTGACCCTCTACAGCCATAACCAGCTGTATGGCGTCTGGCGTGTGGTGCCGACCGGTACCCAACCGCAGACCGCCCGGCAGTTGCGGGTACGGCTGGCTAATGCTGACCAAACCATCCTGCTATATAGCGCTTCCGATATTGAGCTGCTCAACGCGGAGACGCTGGCCGCTCATCCTTTTTTACAACGCGTAGGACCGGATGTGCTGGATGCCAGCCTGACGGTGGACGCGGTGCAGGAGCGCTTGTTGTCGTCACGCTTTCGGCGGCGGCAATTCAGTGGCTTACTGCTCGATCAGGCGTTTCTCGCTGGCCTGGGGAACTACCTGCGCGTGGAGATTTTATGGCATGCGCAGTTGCTGGCGCAGCATCGTGCTCAGGATCTGAATGCGTTGCAGCTCAGGGCGCTGAGTGAAGCGCTACTGGCGGTGCCGCGCCACTCTTATCAGATGCGTGGCAGCATGAAGAAATACCATGAAGAGGCGGCTTTCCGTTTTGAGGTGTTTCATCGGCAGGGGAAAAAGTGTCGACGATGTGGCACGGTGATCGAGAAGGGCGTGCTGTCATCCCGACCATTTTATTGGTGTCCGGGGTGTCAGAGCTAATGACAGCAGGCCTGATGCGCGATAAATCGCGCCGCTACGCCAGGTGTTCCAATTGTAGCGGCACGATTTATCGCGCGGTTTTGATGCAGCGGGCGGGATAACCCGCCCTTAACCTTATTTCTTCAGCGCCGACGTGAAAGGACGCTCGGTATAACCGGTATACAGCTGACGTGGACGGGCAATCTTCATGCCTTCGTCGTGCATCTCTTTCCAGTGTGCAATCCAGCCCACGGTACGCGCCATCGCGAAGATCACGGTAAACATGGAGGACGGGATACCCATCGCTTTCAGAATAATGCCAGAGTAGAAATCGACGTTTGGATAGAGTTTACGCTCAATGAAGTACGGGTCGTTCAGCGCGATATGTTCCAGCTCCATCGCCACTTCCAGCAGGTCATCTTTCATACCCAGCTCATTCAGCACTTCGTGGCAGGTTTCACGCATGACGGTAGCGCGCGGGTCGTAGTTTTTATACACACGGTGGCCGAAGCCCATCAGACGGAACGAATCGTTCTTGTCTTTGGCACGACGGACGAATTCCGGGATGTGATCCACGGTGCTGATCTCTTCCAGCATACGCAGCGTAGCTTCGTTCGCACCGCCGTGTGCCGGTCCCCACAGAGACGCGATACCCGCCGCGATACAGGCAAACGGGTTAGCGCCGGAAGAACCAGCAGTACGTACGGTGGAGGTGGAGGCGTTTTGTTCGTGGTCAGCGTGCAGAATCAGAATACGGTCCATGGCGCGTTCCAGTACCGGGTTTACCTTGTACTCTTCGCACGGGGTGGCAAACATCATATGCAGGAAGTTACCCGCATAGGAGAGGTCGTTGCGCGGATAAACGAATGGCTGACCAATGGAGTATTTGTAGCACATCGCCGCCATGGTTGGCATTTTGGACAACAGACGGAACGCGGCGATTTCACGGTGACGTTCAATATTGACGTCCAGCGAGTCGTGATAAAACGCGGCCAGCGCACCCGTTACACCACACATGACCGCCATCGGATGCGAGTCACGGCGGAAGCCGTGGAACAAACGGGTGATTTGCTCGTGGATCATGGTGTGGCGGGTAACGGTAACGCGGAATTCTTCAAACTGCTCCTGGGTTGGCGCTTCGCCGTTCAGCAGGATATAACAGACTTCCAGGTAGTTTGAGTGCGTTGCCAGTTGATCAATCGGAAAACCGCGATGTAACAAAATACCTTCATCACCATCAATAAAGGTGATTTTAGATTCGCATGACGCTGTAGAGGTGAAACCGGGGTCGAAGGTAAACAGGCCTTTATTGCCGAGAGCGCGGACATCAACGACATCCTGTCCCAGCGTGCCATGCATCACGTCCAGTTCAACTGCCGTATTGTCTTGTAGGGTTAGCGTCACTTTTTTATCTGTCATTTTTCGTCTCCATAGCGCCTTGGTAGGTAAGGATCTTAGACACCAATACAGCTTTCATGTTTCATAAAAACCACAATCTTCACAGTATCACTCTGCGGTCACGTTTGTCGTGCAAGGTAGAGTACAGAGTGAACGTTACGTTTGGGGCAGTGGCGTCCGGGCATGACATGCTGCAAATCGCGGATGTTAAAGATCCTGTCACGACATAACTTCTTGGTAACCAATAACCTGATGCTTTGTAATGCTCTGAGTGGCAATGTTACATAACTTCAGCTTAGGGGAAAGTGTATCCCCATAACTTTTGTGCATCATAGGGCTTTAATGCGTTTGTTTGTAACCGAATTGTTGAACTTTTGTCAAATCAGATAATTAAAAATGTATGAAATGTGAAATACGTGAGGGGGATCACTGTTCAGCTTAAATGTGACCAAAGAGATTGTAGGGGAATTGTAATCAGAATGTGATCCTCCTATACTGCCGCCAGGTCTCCGGAACACCCTGACACCAGGAGCCACCCAGCGTTTTCCCCGCGTCACTGAACACTGGATGTTGCTTCTTTGGTGACGGTTGCACTCTGAACACGTCCTGTGTCTCTGGTGCAACCCAGGACCGGAGGAAGCAAAATAAAAAAGAGCTGTGTGGGCAAAACCGTGAAAAAACAAAGACCTGTTAACTTGGATCTCTCGACGATCCGGTTTCCCGTTACTGCAATATCGTCCATTCTCCACCGCGTCTCCGGCGTGATCACCTTTGTCGCTCTCGGAATTCTGCTCTGGTTACTGGGTCTCTCTCTCTCTTCTCCTGAAGGTTTCCTGCAAGCCGCATCCATCATGGATAGCTTCTTCGTCAAATTCATCATGTGGGGCATTCTGACTGCGCTGGCTTACCATGTCGTGGGCGGTATTCGTCATATGTTGGCTGATTTTGGCTTTATGGAAGAAACCTTGCAGGTGGGCACCCGTTCCGCTCAGGCGGCTTTTGGTATCACTGTCGTGCTTTCAATTTTGGCTGGAGTCCTCGTATGGTAAGCAATGCTTCTGCATTAGGACGCAACGGTGTTCATGACTGGCTGTTGCTGCGTGCTGCTGCAATCTTAATTACGCTCTACATTCTCTACATTCTCGGTTTTGTGGTGATGACAGGCACGCTGACGTATGACGTCTGGCGCGGCTTCTTCGCTTCCTCCTTTACCAAAGTGTTCACGTTGCTGACGCTGTTCTCGATTCTGGTCCACGGTTGGATTGGGATGTGGCAGGTGCTGACTGACTACGTGAAACCGGTGGCGACCCGTCTGGTGTTGCAGCTGGTGGTTGTGGTGGCGCTGTTGTCCTATGCAATTTATGGAACCGTTGTAGTGTGGGGTGTGTAAATGAGTTTGCCAGTCAGAGAATTTGATGCCGTGGTGATCGGCGCGGGTGGCGCAGGTATGCGCGCCGCTCTGCAAATCTCCCAATCGGGCCTGAGTTGCGCCCTGTTATCCAAAGTGTTCCCAACCCGTTCCCATACCGTGTCGGCGCAAGGCGGTATCACCGTGGCGCTGGGTAACTCCCATGAAGATAACTGGGAATGGCATATGTATGACACCGTCAAAGGTTCCGACTATATCGGTGACCAGGACGCGATTGAATATATGTGTAAAACCGGCCCGGAAGCGATTCTGGAGCTGGAGCATATGGGTCTGCCATTCTCCCGTCTTGATGACGGCCGCGTCTATCAGCGTCCGTTTGGTGGTCAGTCAAAAAACTTCGGTGGTGAGCAGGCAGCGCGTACCGCTGCGGCCGCTGACCGTACTGGCCACGCCCTGCTGCATACCCTGTATCAGCAGAACCTGAAAAACAAAACCACCATCTTCTCCGAATGGTATGCGCTGGACCTGGTGAAAAATGAAGACGGTGCGATTGTCGGTTGTACCGCTATCTGCATCGAAACCGGTGAAACCGTCTACTTCAAAGCCAAAGCTACCATCCTGGCAACCGGCGGTGCGGGACGTATTTATCAGTCCACCACCAACGCCCACATCAACACCGGCGACGGCGTTGGCATGGCGCTGCGCGCTGGCGTGCCGATGCAGGATATGGAGATGTGGCAGTTCCACCCAACCGGCATTGCCGGAGCCGGTGTTCTGGTAACCGAAGGTTGTCGTGGTGAAGGCGGTTATCTGCTGAACAAACACGGCGAACGCTTTATGGAACGCTATGCGCCAAACGCCAAAGACCTGGCGGGGCGTGACGTGGTCGCTCGTTCCATGATGGTGGAGATCCGTGAAGGTCGTGGTTGTGACGGCCCGTGGGGTCCGCATATCAAACTGAAGCTCGACCATCTGGGTGCAGAAGTGCTGGAGTCACGTCTGCCGGGCATTCTCGAGCTGTCGCGTACCTTTGCTCACGTCGATCCGATTAAAGAACCGATTCCGGTCATTCCAACCTGTCACTACATGATGGGTGGCGTGCCGACCAAAGTCACCGGTCAGGCGCTGCGCGTCAATGAGCAGGGTGAAGATGAAGTGATTCCAGGCCTGTTCGCGGTGGGTGAAATCGCCTGCGTATCGGTACACGGTGCTAACCGTCTTGGCGGTAACTCACTGCTTGACCTGGTGGTGTTTGGCCGTGCAGCGGGTCTGCATCTGGCGGAATGTATCGAAGAGCAGGGTGAACTGCGCGATGCCAGCCAGGAAGAGATCGACGCGGCAATGGCACGTTTCAACCGTTGGGAAAACAACACCACTGGCGAAGACCCGGTTGAGATTCGCAAAGCACTGCAACGCTGTATGCAGAACAACTTCTCGGTGTTCCGTGAAGGTGAAGCGATGGCGCAGGGGCTGGAAGAGTTAAAAGTGATCCGTGAGCGTCTGAAAACCGCGCGTCTGGATGACCGTTCACCGGACTTCAATACTCAGCGTATCGAGTGTCTTGAACTGGATAACCTGCTGGAAACCGCGTATGCCACGGCAGTGGCGGCGAACTTCCGTACCGAAAGCCGTGGTGCGCATAGCCGCTTCGACTACCCGGATCGCGATGATGAAAACTGGCTGTGCCACAGCCTCTATGTTCCGCAAACGGAAAGCATGACGCGCCGTGAGGTGAACATGCAACCGAAACTGCGTGCGGCCTTCCCGCCGAAAGCGCGTACTTACTAATTGCGGAGATCATCATGAGACTCGAATTTTCAATCTATCGTTACAACCCGGAAGTGGATGACGCGCCGCGTATGCAGGAGTACAGCCTGGAAGCGGAAGACGGTCGCGATATGATGCTGCTGGATGCGCTGATCAAGCTGAAAGAGAAAGATCCGACGCTGGCGTTCCGTCGCTCCTGTCGTGAAGGCGTGTGCGGGTCCGATGGCCTGAACATGAACGGCAAAAACGGTCTGGCGTGCATCACCCCGGTCTCTGCGCTGGGTAATGGTTCGAAGAAAATTGTTATCCGTCCATTGCCTGGTTTGCCGGTGATCCGCGATCTGGTTGTGGATATGGGGCAATTCTACGCACAATATGAGAAGATTAAGCCTTACCTGTTGAATAACGGGGAAAATCCACCGGCACGCGAGCATTTACAAAGCCCGGCTGAGCGTGAGCATCTGGATGGCCTGTACGAGTGTATCCTCTGCGCCTGCTGCTCAACCTCATGCCCGTCGTTCTGGTGGAACCCGGATAAATTCATCGGTCCGGCCGGTCTGCTGGCGGCTTACCGTTTCCTGATTGACAGCCGCGATACGGAAACTGATGCGCGTCTGGATAATCTGAACGATGCTTTCAGTGTATTCCGCTGTCACAGCATCATGAACTGTGTGAGCGTGTGCCCGAAAGGACTAAACCCGACGCGCGCCATCGGCCATATTAAGTCGATGCTGCTGCAACGCGGGGCGTAATCACCACCACTGTCCGGGAACCTCAGGTTCCCGGCAGTTTACGGAAGCCTCTATAAGCGCGGTCAACACCACGCTTATAAAGGTTCCCTTACGAGTCGGGCGCCGATAGCGCAAGGGCTCGTATCGCTGAACTCACTACGGCAAGCCGCGAAAGCGGCAACAATGAAACCTCAAAAAAAGCATACTAATGCTTAAGGGATCACAATGCAGAACAGCGCGATGAAGCCCTGGCTGGACTCCTCCTGGCTGGCCGGCGCGAACCAATCTTACATAGAGCAACTCTATGAGGATTTCCTGACCGATCCTGACTCTGTTGATGCAGTGTGGCGCGACATGTTCCAACAGCTGCCTGGCACTGGCGTGAAACCTGAGCAGTTTCACTCCACCACGCGTGATTACTTCCGCCGCCTGGCGAAAGATGCTGCGCGTTACACTTCCACAGTCACTGATCCGGCCACCAACTCCAAACAGGTTAAGGTGTTGCAGCTGATCAACGCCTTCCGCTTTCGCGGACACCAGCACGCTAACCTTGATCCACTCGGCTTGTGGAAGCAGGACGCTGTACCGGATCTCGACCCGGTTTATCACGACCTGACCGACGCCGATTTTCAGGAAAGCTTTAACGTAGGCTCATTTGCTATCGGCAAAGAGACCATGAAGCTGGCCGATCTCTATGAGGCGCTGAAGCAAACCTACTGCGGCTCCATTGGTGCCGAGTATATGCATATCACCAACACCGATGAAAAACGCTGGATTCAACAGCGTATCGAATCGGTGGTGGGGCACGCGACGTTCAGCACGGATGAGAAAAAAGGTTTCCTGAAAGAACTGACAGCGGCAGAAGGCCTGGAAAAATATCTGGGCGCTAAATTCCCGGGCGCAAAACGCTTCTCGCTGGAAGGCGGCGACGCGCTGATTCCAATGCTGCGTGAGATGATCCGTCATGCCGGTAAGAGTGGCACGCGTGAAGTGGTGCTGGGTATGGCACACCGTGGTCGTCTTAACGTCTTGATCAACGTGCTGGGTAAAAAGCCCCAGGATCTGTTCGACGAGTTCTCCGGTAAGCATAAAGAACATCTCGGCACCGGTGACGTGAAGTACCACATGGGCTTCTCGTCAGACGTGGAAACCGAAGGCGGCCTGGTGCATCTGGCGCTGGCGTTTAACCCGTCGCACCTCGAAATCGTTAGCCCGGTGGTGATGGGTTCGGTGCGTGCGCGTCTGGATCGTCTGGCAGAACCAAGCAGCAATAAAGTGCTGCCAATCACCATTCATGGTGATGCAGCGGTAACCGGCCAGGGCGTGGTGCAGGAAACCCTGAACATGTCGCAGGCGCGTGGTTACGAAGTGGGCGGTACCGTTCGCATCGTGATCAACAACCAGGTGGGCTTCACCACCTCTAACCCGCTGGACGCGCGTTCTACGCCGTACTGCACCGATATCGGTAAAATGGTGCAGGCACCGATTTTCCACGTTAACGCGGATGATCCGGAAGCCGTTGCCTTTGTTACCCGACTGGCGCTCGACTATCGCAACACCTTCAAACGTGATGTGTTTATCGATCTGGTGTGCTACCGCCGTCATGGCCATAACGAAGCCGACGAGCCAAGTGCAACCCAGCCGCTGATGTACCAGAAAATCAAAAAGCATCCGACACCGCGTAAAATCTATGCCGATCGTCTGGAAGCGGATGGTATTGCCAAACTGGAAGATGCCACCGAGATGGTCAACCTGTACCGCGACGCACTGGATGCCGGTGAATGCGTGGTGCCGGAATGGCGTCCGATGAGTCTGCATTCTTTCACCTGGTCACCGTATCTCAACCACGACTGGGATGAGAGCTACCCGGCAACTGTGGAGATGAAACGTTTGCAGGAACTGGCGCGTCGTATCAGCCAGGTGCCGGAAGCGGTTGAAGTCCAGGGGCGTGTCGCCAAGATTTACAACGATCGTAAAGAGATGGCCGAAGGCAACAAAGCCTTTGACTGGGGCGGCGCGGAGAACCTCGCTTACGCTACGCTGGTGGATGAAGGCATCCCGGTCCGTCTGTCTGGTGAAGACTCCGGCCGTGGCACCTTCTTCCATCGTCATGCGGTAGTGCACAACCAGGCGAACGGTTCAACCTACACGCCGTTGCACCATATCCATCATGGTCAGGGCCAGTTCAAAGTTTGGGACTCCGTCCTGTCCGAAGAAGCGGTGCTGGCGTTTGAATACGGTTATGCCACCGCAGAGCCGCGCGTGCTGACCATCTGGGAAGCGCAGTTCGGTGACTTTGCCAACGGTGCTCAGGTGGTAATCGACCAGTTCATCAGTTCCGGCGAGCAGAAGTGGGGCCGTATGTGTGGCCTGGTGATGCTGCTGCCGCATGGCTACGAAGGACAAGGCCCGGAGCACTCCTCCGCCCGTCTGGAACGCTATCTGCAACTCTGTGCTGAGCAGAACATGCAGGTGTGTGTACCGTCTACGCCAGCGCAGGTTTACCATATGCTGCGTCGTCAGGCGTTACGCGGCATGCGTCGTCCGTTGATCGTGATGTCACCGAAGTCGTTGCTGCGTCATCCGCTGGCGATTTCCACACTCGACGAACTGGCGAACGGCAGCTTCCAGCCGGCTATCGGCGAAATCGACGCCCTTGATGCGAAACAGGTAAAACGCGTAGTGATGTGTTCTGGTAAGGTCTATTACGACCTGCTGGAGCAACGTCGTAAGAACGAGAAAAACGACGTCGCGATTATTCGTATCGAGCAGTTATACCCGTTCCCGCATAAAGCGGTACAGGAAGCATTAAAAGCTTATGCCCATGTGCAGGATTTTGTCTGGTGTCAGGAAGAACCACTGAATCAGGGTGCATGGTATTGCAGTCAGCATCATTTCCGCGAAGTGATTCCGTTTGGTGCGTCACTGCGTTATGCAGGCCGTCCGGCTTCGGCTTCACCGGCCGTGGGCTACATGTCTGTACATCAAAAACAGCAGCAAGACCTGGTTAACGACGCGCTGAACCTTGGTTAATAAAAAGGAAAGATAATGAGTAGTGTAGATATTCTCGTTCCCGATTTGCCTGAATCCGTAGCGGATGCAACGGTAGCCACCTGGCATAAAAAACCCGGCGACGCGGTCAGTCGCGATGAAGTGATTGTCGAAATCGAAACCGACAAAGTGGTACTGGAAGTACCGGCTGCTGCCGATGGTGTTCTGGATGCGGTGCTGGAAGATGAAGGCGCAACCGTGACCTCTCGTCAGATCCTGGGCCGTCTGAAGGAAGGCAACAGCAGCGGGAAAGAGACTACCGCCAAAGTGGAGAGCAAGGAGTCAACGCCAGCACAGCGTCAGACTGCTTCTCTTGAAGAAGAGAGCAATGACGCGCTCAGCCCGGCGATTCGCCGTCTGATCGCGGAGCACGACCTTGACGCCAGCCAGATCAAAGGCAGCGGCGTGGGCGGTCGTATCACCCGTGAAGATGTAGAAAAACATCTGGCGAAGAAACCGGAAGCTAAAGCCGCACCGGCGGCGCAGCCTGCTGCCGCTGCTGCGCCGACGGCGATTGCGAACCGCAGCGAGAAGCGTGTACCGATGACGCGTCTGCGTAAGCGCGTGGCTGAGCGTCTGCTGGAAGCGAAGAACAGCACCGCGATGCTGACGACCTTCAACGAAGTGAACATGAAGCCGATCATGGATCTGCGTAAGCAGTACGGCGATGCCTTCGAGAAGCGTCACGGCGTGCGTCTGGGCTTTATGTCTTTCTACATCAAAGCCGTGGTTGAAGCGCTGAAACGCTTCCCGGAAGTGAACGCGTCTATCGATGGCGAAGACGTGGTGTATCACAACTATTTCGACGTCAGCATCGCGGTATCAACCCCGCGTGGTCTGGTGACGCCAGTGCTGAAAGATGTTGATGCGCTGAGCATGGCTGACATCGAGAAGAAAATTAAAGAGCTGGCGGTAAAAGGCCGTGACGGCAAGCTGACCGTTGAAGAACTGACCGGCGGTAACTTCACCATCACCAACGGTGGGGTGTTCGGTTCGCTGATGTCCACGCCTATCATCAACCCACCGCAGAGTGCGATCCTGGGTATGCACGCTATCAAAGATCGTCCGATGGCAGTGAATGGTCAGGTTGTGGTGCTGCCAATGATGTATCTGGCGCTCTCCTATGATCACCGTCTGATCGATGGCCGCGAGTCTGTCGGCTATCTGGTGGCCGTGAAAGAGATGCTGGAAGATCCGGCTCGTCTGCTGCTGGACGTCTAATTTTCACCGGGCGCGTTCTTAAGGGCGCGCCCAACACTCATTAGTCTTTTCAGACCTGAATGGATAGAACATCATGAACTTACACGAATACCAGGCGAAACAGCTGTTTGCACGGTATGGTATGCCGGCACCGACTGGCTACGCCTGTACTACGCCACGCGAAGCAGAAGAAGCCGCCTCTAAAATTGGCGCAGGCCCGTGGGTAGTGAAATGTCAGGTTCATGCCGGTGGCCGCGGTAAAGCGGGCGGTGTGAAAGTGGTTAAGAGCAAAGAAGAGATCCGCGCCTTTGCAGAACACTGGCTGGGCAAACGTCTGGTGACCTATCAAACTGACGCCGAAGGCCAGCCGGTAAACCAGATTCTGGTTGAAGCCGCGACTGACATCGATCAGGAGCTGTACCTGGGTGCGGTCGTTGACCGTGCCAGCCGTCGCGTGGTCTTTATGGCCTCGACCGAAGGTGGTGTTGAGATCGAGAAAGTGGCGGAAGAGACCCCGCACCTGATCCACAAAATGGCACTCGATCCGTTGGCCGGTCCTCAGCCGTATCAGGGCCGCGAGCTGGCGTTCAAACTGGGCCTGACCGGTAAGCAAGTCAGCCAGTTCACCAAAATCTTTATGGGTCTGGCGACCATGTTCCTCGAGCGCGATCTGGCGCTGGTAGAGATCAACCCGCTGGTCGTTACCAAGCAGGGTGACCTGGTGTGCCTCGATGGCAAACTGGGTGCCGATGGCAACGCCCTGTTCCGTCAGCCGGAACTGCGTGAAATGCGTGACCCGAGCCAGGAAGATCCGCGTGAAGCTCATGCAACGCAGTGGGAACTGAACTACGTCGCACTGGAAGGCAACATTGGCTGTATGGTCAACGGTGCCGGTCTGGCGATGGGTACCATGGACATCGTGAAACACCACGGTGGTCAGCCTGCAAACTTCCTTGATGTCGGCGGCGGCGCAACCAAAGAGCGCGTAACCGAAGCCTTCAAAATCATCCTGTCTGACGATGCGGTTAAAGCCGTATTCGTTAACATCTTCGGCGGCATCGTGCGTTGCGACCTGATCGCAGACGGCATCATCGGTGCAGTGGCAGAAGTGGGTGTCAACGTACCGGTGGTGGTACGTCTGGAAGGTAACAACGCCGAGCTGGGCGCTAAGAAACTGGCGGACAGCGGTCTGAACATCATTGCAGCAACCAGCCTGACAGACGCGGCACAGCGTGTTGTTGCTGCTGCGGAGGGTAAATAATGTCCATTTTGATCGACAAAAACACCAAAGTCATTTGCCAGGGTTTCACCGGTGGCCAGGGGACTTTCCACTCTGAGCAGGCGCTGGCCTATGGTACTCAGCTGGTTGGCGGTGTGACGCCGGGCAAAGGCGGCACCACCCATCTCGGTCTGCCGGTGTTTAACACCGTGCGCGAAGCGGTAGAAGCAACAGGCGCAACCGCCACCGTGATCTACGTTCCGGCTCCGTTCTGCAAAGACGGTATCCTGGAAGCGATCGATGCCGGTATCAAACTGATCATCACCATCACCGAAGGTATCCCGACGCTGGATATGCTGACCGTGAAAGTGAAGCTGGATGAAGCTGGTGTGCGCATGATCGGCCCGAACTGTCCGGGTGTGATCACCCCAGGCGAATGTAAAATCGGTATCATGCCGGGCCACATTCACCTGCCGGGCCGCGTAGGTATCGTGTCACGTTCTGGCACCCTGACCTATGAAGCGGTTAAACAGACCACCGATATCGGTTATGGTCAGTCTACTTGTGTCGGCATCGGTGGTGACCCGATCCCGGGTTCTAACTTCATCGACATCCTGAAAATGTTCCAGGAAGACCCGCAGACCGAAGCGATCGTGATGATTGGTGAGATCGGCGGTAGTGCTGAAGAAGAAGCTGCTGCCTATATCAAAGAACACGTCACCAAGCCGGTTGTTGGTTACATCGCCGGTGTGACTGCGCCGAAAGGTAAACGTATGGGCCACGCCGGTGCAATCATTGCCGGTGGTAAAGGTACGGCGGATGAGAAATTCGCTGCACTGGAAGCGGCTGGCGTGAAAACCGTGCGCAGCCTGGCTGACATCGGTGATGCGGTGAAAGCGGTACTGCCTGCTAAATAAGTTTACGTTTTTGATCTAAGCCACCTGCGGGTGGCTTTTTTTATGTCCGTAGCCACTGAAAAAGTGGGGAAAAATCCTACGCAGTGAAAATTGCCGTCTATGCTTACTTTGTCAGAAAGGTAAAGAAGGGCAAATTCGAAGGCGTTCTGTTTGAAAGTTAGGAAAGTCTTACCCGCCGCTTCGTTAAATTTTTATGGCAAAGGTAATTATTTTCTTAATTACGTCATCGTCTCATGACAACTAATTAACAACCTGCCTAACAATACATATCTGGAAATTTTGTACGTTATCTCAGATCAATAAATGCTGAGATATAACAAACTTTACCGCTGGCAAAGCGCAGCGCAAACGGTATAAATTGCGCTACATCAATTCAATCATTTCCATGTTTTTTCAGGAGTTTGTGCCAGGCGTTGTTATATCAATTCTGTCGCCACCGCACTCTCGACTGTCGAAAACCGATTGTTGCGATGAGTTTTCAGGGTTTTTTCATCACAGTTACTCGCTCACTTCGGGCAGCAGATTACTCTGTTCTGTCGGTAACAAAACAAAACTGGAATCAATAATCAGTCGTTCCTGACTCTTATTCTGCACGTCAATGTCTGTCTTTTTACCGTTGTCGCCCGCAGAAGGAGTTCATGCGAGGAGCAAGGAGTCATCATGTTAGATATTGTCGAGCTGTCGCGTTTACAGTTTGCTCTGACGGCGATGTACCATTTCCTGTTCGTGCCATTAACGCTGGGTATGGCGTTTCTGTTGGCGATCATGGAAACCGTATACGTCCTGACGGGGAAACAAATTTATAAAGATATGACCAAATTCTGGGGCAAGTTGTTTGGTATCAACTTTGCCCTGGGTGTGGCGACCGGTCTGACCATGGAGTTTCAGTTCGGTACCAACTGGTCTTATTACTCACATTACGTCGGCGATATCTTTGGTGCGCCGCTGGCCATCGAAGGCCTGATGGCGTTCTTCCTTGAATCTACCTTTGTCGGCCTGTTCTTCTTCGGCTGGGATCGCCTCGGTAAGGTACAACACCTGACGGTGACCTGGCTGGTGGCGCTGGGTTCGAACATGTCAGCGCTGTGGATCCTCGTGGCGAACGGCTGGATGCAAAACCCGATTGCCTCTGAGTTCAACTTCGAAACCATGCGTATGGAGATGGTGAGCTTCTCCGAACTGGTGCTCAACCCGGTGGCGCAGGTGAAATTCGTGCACACGGTGGCAGCCGGTTACACCGCAGGGGCGATGTTTATCCTCGGTATCAGCTCATGGTATCTGTTGAAAGGGCGTGACATTGCTTTCGCTAAGCGCTCCTTCGCGATTGCCGCCAGCTTCGGTATGGCTGCGGTGCTCTCCGTTATCGTACTGGGTGATGAATCCGGCTATGAAATGGGTGATGTGCAGAAAACCAAACTGGCTGCCATCGAAGCGGAATGGGAAACGCAACCTGCGCCTGCCTCCTTTACCTTGTTCGGTATTCCAGATCAGGACGCGCAGCAAAACAGATACGCTATCCAGATTCCTTATCTGCTCGGTTTGATAGCCACTCGTTCGGTGGATACGCCGGTTACCGGCCTGAAAGAGTTGCTGGCGCAGCATGAAGTGCGTATCCGTAACGGTATGAAGGCCTATGCGTTACTCAACGAATTGCGTGCAGGTAGCAAGGATCCGGCAGTGCGTACCGCTTTTGAGCAAAGCAAACAGGATCTCGGTTATGGCTTGCTGCTGAAGCGTTATACCCCGGACGTGGCTAACGCTACCGAAGCGCAGATTCAGAAAGCGACGGCGGACTCGATCCCTCGCGTCGCACCGCTCTATTTTGCCTTCCGTATCATGGTGCTATGCGGCGTGCTGCTGCTGGCAATCATTGCGTTGTCGTTCCTGAGTGTGATCCGCAATCGCATCGGCAAGTGGCCGTGGCTGCTTAAAGCGGCACTGTATGGCATCCCACTGCCGTGGATCGCCATCGAATCAGGTTGGTTTGTCGCGGAATATGGTCGTCAACCTTGGGCGGTCGGTGAGGTGTTGCCGACGGCAGTGGCGAACTCTTCGCTGACTACTGGTGACGTGCTGTTCTCCATGATTCTGATATGCGGTCTGTACACCCTGTTCCTGGTGGCGGAGATGTATTTGATGTTCAAATTTGCCCGCCTTGGTCCAAGCAGCCTGAAAACGGGCCGCTACCACCATGAGCAGATTGGCTCATCGACTCAACCGGCGCGTGGATAAGGAGAGCTACCATGTTTGATTATGAAGTGTTGCGATTTATCTGGTGGCTGCTGATCGGCATTCTGCTGGTTGGGTTTGCCGTCACTGAAGGTTTCGACATGGGGGTAGGGATGCTGGTCCGTATTATGGGCCGCACCGATACCGAACGTCGCGTAATGATCAACACCATTGCCCCGCACTGGGATGGGAACCAGGTGTGGCTGATCACCGCAGGTGGCGCGCTTTTCGCTGCCTGGCCGATGGTGTACGCCGCCGCATTTTCTGGCTTCTATGTCGCGATGATCCTGGTGCTGTCGTCACTGTTCTTCCGTCCGGTCGGTTTTGATTACCGCTCCAAGATTGAAGATGTGCGCTGGCGTGGCACCTGGGACTGGGGCATCTTTATCGGTAGCTTTGTACCGCCGTTGGTGATTGGCGTGGCATTCGGTAACCTGTTGCAGGGCGTACCCTTCCACGCTGACGAATACCTGCGTCTGTTCTATACCGGCAACTTCTTCCAGCTGTTAAATCCGTTTGGCCTGCTGGCTGGCGTGATCAGTGTGGCGATGTTCCTGGCACAGGGCGCAACTTATCTGCAAATGCGTACCACTGGCGAACTGCATGTCCGTTCACGTTCTGTTGCGCAGATCTCCGCCTTAGTGATGATGGTGTGCTTCATTCTCGCTGGTGTGTGGGTGAAATACGGTATTGATGGTTATGTGGTGAAAAGCGTTATCGATCACCATGCGGCGTCTAACCCACTGGGTAAAGATGTGGTACGTGAAGCCGGAGCCTGGCTGGTGAACTTTGAGCAGACGCCGATCCTGTGGATCTTCCCGTTACTGGGTGTGCTGATGCCGCTGCTGACCATCCTGTGTTCGCGTGCTGAGAAGGGTGCCTGGGCATTTATCTTCTCTTCACTGACTCTGGCGGGTGTGATCATGACGGTAGGCATTGCGATGTTCCCGTTCATCATGCCATCCAGCACCGTGCCGGGCACCAGCCTGACCATGTGGGATGCAACCTCCAGTGCGCTGACGCTGAAAATTATGACCTTTGCGGCCATCGTGTTTGTGCCGATCATTCTGCTGTACACCACCTGGTGTTACTACAAAATGTATGGTCGCATCACCAAAGAACACATTGAGAGCAATACGCACTCCCTGTACTGATTAAGGAGAAAGAGCATGTGGTATTTTGCCTGGATACTTGGCACCCTGCTGGCTTGTTCGTTCGGTGTGATCGCGGCACTGGCGCTGGAGCGTGCGGAAGAAGCCGCAGCAAAGGGTGATAAAGCCTGATGCGCGGATTGTTTCAGACACTGTATCGTCTGATGGATAAGGGCCCGTTGCGGGCCCTTTCACTATTGCTGGCCCTATGGCTGGCGGGGTGTGTGTTCTGGGATCCGTCGCGCTTCGCGGCGAAGACCAGCGCTCTCTCTGTCTGGCATGGACTGGTGCTGATTTGGGCGGTATGTACTGGCGTGATTCATGGTACCGGGTTCCGTCCTCAGCGCTTGCGTTGGCAAGCGTTGTTCACACCGTTACCGGCAATGGTCGTGTTGGCGGCGGGAATCATCTGGTTTTACCGTTAAGTCAACGATCAGGACGAATGTTGTCCTTTTTCTGTAGAAATTTCAGGCGCTGGTGTGAGGTTATGTCAGCGCCTGGTCAAGAAACCTGCCAAAAATCCTTCCGATTGTTACCGTGTGATAATTATTTTCTCGCGGCGTCAGCGGGCCATTCCCAAGCTGATCTCACTTGCGTATAGTAGCAACGTTTAAAATGATACCGGGATGTAGAGTGAGTACAACGCTGTTTCGCTGGCCGGTTCGGGTCTATTACGAAGACACCGACGCCGGTGGTGTGGTTTACCATGCCAGCTATATCGCTTTTTATGAACGAGCACGTACTGAGATGTTGCGCCAGCACCATTTCAATCAACAGACGTTGCTGGAACAGCAAATCTGTTTTGTGGTACGGCGTATGACGGTGGACTATCTTGCGGCAGCACGTCTTGACGATCTTCTGGAAATCCAGAGTGAAGTGACCTCAATGACGCGAGCCACCATGACGTTCTCGCAGCGTATCGTGAATAATGAAGGCAAAGTGCTCAATGAAGCAGAAGTCCTGATTGCCTGCATCAACCCACATCTAATGAAGCCGATTGCGCTTCCCAAGTCTATTGTCGCGGAGTTCAAGCAGTGACTGACATGAATATTCTTGATTTGTTCCTGAAGGCAAGCCTTCTGGTCAAACTTATCATGTTGATTTTGATCGGCTTTTCCATTGCCTCCTGGGCAATCATTATTCAGCGTACCCGCATTCTCAATGCTGCCGGGCGCGAAGCCGAAGCGTTTGAAGATAAATTCTGGTCAGGTATCGAGCTGTCTCGCCTGTATCAGGAGAGCCAGGGACGTCGTGACGAACTGAACGGCTCAGAGCAGATTTTCTATTCCGGTTTTAAAGAGTTCGCGCGCCTGCATCGCGCCAATAGCCACGCGCCAGAAGCGGTGGTGGAAGGTGCCAGCCGTGCCATGCGTATCTCGATGAACCGTGAACTGGAAGCGCTGGAAAACCACATTCCTTTCCTTGGCACCGTCGGTTCCATCAGTCCTTATATCGGTCTGTTTGGTACGGTGTGGGGGATTATGCACGCCTTTATCGCCCTCGGTGCGGTGAAGCAGGCTACCTTGCAAATGGTTGCGCCGGGTATCGCTGAAGCGCTGATCGCCACCGCAATCGGTCTGTTTGCCGCGATTCCGGCGGTCATGGCGTACAACCGTCTGAACCAGCGTGTGAATAAGCTGGAGCAGGGCTACGACAACTTTATGGAAGAGTTCACGGCTATCCTGCATCGTCAGGCTTTCTCCACCGACAATACGAAGTAAGTCGAGGTAAACGATGGCCAGAACCCGTGGTCGCGGACGCCGCGACCTTAAGTCGGAAATCAACATCGTTCCACTCCTGGACGTGCTGCTGGTGCTGCTGCTGATTTTTATGGCAACCGCGCCGATCATTACCCAAAGTGTGGAAGTGGATCTGCCGGATGCGACTGATTCAAAAACAGTTTCCAGCGATGATAATCCGCCGGTGATTGTCGAAGTTTCCGGGGTAGGGCAGTACAGCCTGGTGGTGGATCACGATCGTATGAACCAACTGCCTCCTGAGCAAGTGGTGAGCGAAGCGCAGCGCCGACTGGAAGCCAATCCGAAGACTGTTTTTCTGATCGGTGGTGCGAAAGATGTGCCTTACGACGAAATCATCAAGGCGCTTAACCTGCTGCATCAGGCTGGCGTGAAATCTGTCGGTTTGATGACGCAGCCGATTTAAAGCGAACCGTTTTTGGGAACCGAGAGTGTCGAAGGCAACCGAGCAAAACGAGAAGTTAAAACGCGCGATAATCATTTCGGTGATTCTGCACATCGTGTTGATCGCCTTGCTGATTTGGAGCTCGTTTAACGAAAAAATCGAATCCAGCGGCGGTGGCGGCGGTAGCGATATCGACGCGGTAATGGTCGACCCGGGTGCCGTGGTCGATCAATACAATCGTCAGCAGAATCAACAAAGCGATAGCAAGCGTGCCGAGCAGCAGCGCGAGAAACAGGCGCAGCAGCAGGCTGAAGAGTTGCAACAGAAGCAGGCCGCCGAACAACAGCGTCTGAAAGAGCTGGAGAAAGAGCGTTTGCAGGCGCAACAGGAAGCCAAAGAGCAGGCGAAACAGCAGGCCGAGCAGCAGAAAGCGGCTGAAGCGGCGGCAAAACAGGCGCAGGAAGAACAGAAAGCGGCTGAAGCGGCAGCGGCGAAAGCCAAAGCCGACGCTAAAGCGCAGGCCGATGCACAGGCAAAAGCGGCGGCAGAAGCTCAGGCGAAAGCCGCTGCTGAAGCGAAGCAGGCAGCAGCTGAAGCGAAGAAACAGGCTGAGCAAGAGGCGAAGGCGGCAGCAGCCGAAGCGGCGAAAGAGAAAGCGGCGCAGGAAGCGAAAGCAGCGGCTCAGGCGAAAGCCAAAGCGGATGCCGAAGCGAAAGCGCAGGCCGCGGCCGATGCCAAGGCAAAAGCCGCGCAGGAAGCCAAAGAGAAAGCGGCTGAAGACGCGAAAGCTAAGGCTGCGGCTGAGGCGAAAGAAAAAGCCGAAGCAGCAGCGAAAGCGAAGGCGGATGCCGCGGCGAAAGCCAAAGCAGCAGCTGACGCGAAGAAGAAAGCAGCTGCCGAAGCGGCGAAGAATGAAAACGCTGTTGATGATCTGCTGGGTGGTCTTTCATCCGGTAAGAATGCACCGAAAAGTGGGAACGCTTCCGGTGGCGGGGCTGCGGCTGGACAAGGTAATCAGAAGAAAGCCGGTGCTTCAGGAGCCGAAATTAACTCCTATATGGGTCAGGTTGTGGCAGCAATTCAGAGCCGTTTCTATGATGCTGATTCCTACAAAGGTAAAGAGTGTAACCTGCGCATCAAGCTGGCTCCGGATGGCTTGCTGATTGATGTGAGGGCGGAGGGTGGCGATCCTGCGTTGTGTCAGGCGGCAGTCTCGGCGGCGAAACAAGCACGCATACCGAAGCCACCTTCACAGGCGGTGTATGAGGTGTTCAAAAACGCACCAATGGATTTCAAACCTCAGTAATGCAGTAACATACGGCAGGTTGAACTAAGGTTAGCTTGCCGTATTCTATGAGTACCCGTGTTTTTTCAGGAACAGTGCGAATTATCATGAACTCAGGTTCAGATAAGGGAGAAAAGATGAAGCAGGCACTTCGTGTAACCTTAGGTTTTTTTGTACTGCTGTGGGCGGCCATGCTGCACGCGGAAGTACGCATTGAAATTACGCAGGGCGTGAATACCGCACGTCCTATTGGTGTGGTTCCTTTCCAGTGGGCCGGTCCGGGCGCTGCACCAGAAGATATTGGTGGCATTGTCGCAGCAGACTTGCGTAACAGCGGTAAATTCAATCCGCTGGATCGCTCACGTCTGCCGCAGCAGCCGACCAGCGCACAGCAGGTTCAGCCTGCCGCCTGGAGCGCACTGGGTATCGACGCTGTCGTGGTAGGTCAGGTCACCCCGAATGCCGATGGCAGCTACCAGATCGCTTACCAACTGGTGGATACCGGTGGTGCACCGGGCACGGTACTGGCGCAGAACTCTTACAAAGTGACGAAGCAGTGGCTGCGTTATGCCGCACACACTGCCAGTGACGAAGTGTTTGAGAAGCTGACCGGTATCAAAGGTGCCTTCCGTACCCGTATCGCGTACGTGGTACAGACCAACGGTGGTCAGTTCCCGTATGAACTTCGCGTTTCTGATTACGATGGTTACAACCAGTTTGTGGTGCATCGTTCGCCGGAACCGTTGATGTCACCGGCCTGGTCGCCGGACGGCAGCAAATTGGCTTATGTGACCTTTGAAAGCGGTAAATCTGCGCTGGTAGTGCAGACGCTGGCAAATGGTGCGATTCGCCAGGTGGCTTCTTTCCCGCGCCACAACGGTGCGCCAGCCTTCTCGCCGGATGGTTCTAAACTGGCATTTGCCCTGTCTAAAACCGGTAGCTTGAATCTGTATGTGATGGACCTGGGTTCAGGTCAGATTCGTCAGATTACCGATGGGCGTTACAACAGCACCGAACCCACTTGGTTCCCGGATAGCCAGACCCTGGCTTACACCTCGGATCAGGCCGGTGCGCCACAGATTTACAAAATTGGCATTAACGGCGGTGCGCCACAACGTATTACCTGGGAAGGTTCACAGAACCAGGATGCGGATGTGTCTGCCGACGGTAAAACAATGGTGATGATCAGCAGCGCCGGTGGTGCTCAGCATGTCGCCAAACAGGATCTGGAAACGGGAGCCGTTCAAACGTTAACGGACACGTTCCTGGATGAGACGCCAAGTCTGGCTCCTAACGGCACGATGGTAATCTATAGCTCTACTCAGGGGATGGGTTCCGTGTTGCAGTTGGTTTCAACCGATGGGCGTTTCAAAGCGCGTCTTCCGGCAACTGATGGACAGGTAAAATCACCTGCCTGGTCGCCGTATCTGTGATGCATCAATCCCCTGCTGAGGTGGGGGATCATATGTATGGCAAACAAAATAATAGGATAAAGAAATGCAACTGAACAAAGTGCTGAAGGGTTTGATGCTGGCTCTGCCGGTTATCGCAGTGGCTGCATGTAGCTCTCACAAAAACAACAACAACGACCAGACTGGTATGGGTGCTGATGGCGCTTACGGTTCTGGCCAGAACGGTAACATGTCTTCTGACGAGCAGGCACGTCTGCAAATGCAGCAGCTGCAGCAGAACAACATCGTTTACTTCGGTCTGGACAAGTATGACGTGCAGTCTGAGTACGCTCAGATGCTGGATCAGCACGCTGCTTTCCTGCGTAGCAACCCGTCTTACAAAGTGACCATCGAAGGTCATGCGGATGAGCGCGGTACGCCGGAATACAACATCGCCTTGGGCGAGCGTCGTGCTAACGCAGTGAAAATGTACCTGCAGGGTAAAGGCGTGTCAGCTGATCAGATGTCTATCGTTTCTTACGGTAAAGAGAAGCCGGCAGTTCTGGGTCACGACGAAGCGGCTTACGCTAAAAACCGTCGTGCCGTTCTGGTTTACTAAGATAATCACATGATGAGTAACTTCAGACTTCATCTCTTGAGTCTGTCGTTACTGGTTGGTGTAGCGGCCCCCTGGGCCGCTAATGCCCAGGCGTCAATCAGTAGCGTTGGCTCAGGCTCGGTCGAAGACCGTGTCACCACTCTTGAACGAATCTCCAATGCCCAGGCTCAGCTTTTGCAGCAGTTGCAGCAGCAGATGAGTGACAACCAAAGCGATATCGATTCGCTGCGCGGGCAAATTCAGCAGAACACCTATCAGCTTAATCAGGTGATTGAACGCCAGAAGCAGATCTACCAGCAGATTGACAGTTTGAGCAGCGGTAATAATGGTGCTCAGGCCAGCGGTGGTGGTGATGCAGCGGCAGCCGCCGGTGGTGCTGATGCTGGTGCTGCCACCGCAGGCAGCAGTGACAGCGCAGCAACCGCAGCGCCGACACAAAGCGGTGATGCTAACAGCGACTACAATGCCGCTGTAGCGCTGATTCTGGAGAAGAAGCAGTACGATCAGGCCATTACTGCGTTGCAGGCATGGGTGAAGCGTTATCCTGATTCGACTTACCAGCCCAATGCCAATTACTGGCTGGGGCAGTTGTTTTACAACAAGGGCAAAAAGGACGATGCGGCCTATTATTTTGCCACTGTGGTAAAAAACTACCCAAAATCGCCGAAAGCCGCAGAAGCGTTGTTTAAGGTTGGGGTGATCATGCAGGAGAAGAACGACACGGCGAAAGCTAAAGCGGTCTACCAGCAAGTGATCAAACAATTCCCAAACAGCGAATCGGCAAAGCTGGCGCAGAAACGTCTCGCCGGGTTGTAATTTGTGCAGCACAGACCGGATTTCGTGTGATTTCTGGTCTGGCCGCATGAAAGGTAAGCAATTGAGTAATTTGGTGGAAAATAAGGGTTGCGCTACCCCGCTAAATCAGTAATATATGCCGCCGTTGCCGGGACATATCTTAACAAGTATCGGCAGCGCTGAAGATGGGTCGTTAGCTCAGTTGGTAGAGCAGTTGACTTTTAATCAATTGGTCGCAGGTTCGAATCCTGCACGACCCACCATCTCAACCTCTAATCGGTTCAGTGTTTTCTTCAGTTTGCTTCACAACCACGATGGGTCGTTAGCTCAGTTGGTAGAGCAGTTGACTTTTAATCAATTGGTCGCAGGTTCGAATCCTGCACGACCCACCATCTGGTCACTCTGGTTGTAAGCCCTCATCGAGCGGGTCGTTAGCTCAGTTGGTAGAGCAGTTGACTTTTAATCAATTGGTCGCAGGTTCGAATCCTGCACGACCCACCAATATGTAGAAAGGCGCCCTAAAGGCGCCTTTTTGCTTTCCCGGGATTCGGATGCGTAGCGGTGCGATTTATCGCGCTCTTTTATGACCGTTACGAATCATGCTTTTCTGCGCGATCAATCGCACCGCTACGCCAGATATGCAGCACCGCATAACTGCGCCACGGACGCCACACCTGCGACAGTTGTTCCGCTTCCTTAGCACTTACGCCGCCCAGATTGTTACGAATCGCGATATCCTCTTTGGGAAACGCATCCGGCCAGCGCAGCGCCCGCATCGCGATATAGCTGGCGGTCCATGGACCGACCCCTTTCAACGCCAGCAATTGCTGCTGCACCACATCCGGATTTACCGCGCCATTAAAACGTAAGACACCCGAGGCGCAGGATTGAGCCAGTGCGATGATCGCCTGGGAACGTGCGCTGACAATCCCAAGGCTGGCGATATCATCCTGGGTTGCAGCCGCCAGCGTTTCTGCGCTGGGAGAGAGGCGCGACAGCTCAGGCCACGGCGTTATCATGGGCTCGCCAAAACGCTGTGCCACACGGCTACTCAACGTCGTCGCCGCCTTGACCGTCACCTGCTGACCGAGAATCGCCCGCACTCCCAGCTCAAAACCATCAAACGCGCCTGGCACTCGCAGGCCGGGATACTTTGCCAGACTCGGTGCCAGTAACGGGTCCTGGGCTAACTGGTCGGCAATTCGCTGCGGTTGGGCATCCAAATCGAACAAATCGCGCAGGCGGCGTAGCAGGGCGGGCAACACCGGCGTCAGGCTGGTGGTGAATTGCACCTTCAGCGCCTGTTTCTCAGGATAGTGGCTGACGCGTACCCAGCCCTGACAACCGCCCAGCGCCACGGTACGGTGATAAACGCCTTCTGACACCCATTCCACCTCCTTCATCACGCGCTGTTGCAGAAAATCGAGTATCGCCTCCCAGTCATAAGGCGGGCGATAACTCAGGCGGAGTTCCGCGCTCTCCTGCAACGGTGTGCCGGGGGCAGGGGAAGCCTGTTTGCGCAGGCGGGATGGCGTCATACGATAGCGGGCCTGGAACACATCATTGAATCGGCGCAGGCTGTTAAAACCGCTGGCATAGGCGATTTCCGTGATTGGCAGCGAGGTTTCAGTCAATAGCTGCTTCGCCAGCAACATGCGCCGGGTTTGCCGTAATTCGATCGGTGATACGCCCAGTTCCTGTTGCACTACGCGGCGCAGCTGGCGCTCACTCAGACCAAACTCGCTGGCAATCTCCGCCAGCGTTTCCTGCTCTTCCAGCAGGCCTTCTTCAATGCGGCGGATCAGCCGATCGGCGATACGATGGTGACTATCAACCGGGGCAAAACCGGGAGCCAGTTCCGGGCGGCACCGCAGACAGGGGCGAAAATGGGCCTTCTCTGCCGCTTCAGCGCTGGAAAAGAACAGGCAATTTTTCTGCATTGGGGCTTTAACCGGGCAGATCGGTCGACAATAGATGCCGGTTGATGTCACACCAACAAAAAACAAGCCGTCAAAACGGCTGTCGCGCGATGTCAGCGCCTGGTAAGCAATATCGGGATCAAACATCATCTTCTCCAGCAAATAAACCGCATCCTCGCGCAGCCTGGCGACGAAAACTCGCTGCTTTCGGACAGCTAATCAGTTTATCTGCATGACCGAAAACAGCCAGTTTATGGCAGCAAAAGTGCGATAATGCACCACAGATATCAAGCCGGAGGCGCACTATGTATCATGCAAAAATTATCGCTACCCCTGTGGGCGATCTCACCTTAATTGCCAGCAATAAAGGACTATCGGCGATTTTGTGGGAGAACGAAGGATCACAACGCGTGCCGCTCAAGCCGATCAGCCGTGATGACCAGCATCCGATCTTATGTGAAACCGAACGCCAGCTAGGCGAATACTTTGCCGGGCAGCGTCAGCAGTTTGACCTGCCCTATGACACCGTCGGCACTGAGTTTCAGAAAAAAGTCTGGCAGGCGTTGATCACCATTCCTTTTGGTGAAACCCGCAGCTATCGCCAGATCGCCGAGCAAATTGGTAATCCTAAAGCGGTGCGGGCCGTCGGTGCGGCCAACGGTAAGAATCCACTGTCGATTGTGGCACCTTGCCATCGTGTTATTGGCAGCAATGGCAAACTGACCGGATTTGCCGGTGGCTTGCCGGTCAAAGCCTTCCTGCTGGAACTGGAAGGGATGCCAAAACGCTAACCGCGTCACAGCCACTCTGCTTTGGGTAAAAAAAACACGACACGCTCGGTGAGATCCGCTATCTTGTTTAGCATATAAAACACGATGGCGGATTTTGTGCCATCTTAATCGCCATGTAAGGCGATTTTGTTAAATTAAGAAAACCGAGAGCCGTGTCATGAGTCTGATGTTCGATCCTGAAAGCGCGATCTACCCCTTCCCGCCGAAACCGGCGCGTCTCAGCCAGGATGAAAAATCGTTTTATATCGGAGAAATTAAACGGTTACTAAAAGAACGCGATGCGGTGATGGTGGCGCATTATTACACCGATCCAGAAATTCAGGCTCTTGCGGAAGCCACCGGTGGCTGCGTAGCGGATTCGCTGGAAATGGCGCGTTTTGGTAGCACTCATCCGGCCTCCACTCTACTGGTGGCAGGGGTGCGTTTTATGGGCGAAACCGCGAAAATTCTCAGCCCGGAAAAAACCGTGCTGATGCCTACCTTGCAGGCGGAATGCTCGCTCGATCTGGGCTGTCCGATTGATGAGTTCAACCGCTTTTGCGATGCGCACCCGGATCGTACCGTGGTGGTGTATGCCAATACCTCGGCAGCGGTTAAAGCCCGCGCTGATTGGGTTGTGACCTCCAGCATCGCGGTTGAACTGATTGAACATCTCGACAGCCTCGGTGAGAAAATCATCTGGGCACCGGATCGTCATCTGGGGCGCTACGTTACGCAGAAAACCGGCGCGGATGTGCTGTGCTGGCAGGGGGCCTGCATCGTACACGATGAATTCAAAACCCAGGCGCTGCAACGTATGAAGGCGCTCTATCCTGATGCCGCAGTGCTGGTCCACCCGGAATCCCCTCAGGCGATTGTCGATCTGGCCGATGCCGTCGGTTCTACCAGCCAGCTGATTCAGGCGGCGAAAAGCCTGCCGCATCCGCAGATGATTGTCGCCACTGACCGCGGCATCTTCTACAAAATGCAGCAGGCGGTACCGGAAAAGGAGCTGCTGGAAGCACCGACTGCCGGAGAAGGGGCCACCTGTCGCAGCTGTGCGCATTGCCCGTGGATGGCAATGAACGGGTTGAAAGCGATTGCCGAAGGGTTAGCGCAGGGCGGCAGTGAGCACGAAATCCATGTCGATGATGGATTACGCGAAGCGGCGTTGCTGCCACTCAACCGCATGCTATCCTTTGCAGCGGAACTCAAACTCAAGGTGAAAGGGAACGCCTGACGCGCTGCACCTTTCAGACAGGTGCCCGTTATGGATTTCTTTAGCACACAAAACATTCTGGTTCATATTCCTCTCGGCGTCGGCGGCTACGATCTTTCCTGGATCGAAGCGGTTGGCACCGTGGCTGGCCTGCTGTGTATCTGGCTGGCCAGTCTGGAAAAAATCATCAATTATTTCTTCGGCCTGATCAACGTTACCCTGTTTGCGGTGATCTTCTTCCAGATCCAGCTCTACGCCAGTTTGCTGCTGCAACTGTTTTTCTTTGTCGCCAATGTCTATGGCTGGTATGCCTGGAGTCGGCAAAATGAAGCGCAGGAAGCGGAGCTGAAAATTCGCTGGCTGCCGCTGCCAAAAGCGCTGGGTTGGGGGGCCGTATGCGTCATTGCCATCGCGCTGATGACCTTCTGGATTGATCCGGTGTTTGCCTTCCTGACCCGCAGCGCGGTAGGCATCATGCAGGGGCTGGGGTTGCAGGTGGTGATGCCGCAATTACAACCGGATGCCTTCCCGTTCTGGGATTCCAGCATGATGGTGTTGTCGATTGTGGCGATGATTCTGATGACGCGTAAATACGTGGAAAATTGGCTGCTGTGGGTGGTGATCAATGTCATCAGCGTGATGATTTTTGCCCGCCAGGGCGTCTATGCCATGTCGCTGGAGTACGCCATCCTGACGCTGATCGCGCTGAACGGTTCCCGTTTGTGGATCAAAAGCGCACGCGAACATGGCTCGCATGCGCTCTCCTCTTAATGATGTTGGTGCACATGACCGGCATGATGATGCGGGTCATGCTGCGTACTCCCTGAGTCGAAGCACAATTCACAATCCGGCCCGCTACAGGGCTGGTACTCCATCTGCACCGTGGCGTGAGCGATCTGATAATGCTGGTGCAGGTAGCGATGAATGCGCACCAGCAGCGCGTCGTGGTCATAAGGCGGGATCACCTGTACATGCAGCGTCAGCACCGGTTTCTCGCCCACTTGCCATAAATGCACATGATGGACATTGCGCACTTCAGCGATATTCAGAGTCAGTTCGCGTTTGAGCTTATCAACATTGATATGACCGGGCGCGCCCTCCAGCAGTTCGTGCAAGCTCTCACGCAGCAACGACCAGGCGCTGCGTACCACCAGCAGCGACACCAGCAGCGACAGAATCGGATCGATAGGCGTCCAGCCGGTGAACATAATGATCACCGCCGCGACAATAGCACCGACCGAACCCAGCAAATCCCCCAGCACATGCAGGGCGGCTGCGCGCACGTTAAGGTTCTTCTCTTCGCTGCCATGATGTAGCAGCCAGAAGGAGAGCAAATTCGCCAGCAAACCGGCCACGCCAATGGTTAGCATCAGGCCACCGGCGACCGGCTGCGGTTGATAAAAGCGCCGTAACGCCTCCCAGACAATCATCACGGTAATCACCAGCAAGGCAATCGCGTTGACAAAGGCTGCCAGCGTGGTGAGACGCAACAAGCCAAAGGTATGACGCGCATTCGGTTTGCGTCGGGAAAATTGCACAGCCAGCAGCGCCATCAACAGGGCGGCGGTATCGGT
Organism: Pantoea phytobeneficialis; assembly: GCF_009728735.1. Classification (NCBI taxonomy): domain Bacteria; kingdom Pseudomonadati; phylum Pseudomonadota; class Gammaproteobacteria; order Enterobacterales; family Erwiniaceae; genus Pantoea; species Pantoea phytobeneficialis. The sequence goes on from NZ_CP024636.1 coordinate 1,278,638, forward strand.
AAGCATATGACCGGCATCCGCCAGCAGGGCCAGCGAACCGGAGATCCAACCGCCAATCGCTTCGACCAACATAAACAGGGCGGTAATGCCAAAGGCCGCCGCGAGGCGGGTATGGTTGCCGTCAGGCGTGTTGTGAGAATGGGTGTGTGCCATAACTTTCCAGTTTTTTCAGTAACCTGTTCGTTAATGATATCAGTAAATTGAGTTGCTCTGGTTCCAGCCGTTGCTGTTTGGCGGCTTCTGCCAGTTGCTGACAATGGGACGCAACCTCGTCCATCCCCAGCAACAGCCAGCTGCCTTTCATCCGATGTGCGGCGCGCGCCAGTGCTGGCCAATTCTGCGCGGTGCTGGCGGTCAGCAGGGTGTCGCGGTCCTGTAGCATCGTGCGTTGCAACGTCTGACAAATGCGCGGAATCATGCTGGCGTTGTGCTGCGCAAGGATATGCAGGCTGTCGGATAGCTGTATCAGCGGGTCCTGGCTGGCGCGCGCCAGCAAGGGGGCAACATCATTCAGCGTGATCGGTTTTACCAGCAGCGCTTCGCTGGGTTGAAGCGGCAGCTTGACCAGCTGCGCATCTGCGGAACAGATCACCCGCAACGCATTATCACCACGTTGTCGCTGGCGGCGACGCAGGATCCGCAACAGCGTGAGGCCGTTGGGACGCGGCATCATCTGGTCAATAAACAGCAGGTCAAAGGGCTGCCGAGCATCCGCGCGCAGCAATGCGCGCCCCTCATCAAACACCTCGGCATGAATGGCAAAAAGCGCCAGTTGCTGCTGCATCACCAGCAAATTGGTGGGATGGTCGTCGACAATCGCCACGCGTAGCTGCGGATAGTGCGGCCAGGCGGCAGAATCGCTTTCCGTCTGACTGTCGACAAGGGTGAGCGGCAGCGTGACCTCAACGCGGGTGCCCGTCCCCGGTGCTGACGTTAACGTCAGGCTACCGCCCATGCGCTGCACAATCTCCCGGCAGATAAACAAGCCAAGACCGCTGCCCTGCACGGCGAGGGCTTTACCGGACGGTGCCTGATACCAGGGTTCAAATAACTGCGCCTGCTCCTCTTGCGGGATGCCGCTGCCGCTATCCGTCACCACCAACACGATGGCGTCATTGACCGCCAGCGTCAGGTGGATATCACCCTGACGGGTAAACTTCAGCGCGTTTGCCACCAGATTATTCACCACCTGTTGCAGGCGGTCGCCGTCCAGCAGTACCGTGCCGGGCAGACGAGTTAACGCCTCCACCACCAGCTGTGGGCCGGCATCCCGCATTAACGGATGATAGAACTGCTGCTGCTGTTGCAGCCAGTGCGACAAATTCAACGGGCGCGGTGCCAGGCGAAAACTGTGGCTCTCGATGCGCGCGTGATCCTGCAAATCATTCAGCAATGCCATCAGCGAGCGTGCGCTGCTGTGCATCAGTTCCAGCCGGGCGCTGGGATGTTGCTGTTGTTCCAGCTCCAGCAGGCCCAGAATCGCCTGCATTGGTGTACGAAGCTCATGGCTGGCGGTGGCAAGAAACTGACTTTTCGCGGCATTGGCCCGCTCGGCCTGCTCGCGTTGCAGACGTTCGCGCCGTTGTTGCAGGTAGCGACGTATCAGCAGCACCAGCAGCACCAGAATCGCGATACCCGCGGCAATCAGCACCAGTAGCGGCACATTACGCATCGCCATGCTGGTGCCGGGCTGTGGCGGCACCGACCAGTTATCGCGCATCTGGTTGAGGGTTTCCGGTGGGATTTGCTGTAGCGCCCGATCCAGCAAGGCACGCAACACCGGTTGTTGATCGCTGATTTGCGGGGCCAGTGGCCAGGCAATATCACTGGCGGCAAACGCCAGATGGATGCGCTCACCATAATGGCTGGCGATGCGCCAACGTGCCGATAGCACATTATCCACCAGCGCATCGATTTGGTTGTTACTCAGCGCCTGCCACAACTGGGCACGGTCGTCAAAAACCTGGACGTTAATTCCACCGGGCAGCATGCGTTGTGCCAGGTCGTCGCGCAAGATACCTACGCGTTGTCCCTGAAGCGCCTGCCAGTTCATGGGCTGGTGCGTCGACAGGGTGTAAATGCCCCAGATGGCACGCCATACCGGTAGCGTGGTGGTGCCGTCCAGCGCAGGCAGAACGCTGAGCATCACCTGTTGCTGCTGGAGCAAGGTGGCCGCCTGTTGTGGATTCGCCACCCAGTGCGGGGTGAAATGCAGGCCGGTGCTCTGGCTGAGTGCGTTGAGTAAATCAATAGCAAAACCCCGTGGGTTGCCATTGGCATCACGATAGCTCCAGGGGGCGTTATCAGCCTCAGCGGCATAGGGGATTTGCTGATGTTGCGTCAGCCACTGCTGCTCCGTCGCAGAAAGCATCAGCGTCTGCGTATCCTGATAACGCAGCAGCGGGGGACTCCAGCGCTGCTGAACCCGGTTGCTGAATTCGGCAGGCAGCAGACGCAGTTGCTGATTAAGCCACTGGATCAGGGCCGGATCGCGAGCCATCGCTCGCAGGGTGAGATCTCCGGCACCCGGGTCAGCGGTGATTTGGTAGATCTGCCCCTGCTGCAACTGACTGAGCAGAAATCCGGCGCTGGTTTGGTCAGCCACCAGGTAGTCGCTTTGCTGATTGAGCAGCGCATACAGCGCCTGAAGATCCCCCGGTAACGCATACCAGCGATGCGCACGCACAAAATTTTCCGGCAGCTGCGCCAGCGTGGATTGGGCCACGGTGAGTTGCGCATTGTGGCTATTGAACATCACGGCGCGTTGATTTTCGCGGTTGCGGTAGATACGCACCGGGCTGGTGTACCAGCTATCGCTGAGGCGAATGTCGGGTGATAAGGAGGCGTGGTTGGTACTTAGCACCAAATCAACCTCACCGCGCGCCAGCGCGGCCAGTTGCTGGTCACGATCGGCATAGGTTTGCAACACGAAGTGGCTGCCCGTGAGCTGGCTGAGCGCGCTCAGATAGTCAGCGTCGACACCCCAAATCTGATCGCCGATGCGCATCACCCAGGGCGCGCTATTTTGCGCGGGGAGCGCCACGCGCAGGGGAGAGGACGACCACGGCGTGCTGTGTGGCGCAGGCATCATTGACGGCAGCATCACGCTGCTGGCGGGTTGTAAATCGGCCTGTACCACGGTGCTGAAAAGCCAGACCAGCAACAAAAGCAGACGTCTCACTGATGTGCTTTCCACAGTTCAGCCAGTTCAACCACCGAATGCACCCCGGTTTTCTCGAGGATGTTCTTCTTATGCGTGCTGACGGTTTTGTTGCTGATATGCAGTTGTTCAGCAATCTGCAAATTCGACAGGCCGCGAGCCAGCAGGGCAACAATCTGCTGCTCTTTTTCGGTCAGTGGTAAATCGATGCGTTCTGGCAAGGCTGGAAACGCCTGTTGCCCGCCCAGCACCGCGAGAATTGCACTCAGCAACTGCGCCATGCTCTGGCTTTTCACCACATAACCAGCAGCACCTAGCGAGGCGGCGCGCAGCAGGGTATGACGACTCTGCTCCGCTGAATAGATCAGTACCGGACAGTCGGGATGATGTATGCGCAGACGACGCAACAGTTCCAGCCCGTCGCTGTCCGGTAAGCCAATATCAAGGATAACCAGGTCGATAGCTTGTTGTTGCAGCAATTGGCGCGCCTGGGCTTCGTCACCGGCGGCGTACAGCTGTAACGGAATCGGGGAGTTGACGCAGGCAGCACTCAGCGCGACTTCAACTAACGGGTGATCATCAATAAGCAGCAGCGCAGCCATAATCCTGTCCTGTCGTTTTCGTTGTTTTAGCATAACGGAAAAGCAGGGGAATATTCATTATCTCCCCGGCGTATGAGTGTTAACATCGTGCCGTTACCCTTTTTATGATGACGAAACGCGATGAATCTACGGGAAAATATTGTCAGTCAGTTCAGTTCACTCTCGCCAGAGTTACAGCGTGCCGCCGAATTTTCCCTGCAACATGCCAACAAACTGGTGGTGTTGTCGATGCGCGCTTTTGCCGCTGAAGGCGGCGTCAAACCTGCCACATTGCTGCGGCTGGCGCAGCGCCTTGGTTATCAAGGCTGGGGTGAACTGAAAAGCGCCATGATTGATGATCTGGGTTTGCGCAATGATACATATGTATCCAAAGCGGAAAAACTGATTGCGAAAGGCACCCAGCCAGCGCTGTATGAAGAGGTTTTTCTGGCGCATCAGGCCAATCTGGCCTTTACCCAGACAGAAAACCAACAGGCAATGCAGCAGGCAGTCACCTTGCTGGATGAGGCGGAAAACGTCTATATCTGCGGTTTTCGTGCCAGCTTCCCCATCGCCTGGTCGCTGTTTTATGTCTACCGGCTGTTTAACCGTCAGGTGTCATTGATTGATGGTCTGGCGAGTAACATCGAAGTCTTTACCCGCGAGTTAAGTGGCAAAGATTGTGTGCTGCTGACCAGCTTCGCGCCTTATTCACGCGAATCGCTGGATGTCCTGCACGCGGCAACTGAGGCCGGTGCGCGTATCATCGCCATTACCGATTCCCCGGTTTCCCCACTGGCACAGGCGGCAGATTGTACCCTGTTGTTCTCTATCGACAGTCCTTCCTTCTTCCCTTCGGTGGTGTCGGGTATGGGGTTAGCGGAATGCCTGCTGGCGATGCTGGTGGCGCGTCATGGACGCGAAGCGGTCAGCAAGATTGAGAGCGCGGAACGTTATCTGATTGATTCGGGAGCCTACGTTATCCCTGGCAAATCCTGACGGCTGATCCATTTGTTCCTGTCATAAGAAAATGAAATGCATTTGTATCATATTTGCATTGACGTGATTCAAATGGATCATGCAAGATGCAATCAATATCGAGCACAAGCGTTTTCAGGAACAGGAACAAAGCATGAGTCAGATCATTCACCGCAGCCTTCGTACCACGCCAGCCGTGGCGGTGAGCGCGCAGGGGGCTTACATCACCGATATTCATGGTAAGCGTTTTCTCGATGCCTGCGGGGGCGCGGCAGTTTCCTGCCTGGGGCATGGTCATCCCGAGGTGCTGGCCGCCATGCACCGCCAGATTGATCAACTGGCTTATGCGCACACCAGCTTTTTCACCAGTGAAACTGTTGAACAGTTGGCTGCGCAATTAACCCGCACTGCCCCTGGCGATCTGAACTATGCCTACTTCGTTTCTGGCGGCTCCGAAGCGGTTGAGACGGCGCTAAAACTGGCACGTCAGTATTTTGTTGAGATTGGTCAGCCTGAGCGCACCACCTTTATTGCCCGCAAGCAGAGTTATCACGGTAATACCCTTGGAGCGTTAGCGGTAGGGGGAAATGAGTGGCGTCGCCGTCAGTTTGCCCCTTTGTTGATGGATGTGGTTCGCGTGTCGGCATGCAATGAGTATCGCGATCGTCGTGACGATGAAAGCCAGCAGCAATATACCCAGCGTCTGTTGAATGAACTGGAAGAAGCGATTCTGACCACCGGGCCGGAGAAAATCATCGGTTTCTGCGCGGAAACGGTGGTCGGTGCGACTACCGGTGCCACGCCGCCAACCCCCGGCTATTTTCAGGGTGTGCGCCGTTTATGCGACAAGTACGGCATCCTGTATATCGCCGACGAAGTGATGTGCGGCATGGGACGTACCGGCACCCTGCATGCTTTTGAGCAGGACGGCGTGATACCGGATATTGTCACCATCGCCAAAGGCTTAGGTGGCGGTTATCAGCCGATTGGTGCGGTGCTGGCGAGCGAAAAAATTGTCGCGGCATTACAGGCGGGCAGTGGCTTGTTCCAGCATGGTCATACTTACATCTGTCACGCCACGGCGGCCGCAGCGGCATTGGCGGTACAGCAAGTTATTGAGCGCGACAACCTGCTGGCACAGGTACAGCAGCAGGGGGCATATCTGCAACAGGCGTTGCGTGAGGTGTTAGGTGAGTTGTTGCATGTCGGAGACACGCGCGGGCGCGGTTTGTTCGCGGGCGTGGAACTGGTACAGGATAAAGCCAGCAAGACCCCGTTCGATCCGGCACTGAAGCTGCATGCGGCAATCAAAGCGCAATGTATGGCGCGTGGTTTAATGGTGTATCCAATGGGCGGCACCCTCGACGGTCAATATGGCGATCATATCCTGATCGCACCACCGTTCATCGTCACTCGCCCACAACTGGATTTTGTGGTGGATACGCTGCATCAGGTAATTAGCGAAGAAACGCGCAAGCTGGCGGGGCGTTAATTATGAATCGTTTACCGCCGCTGGCTGAACAGCAATGGAGCGAAGAACAGCGTCAGTTGGCTGAAGAGATCATCAACGGACCGCGCGGTGCCTTGTTGCCACCGTTTGAACCGCTGTTACGCAGTCCGGAGTTGATGGCGCATGCACAACGTATGGGTGAATATCTGCGTTATCGCAGTGCGCTGGGTCAGCGCCTGTCGGAGCTGGCGATTCTGCTTACGGCGCGCCATTGGTCACAGCCGGTTGAGTGGGCGATTCACGCCCCTATCGCACGGGAGAAGGGGATCTCCGCCCACGCGGTGCAGGCGATTAACGAGCAACGCTTGCCTGAAGATTTACAGGATGATGAGTGGGTGCTGTATCACTTCTGCCAGCAGCTGCATCAACAGAAAAAAGTGAATGATGACACCTGGCAACAGGCCATCGCCCTGTGGGGTGAGAAAGGTGTGGTCGACCTGATCGGTATCAACGGTTATTACAGTTTTCTTTCCATGATAATGAATGGCGCACAGACGCCAGTACCCGACACCAGGGATTTTATTATCCCCGCATAAGTGGTTCACTCGAAAATAAGGGCAGGCATTGCGCCCTTATTCCCCGTGCTGAATAACATTGATGAATAATGGTAGCCAATATTTATTGTGCTGCGCGAATGCTACTGCCTGCTGTTTCACTGACGCTGAGGGTTATTATGTCTGCATTTTTTTCAAAATTAAAAGTCACGCTGGCACTCGTTGCCTGTTCGGCCAGTTTTGTTGCTACGGCCCAGGATAAATTGGTGGTGGGTGTGGATACCGCTTTTGTTCCGTTTGAATTTAAACAAGGCGATAAATATGTCGGTTTTGATATCGATTTATGGGATGCCATTGCACAGAAAATGCATGTCAGCTATGAATTACGTCCAATGGACTTCGGTGGTTTAATTCCGGGCTTGCAATCACGCAATCTGGATGTGGCAATGGCCGGGATTACCATCACCGATGCTCGCAAACAGGTGGTGGATTTCAGCGATGGTTATTATGACGCCGATTTATTAATGGCGGTTAAAAGCAGTGATAACGCCATCACCAAATTCAGCGATTTGGCGGGTAAAAAAGTGGGCCTGAAACAGGGCACTGCGGCGGCCAGCTTTATGAAAGCCAAATATAAAGCGGATTACGTTGAGTTCCCGAATATCGACAACGCCTACCTTGATTTGCAGGCCGGTAATCTGGATGCCGTGGTGCACGATTCACCGAACGTACTCTATTACGTGAAAACTGCCGGTGATGGCAAAGTGAAATCTACCGGAGAAACCGACAGCATTCTGCCGCAGCAGTACGGTTTCGCAATGCAGAAAAACAGCAGCTGGACGCCAAAAGTTAATGCGGCGCTGAAAGCATTACGCGCCGACGGCACCTACAACAAAATCTACGTAAAGTGGTTTGATAAACAACCTAAATAATCCTGTCAGGCCGGTGAAAACCGGCCTGAATTTAGCTGAATTGGTCGTGCTATGAATTTCGAAACCAAATATATATGGGAATCCCTGCCGCTGTTATTACAGGGATTACAATTGACGTTGATTATTTCCCTGACGGGATTGCTCGGTGGGTTTGTGATTGGCCTGCTGGCGGGAACCTGCCGTGCCCTGGGTGGCCGTATCACGAAAACGATATCATTAATTTTCGTTGAGCTGATCCGTGGTACACCTATTATGGTGCAGGTGATGTTTATTTACTTCGCATTGCCGATGGTGTTACCAATTCGTATCGATCCGGTGAGCGCCGCGATTGTCACCATTATTATTAACTCTGGTGCCTATATTGCAGAAATTACCCGTGGCGCCATTTTATCCATTAATAAAGGTTTTAAAGAGGCCAGCCTGGCGATGGGGCTCTCCCAGCGCCGTACACTATGGTACGTGATCATGCCGCTGGCGTTACGTCGTATGATTCCGGCGCTGGGGAATCAATGGATTATCAGCATTAAAGACACCTCATTATTTATTGTCATTGGCGTGGCTGAATTAACGCGTCAGGGTCAGGAAATTATTGCGGGCAACTTCCGTGCACTGGAAGTCTGGACCGCGGTCGCGCTGATTTATCTGCTGGTGACGTTGTGCCTGAGTTTCCTGCTGAAGCAACTGGAGAAAAGGATCCATATTTTATGAGCATGGTTGAATTTAATGCGGTCTCCAAGCATTTTGGTGCGACTCAGGTGCTGCACGATATCAATTTAAAAATTGAAGCCGGGGAAGTGGTGGTGATCATCGGTCCATCGGGATCGGGCAAATCAACGCTGCTGCGTTGTATTAACAAGTTGGAAGAGATTTCTTCCGGCACCCTGCTGGTGGCAGGCATGCACATCACCGATCCCCACGCCAATGAGTGTGATATCCGCCGCGAAGCAGGGATGGTGTTCCAGCAGTTTCACCTGTTTCCGCATCTGACCGCGCTGGAGAACGTGATGTTTGGCCCAATTCGCGTGCGTAAGCAGAGTAAAGCGGCGGCACGCGAACAGGCGCTGGCGCTACTGGATCGCGTCGGGCTGCGTGAACGTGCCAATCATTATCCCTCCGAGTTGTCCGGCGGCCAGCAGCAGCGTGTCGCGATTGCCCGTGCGCTGGCGGTGAAGCCGAAAATGATGCTGTTTGACGAACCGACGTCGGCCCTCGACCCGGAGCTGCGCCATGAGGTGTTAAAGGTGATGCGCTCGCTGGCGGATGAAGGCATGACAATGGTGATCGTCACCCATGAGATCGGTTTTGCGCGTGATGTGGCATCGCGACTAATCTTTATTGATGGTGGCACCATTGCGGAAGATGGCCCGCCTGATATTCTGCTCAACGCCAGCAGCAATCCGCGTCTGAAAGAGTTTTTGCAGCACGTTTCCTGAATATAAGTGAATGATAACACCATGAAAAAAATCGCAATCAGTGGATCCGCATTTGCCGTCGGTAAGCAATTAGGTGAGTTTGGCCGTGATGCCTGGCATCAGAAGCTGACGCAAACCCGGCTGTGGCAAACGGTGATCGCCATGCAGGGATCGGCACAACTCCAGGCAATGCGCGCTGCGGTGATCGCGCAGTATCCGCTGATTTGGCAGGAGCTGGAAGGTATGGCGCAGGGGCTGGGCGTCCCGGTTGACGAGGTCCTCGCATGGAACTGCCGTGGCGATCTGGTGCGTTCCACTTCGGACGGTTGTACTACCGTGGCGGGTAGTCGCGTGACCGGTGAGATTATCATCGCCCATAACGAGGATGGTTTCCCGCAGCTGCGCGAGGATTGCGCGCTGGTCAGCATCACGCCGGATGACGGGCTGGGGTTCACCAGCTTTGCTTATCCCGGCTCAATTCCCGGTCATACCTTTGCAGTTAACGAGAAGGGCATCGTCAACACGGTGAATAATATCCGTGCGCTGCACCGCCCGGCGGGTTTACCGCGTCAGGTGCTGGCCCGCGCGGCGTTAAACGCCGCCACGCTGGACGAGGCGGTTCTGCAATTAACCACGCATACGCGTGCCGGGGCATTTCACCATACGCTGGGACAGATGGGCGACGGTCGTGTATTCAGTGTGGAGGCCACCGGTTCGGGCTGTTCCGTGGTGCAGGTAACAAATGTGATGGGCCATGCCAATCACCTTGTTCACCCGGTGATGGACGATGTTCAGCAGGTTATCACCGCCAGTTCAGCTTCACGCCAGGCAAGATTAAAAGGCTGGCAGGCCAGTCAGTCAGAACTGGACGAGGATGCGGCAAAAGCGATTTTGTCGGACCAGCATGATGCTGAGCTACCGATCTACCGTTTATCACCGCAGGACCCGGATGACGAAAACACCCTCGCTACCGCGATATTCACCCTGAGTTCGCAGCGGGTTGACTGGCAGGTCTTCACCCTGGATCGCCAGCTTGCCGCGTTGAAGGGCTGGGTCAGTTAATGGACAGGTCGTCACCCTAAAGATGACGACCTGATTGAACAGGCTTACTGGCTGGTACCGTCGGTTTTGGTATTAACCTCACCGCTGCCTTTTTGCGTCTGGACTTTTTTGTTCATGTCCGGACATTTCCCTTCTTTACACTGGCTATTTTTATGAATTTCGCTGGCAGACATATTACTGCTGTCAGTACTACCCGACGTTGCCGCGCTATTCACATCAGTGTTGTTGATTTTGCTATTATCAACTTTATTCGGAGGCAGATTCTGTTTCGCGCCGCCAGCCGCCGCACCGGCATCCGCAGCCTGATTAGTTGTCCCGTTACTATCCGAAGCCGCCATCGCTGCTCCGCTACCAAGTGTCATTGCTGCCGTGAGAAAGATAATTGCAAACTTATTCATCATTATGCTCCTTTAATTAATGACAGTTGCCGTCTTGAACCCGATGGTGCAGTTTGACGAAAACAAAGCACCCCGACGGAATATAATTCCATCGAAGATGTGATGTGTGAATTTAACTAATGAAGTTTATTCAATACATGGTTCTTACTATTAAAAGTCTAGTGCAAAACCGCATAAATGCAAATTTCACTTATACCCTTTCCCCGCGCGGGTAATTTACAGCGCTAGTCTGACGGGCTACAGTGGACGGGTTGCGTCCGGCGCGCGCCGGGCCAGAAATTGAATGGACTAAGTATGAATTACCAGAACGACGATTTAAGAATTAAAGAAATCAAAGAATTATTACCTCCTGTTGCGTTGTTTGAAAAATTTCCCGCGACTGATAGCGCGGCACAGACCGTCGCGAAAGCCCGCCAGGCTATTCACCGTATTCTGCATGGCGAAGATGACCGCCTGCTGGTGATCATCGGGCCGTGCTCGATTCATGACACCGCAGCCGCCAAAGAGTATGCCGGGCGTTTACTGAAGTTGCGCGATGAGCTGAGCGGCGAGCTGGAAGTGGTAATGCGTGTCTACTTTGAGAAACCCCGTACCACCGTGGGCTGGAAAGGGCTGATCAACGATCCTTACATGGATGGCAGCTTCCAGATCAACGACGGCCTGCGTCTGGCGCGCAAATTGCTGGTGGATATCAACGATACCGGTCTGCCTGCGGCAGGCGAGTTCCTTGATATGATCACCCCGCAATACGTGGCGGATCTGATGAGCTGGGGCGCGATTGGTGCGCGTACCACCGAATCACAGGTGCACCGTGAGCTGTCTTCCGGTCTTTCCTGTCCGGTAGGTTTCAAAAACGGCACCGATGGCACCATCAAAGTGGCGATTGACGCCATTGGTGCTGCCAGCGCGCCGCACTGCTTCCTGTCGGTCACCAAGTATGGTCATTCAGCGATTGTCGAAACCAGCGGCAACGAAGATTGTCATATCATCCTGCGCGGCGGTAAAGAACCCAACTACAGCGCCCATCATGTGGCAGCGGTGAAAACCGGGCTGGAGAAAGCGGGCCTGACACCACAGGTGATGATCGACTTCAGCCACGCCAACAGCAGCAAACAGTTCCAGCGCCAGATGGTGGTGGCGGAAGATGTTGCGCAGCAGATTGCCGGTGGCGAGCAAGGTATTACCGGTGTGATGCTGGAGAGTAACCTGGTGGAAGGTAACCAGAGCCTCGACAGCGGTGAGCCGCTGGTATACGGCAAAAGCGTGACCGATGCCTGTATTGGCTGGGAAGATACTGACAAAGTATTGCGTCAGTTGGCTCAGGCGGTTAAACAGCGTCGCGGTTAATTTCCGTAGCGGCGCGATTTATCGCGCGGGTTTGATAACAGCGCGATAAAGAGAAAGGCCAGACTTGCGTCTGGCCTTCTTTTTTATTTCGCTTTACCCTGGTTTGCCACGGCGGCTGCTTTCGCAGCGATCTCGTCGGCATCGCCCAGATAGTAACGTTTCAGCGGTTTGAAGTTCTCGTCGAACTCATACACCAGCGGCACGCCGGTTGGAATGTTCAGTTCGAGGATTTCGTCTTCGCTCAGGTTGTCGAGGTATTTCACCAGCGCACGCAGCGAGTTACCGTGTGCCGCAATGATCACTTTCTCACCGCTTTTGATGCGCGGCAGAATGCTGTCGTTCCAGTAAGGGATCACACGTTCGATGGTCAGCGCCAGGCTTTCGGTGGTCGGCAGCTGGGCATCAGTCAGTGATGCATAACGCGGGTCGTGGCCCGGGAAACGCTCATCGCTGCGATCCAGTTCTGGCGGAGTAACCGCGAAGCCGCGACGCCACTGTTTCACCTGATCGTCGCCGTATTTGGCAGCGGTTTCTGCTTTGTCCAGACCCTGCAACGCACCGTAGTGACGTTCGTTCAGACGCCAGCATTTTTCAACCGGCAGCCAGGCCTGGTCCAGCTCGTCCAGTACATTCCACAGGGTGTGGATGGCACGTTTCAGCACGGAGGTGTAGGCAAAATCGAATACGAAACCTTCTTTCTTCAGCAGCTGACCGGCTGCTTTGGCTTCGGTGCGACCCTTGTCGGACAGATCCACATCGTACCATCCGGTGAAGCGGTTTTCCTGATTCCACTGGCTTTCGCCGTGGCGCACCAGAACCAGCTTAGTTACGGCCATAGCTTAACTCCTTAATGCTTGATGTATTATAGAAACCGGCGGCGGCCACCTGATGAAGCGGCTCACTGATAGCGCCATACCATAGCGGAAAACATCGCACTGCGTAAGCCTGTCAGCGACGCAGTGCGCGTTTTTCATCCGGCGGGTCAGTGCGGGGTGAGGCGATAGCGCGTCACCGACTGCCAGCTGTCGCCGGGTTGCAACCAACAATCCGGTTGCGGCCACTCAGTATGGTTGGGCGAATCCGGTAAAAATTCACTCTCTAAGGCGATGCCCTGGAAAGCAGTATAGCTTCCCTGCTCGCGGGCGCGCGTTCCCTCCAGATAGTTGCCGGAGTAGAACTGAAGCGCCGGGGCAGCGGTAAATACGCTCAACTCCAGCTTACCGTCGGCCGACCACAGTCGGGCGGCGGGCTGGCTGCTGTCACCAGCGGTATTCAGCAGAAACGCATGGTCATAACCTTTTACCGCTTTCTGATCGTCATCGGCGAGGAAGTCATCGGCGACGGTTTTCGGCTGACGAAAATCGAAGCTGGTTCCCTCTACCGCTTTCAGCGGCGCATTGGGGATGCCTTCATTGTCGACCGGCAGATAACGGTCTGCCAGCAGTTGTAAGCGATGCTGGCGCGCATCGCCATGATGCGCGTCAAGGTTGAAGTAAGCATGGTTGGTAAGGTTGACCGGGCAGGGCTTATCGGTGCTCGCTACATAGCTAATCGACAGGCAATTGTCGTCATCAAGTTGATAACGCAGGTCAGCAATCAGATTGCCGGGGAATCCCTGATCGCCATCCGGCGAGTCGAGGCGATAATGCACCTCGGTTTCGCTCTGGCTGATGATCTGCCAGCGACGTTTATCAAATCCTTGCGGCCCGCCATGAAGCTGATGCGCGCCCTGATTGGCCACCAGTGCCAGATTCAGCGGCTTCAGCGTGGCGTTGGCAATACGGTTGGCATAACGGCCGACCGTGGCACCGAGATACGCATCCTGGTGCAGATAGTCGGATGGCGTGGCGCAACCGAGCAGCGCTTCACGCACGCTGCCATCCCGCATTGGCACGCGCGCCGACAGCCAGGTCGCGCCCCAGTCCATAAACGTCACCACCATACCGTTATGATTACGTAACACGGTAATGCGCCACGGTTGTCCATCCGGTGCATGTGATTGCACATCATTTACCATTGGCCAGCTCCTTCAGAGGCTTTACACACGTAGAAGGTTTCTTTGATACCGGTTTGGGCTTCATACTGCCCGGCCACTGCCGCTTTTACCTGATCCACCAAATCGGTTGGCATCAGGGCCACGATGCAGCCGCCAAAGCCGCCACCGGTCATTCGCACACCGCCGCGCGGTCCGATCTCAGCTTTGACGATCTCCACCAACTGGTCAATCGGCGGCACGGTGATTTCGAAATCATCACGCATTGAGGCGTGTGATTCGGCCATCAGGACACCCATTCGCGTCAGATCGCCCGCTGCCAGCGCGTCGGCGGCTTCCAGCGTGCGCGCATTCTCGGTAATCACATGACGGACACGTTTTGCCACCAGCGGATCGAGCTGATCTTCAGCCGCTTCGAATTCCGCCAGGGTGACATCGCGCAGCGCGGGTTTATTGAAGAAACGTGCACCGGTTTCACACTGCTCGCGACGGGTGTTATATTCACTGCCCACCAGCGTCCGGCGGAAGTTGGAGTTGATGATCACCACTGCCACATCTGCCGGCATCGAAACGGCGCGGGTGCTGAGGCTACGGCAATCCAGCAGCATGGCGTGATCCTGCTTACCCAGCGCCGAGATCAACTGATCCATGATGCCGCAGTTACAACCGACAAACTGGTTTTCCGCTTCCTGACCGTTCACGGCAATGGCTGCGCCGTCGAGCGGCAGTTGATACAACTGTTGGAACACGGTGCCCACCGCCACTTCCAGCGACGCCGAAGAACTCAGGCCCGCGCCCTGCGGCACGTTACCGCTGATCACCATATCCACGCCGCCAAAGCTGGCATCGCGTTTTTGCAGATGTTTCACCACGCCGCGCACATAATTGGCCCACATCGGTTCTTTTACCGGCTCAATCGGCGCATCCAGTGAGAAACTGTCTTGCTGGTTATCGTAATCCACCGCCACCACGCGCACCTGGCGGTCATCGCGTTTGGCACAGGCAATCACGGTTTGATAATCAATGGCGCAGGGCAGCACGAAACCATCATTATAGTCGGTGTGTTCACCAATCAGGTTAACGCGACCAGGTGCCTGAATGCTGTGGCTCGGCTGATAACCAAATGTCTCGACGAACGTCTGTTGTGTAATGGATTTTAATGACATTTATTGCGCCTCGCGGAAATGGACATCGCTGACAGAACGCAGGCGTTCAGCCGCCTGTTCTGCCGTTAAATCACGTTGGGTTTCGGCCAGCATCTCGTAGCCAACCATAAATTTGCGCACCGTTGCTGAGCGCAGCAGCGGCGGATAGAAATGCGCGTGCAGTTGCCAGTGATCGTTGGCTTCACCGTTAAAAGGCGCGCCGTGCCAGCCCATTGAGTAGGGGAAGGAGCACTGGAACAGGTTGTCGTAGCGGCTGGTGAGCAGCTTGATCGCCAGCGCCAGATCTTTGCGTTGCGCGTCGGTCAGATCGGTGATGCGTTTCACCTGCGCTTTTGGCAGCAGCAGCGTTTCAAACGGCCACGCGGCCCACCAGGGCACCACCGCCAGCCAGTGGTCGGTTTCTACTACGGTACGGCTACCATCGTTCAGTTCACGCGCGGCGTAGTCCAGCAGCATCGGTGTGCCTTTTTCGGCGTAATAGCGACGCTGGAGATGGTCTTCCCGCTGTGCCTCATTCGGCAAAAAGCTGTTTGCCCATACCTGACCGTGCGGATGGGGGTTAGAGCAGCCCATCGCTGCACCTTTGTTTTCAAACACCTGCACCCACGGGTAGTGCTGACCGAGATCGGCGGTTTGTTCCTGCCAGGTACGTACGATCTCTTCCAGCGCGCTGAGCGGCAGTTCCGGCAGGGTTTTGCTATGATCCGGCGAGAAGCAGATCACCCGGCTGGTGCCGCGCGCGCTTTCGCAACGCATCAGAATATCGTCGCTTTGCGGCGCATCAGGCGTGTCGGTCATCAGCGCGGCAAAGTCATTAGTGAAGACGTAAGTGCTTTTATAATCGGGATTTTTATCACCGGTGATGCGGGTATTACCGGCGCAGAGGAAGCAGTCGGGATCGTGTGCCGGCAATGTTTCCAGCGCCGGCGTTTCCTGTGCGCCCTGCCACGGACGCTTGGCGCGATGTGGCGAAACCAATACCCACTGATCGCTCAGCGGGTTATAACGGCGATGCGGATGATCGACCGGGTTAAATTTTTCCATGTTGGATCCTGGTAAACGACAAACAGATAAAAATGACTGCGTTCAAAGTAGCATAAAGGTCAGACTGAAAGCGTGATCCAGTCTGGATAAATGGTATCGTTTACACAAGGTGACGATTCTCATTTTGTGGGGTTATCAGGCGTGTTTGCCGAATATGTGGGCAATGAAATGGTAACGGTTACATTGATGGTGTGATGCGCGATAAATCACGCCGCTAGCGTAGCGGCGCGATTTATCGCGCGGGTTTTAACGCAGCTTTTCTTGCTGATACCCATAGTCACCGCCATCCTGCGCGACAAAGCTCAGGCGATGGGTGATGCACTGTGGCGCATCTTCGGCGTGGTGGGAAACAAACAACAACTGGGTACGACCTTCGCCAATCAGCACATCGACAAAGCGTCGCACCAGTTGACGGTTGATGGGATCCAGACCCTGCAACGGTTCATCCAGAATCAGCAGCGCCGGATGTTTCACCAACGCACGCGCAATCAGCACCAGCCGCTGCTGGCCCCAGGAGAGGCTATGGAAGGGCGCATCGGCCAGCGCGTTATCCATCCCCAGTAACGCCAGCCACTGACGCGCCAGCGATTTTTGCCGATCCGACACCGCCTGATACAGTCCGATGGAATCAAAGAAGCCGGAGAGGATCACAGTACGCACGTTGACGCTGACACGGTAATCAAGGTGCAGGCTGCTGCTGACGTAACCAATATGTTGTTTGATGTCCCAAATGGTTTCTCCGCTGCCGCGACGAATGCCGAACAGGGTTAAATCGTTGCTGTAGCCTTGCGGATGGTCACCGGTCACCAGGCTGAGCAGGGTGGATTTGCCTGCGCCATTGGGGCCGATAATCTGCCAGTGCTCACCGGGATTTACCTGCCAGCTCAGGCCGTTGATAATCGGCTTGTCGTTATATGACACCACGCCGTTACGCAGAATCACCCGTGGCGCATCCTCCGCCAGCGGGGGAATTTGATCGGGAGCATCGGCTTCCGGCAGCGCCATACCGGACAGTTTTTCACTGTGCGCCAGTTGGGCAACCAGCGCTTCAGCCAGAATCGCCTGACGTTGGCCGACGTGGGTGAGGGTGCACTCCGCCAGTACGCCTACCTGATCGACAAAGTCGGGAATATCGTCAAAGCGGTTCAGCACCAGAACCACGGTGTAGCCATGCTGATGCAGATCGCTCAGGGTTTGCGCCAGGCTGGCACGGGACGCCACATCCAGACCATCAAAAGGTTCATCGAGGATCAGCAGGTCCGGTTGCGCCATCAGCGCCTGGCACAGCAGGGTTTTACGCGTTTCGCCGGTCGAGAGATATTTAAAACGACGATCCAGCAGGTAGCTGATGCCAAACTGTAGCGCCAGCGCCTGACAGCGCGCGTCGTCTTTGACTTCATCCTGAATGATCTGCGCAGCCGTGCGACCGGTGTCATCCTCGCCTTCGCTGAGCATGTCGGTGTTGTTGCGTTCCCACTCTTCGGTCACCAGCTTTTGCAGCTGTTCGAGTGATAAGCGGGTCGGACGTTGAAAGCTATGCGTGACGCTGCCTTTACCCGGCGGCAATTCACCGGACAACGCGCGGGCCAGTGAGGATTTGCCGCTACCGTTGGCACCGACAAACGCCCAGCTCTCTCCGCTGTTAAGCGTTAAATCATTGAGGGACAGTACTCGGGTGTCGCTAAGACGAAACGTGCCTTGCGAAATTTGCAATGAAGCCATGATTTGTTCCATTTTATGCATCGTGTCACTCAGTTGTAGCGACCGCTGTCGGTGAAGTCAAATCATGGCCGGGATTTCAGAGCAGTGTGGCGATGATGGCGTGTTCCGCATTAAAACTGGCGGTGACGTTGTCGCCAGGTTGCAGATTCTGCTGCGTCACTGCGCTATTCGGCAGCGTGGCACACAGGGTTTCTCCACCAGGTAGCGCCATCAACACCTCGCTCACCTGTTCACCGGGTTCAATGGTGGTTATCTGCACCGGCAGCTGATTATCCCCGTGGCTGGCTGTGCGGCTGACTTGAATCCACGGTGCTTTGATCAGCACCAGCACCTCTTTGCCGCTTTCCAGTTGCAAACGTTCGGCACTGCGCTGGGTCAGCGCCACCTGCAAGCGGGTTACGCCATCGCTTAACAACACCTCAAGATGCTGCACTACCTGCTGATTATCACGCGCCAGTACCGTGCCGTACAGTTGGTTGCGTGCGCTGGTTTGCAGCGAGAAACGCGCAATCGCCGCCAGCAGGCTATCGAGCGGCAGGGTGTCGTTTTGCAGCACATCAAAGGCTTTCTGCTGGATCTGCTCCATCAGCTGGAACAGCTGGATCAGGCGCTCACCGTAACGTGTCAGTTGCGCACCGCCACCTCCTTTGCCGCCGGTGGCGCGTTCCACCAGGGTTTGATCTGCCATCCCGTTCATGTCGTTGATGGCATCCCAGGCGCTTTTGTAACTGATACCCGCCAGTTTTGCTCCCTGGCTGATGGAGCCGGTCTCCTTAATCCGCTTCAGAAGTTCGATGCGGCGCGGATCGGCAAACAACTTCTGCTGTAGGCGAATATGGAGAGAGAGTTCAGCTTGCATGTCAGCTCCTTAAGTTAGTGGCACCAATTGTATGCGCTAAAGTAAAAGCACGAAAAGGGCATGGCAGTTTATTCTCAAGCCGTTACAATCACTTTTTTATCATTTTCGTGAGGTTTCCATGCTGGAACTGCTAAAAAGCCTGGCCGTGGCCATCATTATGGTGCCAATTGTTATGGCTATCATGCTGGGTTTAATTTACGGCTTGGGTGAAGTCTTCAACGTCATCTCGAAATTTGGCCGCCGCGACGATCGCCCCGCCAACAACTCACATTGATTTTTCAACGCCCGCATCTTGCGGGCGTTTTGCTCTTAACTTCCGCCAAATCCTGCCGATATAAACTTCATGACAGCATCGAAGCCAGCGTTGTAGTATTCAGTATATAACGTAACAAGGAGCTAAAAATGCTATCAAAACATTACCGCTGGGGTGCCGCTGCCGTTCTGACTTTTTCACTGGCCGGACAGGCACTGGCTGCTGAGAAAATTACCGTGTTTGCAGCGGCCTCACTGACCAACGCGTTGCAGGATATCGCCACGCAGTATCAGAAAAAAACCGGTGTCGAAGTGGTGTCGTCCTTTGCGTCGTCGTCGGTACTGGCGCGCCAGATTGAGCAGGGTGCACCGGCAGATCTGTTTATCTCTGCTGACCAGCAGTGGATGGACGATGCGGTGGCGAAAAAAAGCGTCATCGATAACACGCGTTTAACCCTGTTGGGTAACGATTTGGTGTTGGTGGCACCGCGCAGCGACAGCGCTAAAGCCGTGACCATCAATGCGCAAACCGACTGGAAAAGCCTGCTGAAGGGCCAGCGTCTGGCGGTGGGCGACCCGGATCATGTTCCTGCCGGGATCTACGCAAAAGAAGCGTTACAGAAACTGGGCGCGTGGGATACGTTAGTGCCGCTACTGGCCCCGGCCAACAACGTGCGTGCTGCGCTGGCGCTGGTGGAACGTAATGAAGCGCCTTATGGCATTGTTTACGGTTCCGATGCAGTAGCCAGCCAAAAAGTGCAGGTAGTGGGGCGTTTCCCGGAAGATAGCCATAAGCCGGTCGAATATCCGATGGCGATCGTCAAAGAACATCAGCGTGCGCCGGTAGAAGCCTTCTTCAAGTATTTGCAGGGGCCGGAAGCCGCCGCAGTGTTTAAACAGTATGGATTTACGCCGAAGAAATGATATTGAGTGATCCCGAATGGCAGGCGGTGTTTCTCAGCCTGAAAGTCTCCACTGTGGCGGTGTTGTGTAGCCTGCCGTTGGGCATCCTGATGGCCTGGATTCTGGCGCGTTGCCAGTTTCCGGGCAAAACCCTGCTCGATAGTGTTATCCATCTACCGCTGGTGCTACCGCCGGTGGTGGTCGGTTATTTGCTGCTGATTGCCCTCGGGCGGCGTGGCTTTATCGGTGCCTGGTTATATGACTGGTTTGGTTTCAGCTTTGCTTTTAGCTGGCGTGGCGCGGTGGTGGCGGCGGCGGTGATCGCTTTCCCGTTAATGGTGCGAGCCATTCGCCTGGCGCTGGAAGCGGTAGATACCAAACTGGAACAGGCGGCACGCACCCTCGGCGCAGGACGCTGGCGCGTGTTCTTTACCATTACCTTACCCCTGACCTTTCCCGGCATCATTGTCGGTACGGTGCTGGCTTTTGCCCGTTCGCTGGGTGAGTTTGGTGCCACCATCACCTTCGTGTCGAATATACCTGGTGAAACCCGCACCATTCCGTCAGCGATGTTTACCCTGATTGAAACACCGGGGGCGGAAAATGCCGCCGCGCGCTTGTGTGCGGTGGCGATTGTGCTGGCGTTGCTGTCGCTGGTGGCGTCGGAACTGCTGGCCCGCTGGGGCCGTAAGCGGCTGGGGGTTTAATGCTGACACTGAACTTTTCCCAGCAGTTGGGCACCCACCAGTTAGATGTGGACGTGGAGATCCCCGGCAAAGGGATCACCGCAATTTTTGGCGTTTCTGGCGCGGGCAAAACCTCGTTGATCAACGCGATTGGCGGGTTAACTCAGCCGCAGCAGGGGCAGATTAAACTGGATGAACGGCTGTTGTTTGATGCCGCCACCGGACTGAATTTACCGCCAGAGAAACGCCGTATCGGTTATGTGTTTCAGGATGCTCGCCTGTTCCCGCATTACAGCGTGCGCGGCAATCTGCAATACGGTATGGCGGCTACCATGAAACCACAATTCGACAGCCTGGTGGCGTTATTGGGCCTCGACGCCTTGCTGCGTCGCGCGCCATCTTCTTTATCTGGCGGCGAGAAACAGCGGGTGGCGATTGGCCGCGCGCTGCTCACGGCACCGGATATTCTGTTGATGGATGAGCCGTTGGCCTCGCTGGATTTACCACGTAAACGTGAACTGATGCCTTACCTGCAAAAGCTGGCGAAACAGGTGGATATTCCGCTGTTGTACGTGTCGCACAGCCTTGACGAGATCCTGCAACTGGCGGATAACGTGCTGGTGCTGGACAGCGGTAAAGTCAAAGCCTTTGGCTCGCTGGAGAAGGTGTGGAGCAGTGCGGCGATGCGCCCGTGGCTACCGGCCAGCGATCGCACCAGCGTACTTCGCGTCCAGGTGCTGGAGCAGCATCCTGATTACCCGATGACAGCGCTGTCACTCGGCGATCAACATATCTGGGTCAGCCGGGTCAATCAGCCGCTGAAAACCGCGTTACGCATTCGTATCGCGTCAGCCGATGTGTCGCTGGCATTGCAACCGCCGCAAAACACCTCAATTCGTAACATCCTGCCCGCACAGGTGGTTGAATTGCTGGAGATTGACGATCAGGTAGAGGTTAAGCTGCGCATTGGCATCAGCGAGCTGTGGGCGCGTATTTCGCCTTGGGCGCGGGATGAGCTGGGCATTCGGCCGGATCAGTGGCTGTATGCCCAGATTAAAAGCGTGTCGATTACGCCCTGATGTCGGGAAATCCGTAGCGGCGCGATTTATCGCGCGGATTTTACAGAATTTCCTGGTAAATCACTTCGGCAATGCCCGGCTCCAGATTGGTGCCAATCACTTTGCCGGCGCGTGCTTTGATCGCGTCGTCGGCATTGCCCATCGCCACGCCCAGACCGACTTCTTCCAGCATACTGAGGTCGTTGTAGTTATCACCAAACGCCAGCACGTCTTTCATGCTTAATCCCTGGCTCTCCACCCACTGCGCAAGGCGTTTGCCTTTGCTGTTGCCGCGCTGGGCGATATCCACCTGATCGTGCCATGACCATTCACACGCCAGCCCCAGTTCGGCTTCGGTGCGCTCGGCAAATTGTTGCAGTGCGTGGGTATCGGCATGGGACAGGGCGAACTTCCAGATCGACTGTGCATCGTGCGCAGCCTGAACCAGGCTCGGCACATGGAGGAAGGTCGGACGTTGTGCCGCAGGCAGTGATTCCGCCCAGGTAAGGGTACGTGTCACATGGCCGGTCGGCTCCTGGTAAAGCATCGCGTCATCGACATACAGCAGGCCGTGAATCTGCTGTTCATCCAGCATCTCGATCACCCGCACCGCCTGAGATTTTTCCAGCGGATCGGAGGCCAGCACCTTTTTCGCCTGATAATCATACAAATAAGTACCGTTACAGCAGATAGCGGGTGTATCCAGTTGCAGTGCCTGATAAAAAGGATGGATGGCACAATGGTGGCGACCGGTAACAATCAGCACTTTGACGCCTGCCTGCTGCGCGCGGGCCAGGGCTTCAAGGGATTCAGGCAGAATGGTTTTACGCGGGGTCAACAGGGTGCCGTCAAGATCAAGGGCGATTACGCGGTAGCTCATTACTCTTTCCGTCTGGGTTACAAAGCAACCAGTCTACACCGGGTAACGCCTTTGAGACAAAAAGCAGGGCACAAATGATTCCTGCGCGGCAAAATGAAACGCGCTAGAGTGATACCCTTTCAGCAAGCCGAACAAGGAGAACGCATGAAACAAGTCGTGTATACCGCCAGCCCCGAGAGCCAGCAGATTCACGCCTGGCAGTTACAGGAAGATGGCGCGCTGACGTTATTACAGGTGACGGATGTGGCTGGTCAGGTGCAGCCGATGGTGGTCAGCCCGAAGAAAGATTTCCTCTATGTTGGCGTGCGTCCGAATTTTCGCGTGCTGGCATACCGTATTGCCGCGGATGGCACCCTGAGCGAAGCCGGAGAGGCACCGCTGCCGGGAAGCCCGACGCACATTTCTACCGATCGCCAGGGTAACTTCCTGTTCTGCGGTTCTTACAATGATGCCTGTGTCAGCATCAGCCCAATTGGTAGCGATGGTCTGCCGCAGGCTCCGAGCCAGGTGATCGGCGGGCTGGAAGGTTGTCACTCCGCCAATATTGATGTGAAAAACCAGACGCTGTTTGTGCCGGCGCTAAAGCAGGATCGTATTTGTTTGTTCCAGTTAGGCAACGATGGCAGCCTGACACCCGCCGCGCAAGCCCAGGTCACCACGGTTGAAGGCGCTGGCCCGCGTCATATGGCGTTTCACCCGAATGGCAACTATAGCTATTGCGTCAACGAACTGGACAGCAGCGTAGATGTCTGGGCGTTAAGCAATGCACACGGCGAAGTGGAGCGTGTGCAGAGCCTGAATATGATGCCTGCGGATTTCAGCGGCACCCGCTGGGCAGCGGATATCCATCTGACGCCGGATGGCCGTTTCCTGTATGCCTGCGATCGCACCAGCAGCACCATTACCGTATTCAACGTCAGCGAAGATGGCGGCTTGTTGAACATCGAGGGCTTCCAGCCGACAGAGACGCAACCGCGTGGTTTTAATATCGACAACAGCGGGAAATATCTGGTTGCAGCCGGGCAGAAATCGCACCATATTGAGGTCTACAAAATCAGCGACGATCGCGGTCTGCTGACGCCGCTGGCGCGTTATGCCGTCGGACAAGGCCCAATGTGGGTGGTGATTCACCCACTGGGTTAAGTCATTACGCGATAAATCGCTAAAACCTTGCGCGATTAATCGCGCCGTTACGGGGGGAATGGTAGCGGTGCGATGTATCGCGCTGTTTTTCACCCCTGAAAATGGTGCGAAAAATCCAGCGCATCGCGTACGGCGTCGGTCAACTTCGTCAGCTCCGCCGCCGTGATCACATAGGGTGGCATCAGGTAGATCAACCGCCCAAACGGACGGATCCACACCCCGCGCTCGACAAAGAACTGTTGCAGGGCTGCCATATCCACTGCCCGACGAGTCTCAATCACACCAATCGCCCCCAGAACGCGTGCATCCGCTACGGCCGGATGGTCAGCTAACGGCAGCAATGCCGCGCGTAGCTGCTGCTCAATCTGTGCCACCTGCGCCGACCAGTGACCTTCGTTCACCATCTTCAGGCTTTCCACCGCGACCGCGCACGCCAGCGGATTACCCATAAAGGTTGGGCCATGCATAAAGCAGCCGGCGGCGCTGTTGCTGATGGTATCGGCCACTGCGCGAGTGGTAAGGGTGGCGGAGAGCGTCATAGTGCCGCCCGTCAGGGCTTTGCCCAGACATAAAATATCCGGCACGATCCCGGCATGTTCGCAGGCGAACAACTTGCCGCTGCGGCCAAAGCCGGTGGCAATCTCGTCGGCAATTAGCAACAAACCGTAGCGATCGCACAGCTCACGCACCCGTTGCAGATAACGCGGATGATAAAAACGCATCCCCCCTGCGCCCTGCACAATGGGCTCCAGGATCACTGCGGCAATCTGCCGGTGATGTTGCTCCGCCAGACGGGCAAAATCGGCGAAATCAGCGTCATCCCACGCATCATCAAACCCTCGCTCCGGTGCGGCCGCGAACAGGTGTTCCGGCAGATAACCGCGCCACAAGCTGTGCATCGAGTTTTGCGGATCGCACACCGACATCGCGGCGAACGTGTCGCCGTGATAACCGCGTTTCAGTGTGAGAAATTTTTGTCGGGTTTCCCCCCGTCCCAACCAGTATTGCAGCGCCATTTTCATCGCCACTTCGACGGCGATCGACCCCGAATCGGCGAGGAACACACATTCCAGGGGGGCTGACGTCATCGCCACCAACTGACGGCACAGCTCCACCGCTGCCGGGTGGGTGATGCCACCAAACATCACATGCGACATCTGCGCCAGTTGGTCCTGCAATGCCTGATTAAGACGTGGATGGTTATAACCGTGGATCGCCGCCCACCATGACGACATGCCATCCACTAATTCACGTCCATCCGCCAGTTGCAACTGGCAGCCATGCGCCGCGACGACCGGGTAGCAGGGCAGGGGATCACGCATTGAGGTGTAGGGATGCCAGATATGCTGGCGGTCGAAATTGAGATCGTCCTGAGTGAACATGGGTATTGTAAACCAAAAATAAAAAATATAGTTTACAAGTATAACCACGTTAATCGTCAGGATGAACCCTTTTCTGGAGTGAAGCAATGGCACATCGCTGGACACTGGCACAAGCCCAGGCACTATTCGATAAACCTTTCCTTGAGCTGATGTTTGAGGCGCAGCAGGTACATCGCCAACATTTCGACCCGCGTCAGGTGCAGGTCAGTACCCTGCTGTCGATCAAAACCGGCGCCTGCCCGGAAGATTGTAAATATTGCCCGCAGAGCGCGCGCTACAAAACCGGGCTGGAATCGGAACGTCTGATGGAGGTGGAAGCGGTGCTGGAATCGGCGCGCAAAGCCAAAGCTGCCGGTTCGAGCCGTTTCTGTATGGGGGCGGCGTGGAAAAACCCGCACGATCGTGACATGCCTTACCTGGAGCAGATGGTGCAGGGCGTGAAAGCGATGGGGATGGAAACCTGTATGACCCTCGGCACCCTCAACGACACCCAGGCGCAGCGCCTGGCGCATGCCGGTCTGGATTTTTACAACCATAACCTCGATACCTCGCCGGAATTCTACGGCAACATCATCACCACGCGCAGCTACCAGGAACGCCTCGATACCCTCGACAAAGTGCGTGGTGCGGGCATTAAGGTGTGTTCGGGCGGTATCGTCGGCCTGGGCGAAACGGTAAAAGATCGTGCCGGTCTGCTGGTGCAACTGGCGAACCTGCCGACACCGCCGGAAAGCGTGCCGATCAACATGCTGGTGAAAGTTAAAGGCACGCCGCTGGCGGATAACGACGATGTCGAGCCGTTCGATTTTATCCGAACCATTGCGGTGGCCCGTATCATGATGCCGTCTTCTCATGTCCGCCTTTCTGCCGGTCGTGAGCAGATGAGCGAACAGACCCAGGCGATGTGTTTTATGGCCGGGGCAAACTCGATTTTCTACGGCTGCAAGCTGCTGACCACGCCGAACCCGGAAGAAGACAAGGATTTGATTCTGTTCCGTAAACTGGGACTCAACCCGGAGCATACCGCCACCACCGCCGGTGATAACGAACAGCAATATCAGTTGAGTGAACAGCTGTTGCATGCCGATACCGCGCAGTTTTACAACGCGGCGGTGTAATGAGCTGGTCGCAACGCATCGAACAGGCGCTGGCGGCGCGGCGTGCCGCCGACGGCTGGCGTCAGCGTATCCGCGTGGAACACAACAACGTGCGCGAGCTGACCGTCGCCGGGCAACGCTATCGCCACTTTTCCAGCAACGATTATCTTGGCCTGAGTCAGCATCCGGCAGTGATTGCCGCCTGGCAACAGGGGGCCGCTGAGGCCGGGGCTGGCGCGGGTGCATCGGGACATGTGACCGGTTTCAGCCGTTATCATGCGCAACTGGAAGAACAACTGGCCGACTGGCTGGGTTATCGCCGTGCGCTGCTGTTTATCTCGGGTTTCGCCGCCAATCAGGCGGTGATCCATCTGCTGGCGGAAAAGTCGGATCGGATTGTGGCCGACAAGCTGGCGCACGCCTCGTTACTGGATGCTGCCAGCCACAGCCCGGCCACGCTGCGCCGTTTTGCCCACAATCAGCCCGCCAGCCTGGCAAAGCTGTTGGCAACGCCGGTGGAGGGTAACACCCTGGTGGTCACCGAAGGCGTCTTCAGCATGGATGGCGACAGCGCACCGCTGGCGCAGCTGGCTGCTGAAACGCAACGCGCCAACGGCTGGCTGCTGGTCGATGATGCACATGGTATTGGCGTGACCGGTGAGCAAGGTCGTGGTAGCTGCTGGCAGCAGCAGGTGAAGCCAGAATTACTGATCGTCACCTTCGGCAAAGGCTTTGGCGTCAGCGGTGCCGCTTTGTTGTGCGATGACGCGACCGCCGATTATGTGGAACAGTTTGCCCGCCATTTGATCTACTCGACCGCCATGCCGCCCGCGCAGTGCTTCGCGCTGCTGGCGGCGTTACAGCAAATTCAGCAGGGCGATGAATTGCGTGCGCAGTTGCACGCCAATATCGCGCGTTTTCGCGCTGGAGCGGCAGATCTCCCCTGGCAGTTGATGCCATCGGCCAGCGCCATCCAGCCGTTGGTGGTCGGTGAGAACAGTGCTGCGCTGGCGTTATCACAGCGGTTGAAGGCGGCGGGCTGCTGGGTCAGCGCCATTCGTCCCCCGACGGTGCCACCGGGCACAGCACGCCTTCGCATCACCCTGACCGCCGCACATGGTTTTGACGATATCGATCGTCTGCTGGAGGCGCTGTATGACGCTGCACATCAATAAACAGGCGATTGCTCAGGCGTTTGGTCGGGCGGCACAACATTATGAGCAGCATGCCGAGTTGCAACGCCAGAGTGGTGATGCCCTGCTGGCGCTGGCACCGGCCGGATTTGGCCCGCACCTGCTGGATGCCGGATGTGGCACCGGTTGGTACAGCCGCTACTGGCGCGACCGTGGACGTACCCTGACTGCGCTTGACCTGTCACCAACCATGCTGAATAGCGCGGCCCGGCAACACTCGGCACATCATTATGTGCAGGGCGATATTGATGCTCTGCCGCTGCCGGATGCCTGCGTTGATGGCGTGTGGAGCAACCTCGCGGTGCAATGGAGTAGCGATCTGCGCACTGCTTTGCAGCAATTTCTGCGCGTGACTCGCCCCGGCGGCAGCGTGCTGTTTTCCACTTTGCTGGCCGGTTCGCTCAATGAGGTTCATCAGGCGTGGGCGCAGTTGGATGGACGTCAGCACGCCAACCGTTTTCTCAGCGCGGCGCAAATCGCCGCCGCGACCGATGGCATGGCGCTGCACAGCACGCTGCAAACCATCACCTTACATTTTCCCAGCGCGCTCAACGCGATGCGTTCGCTGAAAGGCATTGGCGCAACCCATCTGCACGATGGACGCCAGGGCGGATTACTGACGCGGAGTCAGTTGGCCCGGCTGGAGCAGTGCTGGCCACAGGACGAGGCGGGTTATCGCCTGAGTTATCATCTGATGTATGGAATCTTAACGGCATGAAACGCTGGTTTATTACAGGTACCGACACCGAAGTCGGCAAGACGGTAGCCAGTGGCGCGTTGCTACAGGCGGCGGGAGCTGCCGGATGGGTCACCGCAGGTTACAAGCCGGTGGCCTCGGGTTGTGAGCAAACTGCCGAAGGCATCCGCAACAGCGATGCGCTGGCGCTGCAACGCTACAGCTCGCTGGCGTTGCGTTATGAGCAGGTCAATCCGCTGGCTTTTCTTGAACCCACGTCACCGCATATCGTCAGTGCCGAAGAGGGCAGGCCAATCGATTTTGCCGGACTGTCTGCCGGGCTACGGGAGCTGGAGCAACAGGCAGAATGGGTATTGGTAGAAGGCGCGGGCGGATGGTTTACTCCGTTGTCGGCAACGCAAACCTATGCTGATTGGGTGGTGGCTGAGCAGTTGCCGGTGATCCTGGTGGTGGGTATCAAACTGGGTTGTATCAACCATGCGATGCTAACTGCCGCCGCCGTGCATGCGAGTGGCCTGCGCCTTGCAGGCTGGATCGCCAATACTATTCAACCGCCGGGTAAGCGGCATCAGGAATATCTGGCAACATTGCGTCAGCGTCTTGATGCGCCGTGTCTGGGCGAAATCCCGTATCTTACGGATGACGCGCAGCAGGATGACTGTGGCCGTTATCTGACATTGCCCTGAAGCGTAGCGGCGCGATTTATCGCGCAATTCCGCGCGTGGCTGGAAAAAACTGCGCGATAAATCGCGCCGCTTGTATCTTGAAGTTGTAACTGGTTAGCTACCCGTTACACGAAACGGAGGCAGCTTGTCGCGCCGCTTAAGACCCGATCTTGTGCCGTAGCTTAAAGCCCTCCGTTTCTCCTTTCACGCCAGCATCTACTCTGAACGGTAACCAGAAGCTCTGACTTCGTATGTACAAGGCAAGATGGCGTGATGGTTCATGTGAAAGGGAGCTGTCTTATGATTTATCTCGGTATTGATGTCAGTAAAAACAAACTCGACCTCTGCCTGTTGCCCGGCAACGGGAAA